>JANMZP010000026.1:0-6760 GCA_031383435.1 Betaproteobacteria bacterium | reverse complement strand
GGCTGGCGCATCACCCCGTTGATCTTTGCGAAGCCGGTGACCGCGTCTGCCCGCAGCGCGCAGGGACTGCTGCTGTCGGGCTTGAACGAAGAGACACCCGGCGCGCTGGCGCATGCGCGCGACAGCGACACGACCACCTTCACGCTGTCGCACGACCTGCGGGCGCCGATCCGCGTCGTCGAAGGTTTCACGCGCATCGTCAAGGAAGACTACGGCCGCCTGCAGGACCGCGTCGGTAACGACCACCTCGACCGCGTGCTGGGCGCTGCGGCGCGCATGAACCTGATGATCGACGCGCTGCTCACGCTGGCCCGCTTGAGTTCGCAGCCGCTGGCGCGCCAGCCGGTGAACCTGTCGCAGTTGGCGGCCTTCGTGATGGACGACCTGAAGCGCGCGGCACCGGAACGCGAGGTCGACATCGACATCGAACCGGGCCTGACGGCGGTGGGCGACCCGACGCTGCTGCGCCTGGTGTTGGAAAACCTGCTGGGGAATGCCTGGAAATACAGTGGGCGCGCCGAGCGCGCGCAGATCGCCTTGCGCACGGTGCCGCATGACAGCGGCCGGGCCTTCGTGGTGCGCGACAACGGCGCCGGTTTCGACATGCGTTCGGCCGACCGCCTGTTCGGCCTGTTCCAGCGCCTGCACAGCGCCAGCGATTTCCCCGGCCACGGCGTGGGCCTGGCTTCGGTGCGGCGCATCGTCAACCGCCACGGCGGCGACATCTGGGCCGAAGCCGAGCCAGGTCGCGGCGCGGCCTTCTACTTCACGCTGGCGGGTTGAATCAGGCGCCCGTGCGGGCCAGTTCTTCGACCGCGCCCAGCAGGCGTTCGGCCTGCGCGGGCAGCGACAAACCTTGTTCGGTGGCCAGGCGCTGCAGGCGCTGCCGGGCCACCGCCCGCAGCAGCGAATGGCGGTGCATCAAGACACCCACGGCCAGCGCCACCGGATCGATCAGCGGATCGGTCAGCAGTTCGGTCAGCGGGTCGGCCGCCTGCGCCGGTTCCGCTGTGGCGGAAGGCGTCGTGGCCGGCACACCGGGCTGGGCCACTGGCGGCAACACCGCCGGTGCCGTGAGGGCCGGGCGGATCTGCCCGGCGCGCACCCGGGCCAGCGCATCGGCCACGCGCGGCAGGATCTGCCCCACGTCCAGCGGCTTGACCAGGTAGTCCAGCGCGCCCAGGGCTTCGACCTGGGCCAGTGTGGCCTCGTCGGCGAAGGCCGACAGGAACATGAAGGGAATGCGGTAGGCGTCGCGCAGCGTCTCGGCCACGTCGAAGCCGCTCTTGCCTTCCATGCGGATGTCGAGCAAGGCCATTTCGGGCCGGTGTTCGCGGGCCAGCAGGATGGCGTCGTCGCCGTTGTCGGCGTCGATCACGTCGTAGCCGGCCTGCGCCAGGCCGTGGGTGACGGTGGCCAGCACCAGCCGGTCGTCATCGACCACCAGGATCCTGCCCGCACTGCCCGCAGGGGTTGCAGGGGTTGCAGGCGCTGCGCCGTCCACCGTTGAATTCATGGCCGGGATTGTGGCCGATCAAAGCACCGGGCTGGCCGGTTCGGCCGGCTCGGGCAGGCGCACACCCGGCGGCCGCAGTTCGATGGTGGCTACCACGTCGGCACCGTCTTGCAACAAGGTCAGCGTGGCACTGCGGCGCGGCAACAGGGCCCGCACCAGACCCAGGCCCGAAACGCCGGCCCGCACCTGCTGCATGTCGAAGCCCTCGGGCAACGCGGCCAGGCTGGCGATGCGGATGTGCACCGTCTCGCCCTGCGCGCAGAGCGTGCAGCGCACATCGCTGCCGTGGCTGTGCTTGATGGCGTTGGTGAACAGCTCGTTGACGGTCAGGGCCACCGGGATGGACTCGGCCTCGGGCAGCCTGTGCGGCACCTCGCCCTCGACCGCCACCGTGATGGTGCGGCCGAAAGTGCGCTGCACCGACTGCGCGATGGCCTGCAGCAGGCTGGCCACGTCCAGCGGCCCGTTCGCGCCGACCTGCAGGCCATACACCTGGGCGATGGCCTGCACCTGGCTGACCGCTTCAGACAGCACCGTGGCCAGGCCCGGGTGGCGGGCCACGCTGTGCTGCAGCAGCCCGGCCACGCCCTGCAGGTTGTTCTTGATGCGGTGGTGCACCTCGCGCACCAGCACCTCGCGCTGGTCGATGGCGGCCTGCAGGCGGGCGCGTTCGGCGGCGCGCTGTTCGGTCACGTCGCTGGCCACCAGCAGCAGTTGTGCATCGGGCAGGTCGGCGTCGTCCAGCGGGGCAATGCGGCAGTCCCACACGCGCAGGCCGGGGCTGGCTGCGGCGTCGCTGCCGTCGCCGCGGTCATCGGCTTCGTCGTGCCATTCATGCTGGCCGGCCTGGCCGCTGGCGGCGGCCTGGGTCAACCAGCCGCGCAGCGCCAGCGCGCGCGGCGCGGCGGTGGCGTCTTCCAGCACGGTGCCCAGCACGGCGTCCAGCGGGCGGCCGAAGAGGCTGGCCGCGGTGTGGTTCAACTGCTGCACGCGCAGGCTGCGAGCGTCGAACAGGGCAATCGCGAGTGGCGCGGTTTCGATCACCCGCTGCAGCGAGGCCTGGGCCTGGGCGATGCTGACCTCGGCCTGGCGGCGGCGTTCGATGTCCATCAGCGCGATCGTCAGCTCGGCACCGCCGGCCACGTGACCGGTCAGCACGGCGTTGCCGACGACCCAGAATTCACGCCCGTCGCGGGCCTTCAGCTTGCATTCAAAAGTCTCGGCCTGGCCTTCGTTGAGGCGGCTGAGGTAGTCGGTGCGGCGCAGCGGGTGGTCGGCTTCCGGCGTCGCCACGATGCTCAGCGACTCGCCGACGAAGTCGGCCAGTTCGCCACCGAACATGCGCCGCGCCGAGCGGTTCATCCACTGGATGCCATCGGCCGACACAGTGACGATGCCGACCAGCACCGAATTCAGGATGGCCCGCGTGCGGTCGGCCTGCAGGGCCAGGCTTTCGCGGGCACTGCGGCGCTCGTCGATGTCGACGAAGGAGCAGATCACGCCGGCCTGCGTGCTGGTCTCGCCCCCGTCGTCCACCCCGGCACCGGCCTCGTCGCCGTCGCGCACCGGGCGCACGGCCACCTGCACCCAAACCAGGCTGCCGTCGCGACGGCGCAGCCGGCGCTCACCACTGAAGCGGTGGCGTTCGCGCAGGCCCTGGGCGATGCGGGCTTCGAATTCCACGCATTCGCGGGCGTTCTCGTACAGCTCGGCGGCGTCCAGTGTGCTCAGTTCGGTGCTGGCCCAGCCCGTCAGGTCGGCCATGGCCTGGTTGGCGCGTTCGATGCGCGCGCCGCGCTGGTAGACGATGCCCACTTCCGACAGGCTGAACATCAGTTCGCGGTCGCGCAGCAACTGCTGCAATTCGGCTTGCTGCTTCTTCAGGCGCGTGATGTCGGTCAGCACCGCAACGGCTTCGGCCTGCTCGCCTTCGGCCTGCGCGCGGCGCACCGACAAGGAATACCACTGCGGCGGGCCGTCGCCGCGGGCCAGCGGCAGTTCGGCCTCGAAAGGCCGGCCGGCTTCCAGCGCCGCCAGTGCCTGCACGGCATTCGGTGCGCCCTGCAGTTCACCCATGCTGCGGCCGAAGATCTCTTCCAGCGAAGCCCCCGCCGCGCCGCCGGCCGGAAAGCCCAGCATGCGTTCGAAGCGCTGGTTGCAGCGCACCAGCACCGGGCCGCGCAGGTAGGCCATGCCGGCGGTGGAACTGTCGAGGATGACGTTCATTTCGCGCAGCAGCTGTTCGTTGCGGCGCTGCGCGCGTTCCTGGTCGGTGACGTCCAGCGTGACCACCGACGTCGTCGTGCGGCCACCGGCCAGCGCACCGGGCTCCACCCGCGTCAGCAGCCAGCGCGGGCCCAGTTCGGGGTGGCGCACGGCATAGCGCACTTCGGTGCGTTCGCCACTGCGCAGGGCGCGTTGCAGGCGTTCGTACTCGGGCAGCGAAGCCGGTTCGACCAGTTCGCGGCCGATGCCCAGCAAAGCGCCACCGGCCTTGGGCGGCGCGGCTTTCGCACCCGCCGGGCGGGCCGGTGCGGCCTTGCTGGCCGGCGGCACCAGCCAGCCGCGCAGCGGGTCGTAGGTGGCCACGCCGATGCTGGCGGTGTCCATCAGCATGCCCATCTCCAACTGCGCCAGATCGCGCTCGTCTTCGGTGCTGCGGTCTTGCACCACCGCCATCACGCGGCGTCCGCCCTGAGCGTTGGGGTGACAGGCCAGGCGCGCGCTCAAGCGGCGCCGCCGGCCCTCATTCACCGGCACCAGGGCCTGGCGTTCGACGGCCGGCGCGCCGGGCACCAGCAGCGGCAACATCGCGCCGTCCTGCCAACCCAGCAAGGCCTGCAGTTCGGGCGAAGCCTCGTCCAGCACCTCGGGCACCCGTTCAACCAGTGACTCGAAGGCCGCGTTGCAGCGCACGATCAGGCCGCTGGGGTCGTAGACCAGCATGCCGTTGCCGCTGAGCTCGAACCACTGCGCCAGTTCGTCGTGCGCGATGCGCGCCTGCTCGCGGGCCAGCACCTCGCCGGTGACCTCGTGCCACAGCGTCACCCACTGCACGGCGTCGCCGGCCGGGCCCGGGTTCATCGACAGGGTGTTGAACCAGCGCAGACTGCCGCCGGGCACCAGCAGTCGCTGCTGGCCGGGCGGCAGCGGCAAAGCGGCGCGAGCGGCCTGCGCGCAGTCCACGCGCTGCGCCGCGTGCGCATCACGGTCTTCATCCGGCCCGAAGGTGCTGGCGTCCTGGCCGACCCAGGCCGCGGCCGGCTGGCCCAGCACGGCGGCCATGGCGGGGTTGACTTCGACGATGCAGAAGGCGGCGTCCTGCAACAGGGCCGGCGTGGGCATGTCGCGCAACGCGCGCCAGACGTTGTCGGCGGGCGAATCGATCGCCGTCATGGCCGGCCTGGTCGGCCAGGCCGCAGGGCGGCAGCGCGGCCGAACTTCACGGCTCGATGTCGCTGGCGGCCTTCAAGGCGCTGAGCAGCGCGCGGTTGACGGCCGCCGGGCCGAGCAGCAGGCGTTCGCTGAGCTCGCGGATGTCGAACACCGATTCGGCTTCGATGGCCTGCACCAGGTCGAGGTAAGCGCCATAGGGGCCGCCGTCGCCGCGCAGGGCCTGCTGCACGCGTTCGGGCACCGGCACGCTGCGCAGCAGGTCGGCCATCGGCTGCTGCAGCAAACGCGGCAGCAGCGAGAACACGCCGCAGATGAACAGTTCACCGCGCATCTCGGCGTCGCCGTGCTCGCGGCCCAGTTCTTCCAGGAACAGGCCCCGGCGCACTGCGGCGCAGATCAGCACCTTGCTGTTGGGCCCCTTGGCCGACGAAACCAGCAGCAGCGCCAGCCAGCGCTTCAGGCGCTGGTAGCCCAGCAGCATCAGCGCGTGGCCGAAGGAGTTCACTTCCACCGGCAAGCCAAACGCGGGGGAATTCAAATAGCGCATCAGGCGGAAGGCCAGCGTCGGGTCGCGGCGCAGCACCGGCTCCAGCTTGGCGACCGGCTCTTCGCGGTCGACGCCGTTGATCAGGTCCATCACGGTGCGGACGTCGCTGGGCAGGCTGGTGCGACCCGCCACGCTGGGCGCCTCGTCGTCCCAGGGCCAGCCCAGCACGGCGGCCGCGCCGCGCTGGAAAGCGGCGTCGGTGGCAGCGGTACTGCGGGCACCGGCCTGCACGGCGGCCGATGCAGGCGCGATGTCGCGCCGTTCTTCGCCGGGCTCCAGGATGCAGTGCGTGAAGAGGGCCAGCAGTTCGGGGTGCAGGGGGGTCAGCGGCCGGCCCTTGATCAGCAGCGTGGTGCCGGCTGCGTGCAGGCGCTGCAGCGCGGCGCTGTTGGCGGGGTCACCGACCATGAAGGCCGGCACCTCCACCATCAGGTGCGGCCCGGGGCTGGCGGCCATCACAGTGCTCAACAAGCCTTCGCCGGCCAGATTCAGGCACACCCGCGGCGGCGTGCGCGGGGCGCCGGCAGCGGGTGCCGGCCAGACGTCTTCAAGGGCCCGCAATAGCGCGGCACCGTCGGGTGCGGCGTCGGGGCGCTCGGGGAAGACAGTCAGGCGCAGCGCGGTGACGGCCCGTTGCGCATCGATCATCGGGCTGTAGCCCAGGGCCACCTGGCCCAGCACGGTGTGGTCTTGCATGCGCTTGTGGCCGCTGCGGCGGCGTCGGTTTCAGGTGGGGCCGCAGCAACTTCCGAAGCCAGCGCTGCGGCGGCCAGGCGGCCAGCTACTTGATGTAGTCGAACAGCGACATGCGCTGCACCATCGAGTAAGTCTTCAGGGCCGCATCGTAGCCGGTCTGTTTGGCCTGAACGTCGGACACGGCGGCCACCATGTCCAGGTCTTCGGCATCGGAACGCTGGCCTTGCGCGTCGAGCTTGGCCTGCGACAGGCGGGCACCGATGTTGTCGGCGCGATTCAGCGCTTCGCCGGCCGCCGAGCGCCAGCTGGACAGGTTGGCCATGGAGGCGTCAACCCCCGCCAGGCCGGCGGAAACGGTGGCCGCCACCTGCAGCGGGGTGCGACCCGTGGTACCCAGTTCGTTGATGGCCTTGTCCAGCGCGTCGAACACCGAAAGGGTGGTGCCGGGGTTGGCCGGGTCGGGCGCCTGCAGCCACACCGAGCGGCCGTCCAGCGAC
This sequence comes from Betaproteobacteria bacterium, assembly GCA_031383435.1. Classification (GTDB taxonomy): domain Bacteria; phylum Pseudomonadota; class Gammaproteobacteria; order Burkholderiales; family Burkholderiaceae_C; genus Rubrivivax. The sequence continues at coordinate 108 of JANMZP010000026.1, read as the reverse complement.
ATGGGCATGGATTCGCCGGTGGCCGCCTGCATGCCGCCCGCGATGCCGCTGAAGGTGACACCACCGGGCCCGTCCAGCATCGGTTGGCCGTCGCTGCCCTGGCCGCCG
>JANMZP010000025.1:0-7585 GCA_031383435.1 Betaproteobacteria bacterium | reverse complement strand
GAAGTTCAAGGCTTCGACATGTTGCTCGATGCGCTTGAGGTAGGCCGCTTCGTCCAGGTCCTTGTACATCATGTGCCGGCCCAGGCCGAGGTCGGGCGAGTCGATCTGCAGGATCAAGCCCGCATCGACGATGGCGTGGTATTCGTGCCGCAGCGCATGCGCCAGCGCCTCGAGGTAGGCATCGTCGTCGGCGTAGTGCTGGTTCGGCTGGAACATGGCCACCACGCCCGGCGAGGCCGAATTCATGAACATCTGCGCCGCACCGTGGCGCGCGGCTGCTGCCTGGAGGTGCGCGATGTCCTTGTGCAGCGGCTCCAGCGTCTTCACGGCAATCGGCCCCACACAGCACGGCCGGCGGTAGCTGGGTGTGCCGCCGCTGCGGCGCAGGCGGTCCATGAAGCCGGGGTAGTCGGTCAGGTCGGCGGGAGTGCGGCGCGGGCTGTCGCCGTCGAAGCCGGTGTAGCGTTCCTTGATGTAGGTGGCGTAGCTGATCTTGCTCATCTCGCCATCGCTGACGATGTCCACCCCGGCCGCCACCTGCCTGGCCACGCAGGCGTCGATGGCGGCGGCCATGATGGTGTCGAAGGTGGGCTCGTCCACGGGCTCGCCCTTCTCGCGGACGAAGATCTGGTCGACGACCGGCTGGCTGCGCGGCAGGCTGCCGACGTGGGTCGTGAGGATGCGGTTGTGGGTCGGGGTGTTCTGCATTGGCGACACGATGGGTTTGCTGGGAAAGAAAAAAAAGGCCGGACAGTGCCGGCCCCGCCCTTGCCGAGTCAACGGCCGATCACATGAACTTGTAGCCCAGCTTCACGCCAAAGGTGCGCGGCGCAGCGGCGCTGTTTTGCATGGTGCTGCCGCCGCCCCACACGAAGCGGTTGATGACCAATGTGTTGCTGGCGTTGTCGACGAAGGCCTGCACGTTCAGCATGTCGTTGACTTTCCAGTTCAACTTCAGATCGGTCTTGGTGTAGGAGCCTTGCTTCTCGGCCTCGACGTTGTAGATCTGACCGTAATAGCCGCTGCTGAAATTGACCACCACCATCGGCGTGATGCTGCCCATGCCGCCCAGACCGATGGTGTAGGCCGCAGATACCGATCCCGAGCGATCAGCGGCATACGGAATCTTGTTTCCCGTGAGATCGCAACCGAAGGCCTGCGGAATGCCGTTGATGCCGGTGCCGTTGACCAACCCGCAGTTGTAGCCGGGCGCAAACACGCGCGTCTGGCCGGCCGGTGCAATCGTCACGCCGTTTACTACCGTGGCCGCCGTGCCTGGGCTGTCGATCAGCTGGGTGATGGCAATCGGCCCGGGCGCGTCGGGGAAGCTGGTGTACTTGGCGTCCTGCACCGACAGCGTCGCGCCCAGTGTGAAGTCGCGCGTCACGCGCCATTCGCCTTCCAGCTCCACGCCGTTGGCTTTGGCCTTGGCGGCGTTGAACAGCAGCGACGCCGTGGTCAGGCCCACGGGCACCTGACGCTGTTCTTGCTGGTCTTTGTAGCGGTTCATGAAGGCCGCCACGTTCAATTGCAGCGTGTTGTTCATGAAGCGGTTCTTCGAGCCGATTTCGATTGCCGTTACCTCCTGCGGGCTGAAAGTGCGGGTCGCTTCGCTGTTCATGGCTGCCTGGCTGCCGTTGAAGCCGCCCGAGCTGAAGCCCGTGCTGTAGCTGAGGTACAGCAGTTGGCTCTTGCTCAGGCTGTATTCGGCGGCAAGGCGGCCGGTGCCCTTCTTGAATTCGACCGGGTTGTAGGTGGCACCGAAGAAGGTGTTGTTGCCGACCCCGCCGCAGTTCGCACCCGGTGCCACCAGGCCTGCGGGAAAGCCGGTCACCGCCGGCCCGCAGTTGGTGACACCCGCACTGCCGAATGCGGCGGCGCCAGCAACCAGGTCGTCCAGCGACGTGAAGGCCGGGTCGGGGTCCGCAAGGTTGGCGCTGATGGGCACCCCCGAATTGCGGTTGGCGAACTTGAACTTCTTCTTGTCCACCGTGTAGCGCAGGCCCGCAGTGAGCTTTAGATCGGTGGTGGCTGCAAAGCTCAATTGTCCGTAAGCGGCAGTGGATTCGGTTTCGGCCACTGCAGTGTCTGCACTGCCGTTGCCCACAGAGCGGCGAAGTGACTGGAACACGCCCAGTTGGTCGGTCTTGTCCTTGTAGAAGTACACGCCGGCAACATAGCCGAACGGGCCTGTGCTTTCAGACAGGAGCTGCACTTCCTGCGAGAAGCTCTTGTTCTTGGTGCGTGTGTAGCTGACGGCAATGGATTCACGCGAGAAATCCTGGTCCACCGAGCGCAGCACCGAGAAGTCGGAGAAACCCGTGATGGACTTGAGCGTGAAGGCATCGAAGCGGTAAGACACGTCGGCCGTCACGCTCAGGTCCGAGAGCTTCTGCTGAGACTGGTAGTCGTTTTCCACACGCCAGGGGTTGCCGGGGCTGTAGATGGGCCGGCCGATGTCGGCTGTGGTGCCCGGGGCAGCGCCGCCCGGAATGCCCAGGGTGCGGGTGCAATCGGGCATGCCGTCGGTCAGCCCGCCGCGACCGTTCAGTGCGTAGAACGTGCTGTTCAGTAAGGGCCGGCAGGTGCCGTTCAAGTAAGTGCCCTTCTGGAAATAACTGAAATCGCCGGCACCGTTGCCGCGCTGCTCGGTGCTGTCGACTTTGATGAAGGCATCGAAGCGGTTGTCGGGCTTGAAACGCACCGACGCGCGGAAGTAGCGCAGATCCTGGTCGAACAAGTCGGCCGCAGGGTTGAAGTCGTTCTTCACGTAGCCGTCGGACTTGTCATACGCAGCGGCCAGGCGAATGGCCACCGTCGGCGCCACCGGGATATTGCCCACAGCCTCCAGGCGAATGCGTTTGTAGCTGCCAAGCAGCACGCTGCCCTCGGCGCTGGTTTCGCCCAGTTCCGGCCGCGCCGTGGTCAGCACGATGTTGCCGCCGAAGGTGTTGCGGCCAAATAGCGTTCCTTGCGGGCCGCGCTGCACTTCCACCCGCTCCAGGTCGACAAAGCTGGCCAGGGCCTGGCCGGGCCGGCTTTTGTAGATACCGTCGATGAAGAACCCGATGGTGGTGTCGGCATTGGCTTGAACCGCCTCGGTGCGCACACCGCGCATCGCCGGCCGCGCGTCTGAACCCGAACGGCCGAAACTGAAACCCGGCGTCAGGCCTTCGAATTGCGAGATGTCGTAGATGTTGCGCTCGGCCAGCTTCTCGGCCGACAAGGCAGTGACGGACGTGCTGACCTTCTGCTGGTCTTCGATGCGGCGCGTGGCCGTCACGGTCACGGTGCTCAGCTCGCCCGAGTCGGCCGCAGGTGCGGCGGGGGCGGTTTGGGCAAATGCCGCGCCAGCACCCACCAAGCCCCAGGTACCAAGAGCCAGCGCGATGGCGCGGGACAGCGGTGAGGGCACCAAACGGGACGCATTCATCATCGTGGTTCTCCAGGCGCGACGGCGCAGGGTGGGGTTGAAAAATCCAGGCGTCGCATGCATCCGCCAGGGTTGCAAGCGTATGCAAGTCGGCGCAGAATCGCCTCGCGGGAAACCCTAATTGTCGGCCGCCGTGTGGCTTTGCGTCTACAACCTGCTTGTACAAAAGCCAGCGCGGCGTGCCTGCACAAGCATTTCATCCGCACCCTACAACCTGCAACCGGACCCCAAGTGATGACGAGCCAACCCCACCCCACGCTGGCACAGATGAAGGCCGATGTCTGGCGGCTGATGCAGCGCCTGCCCGGCCCCGATGTGGCTGCAGCGCTGCGCGAACAAGTGGCGCCCGACGCGTCCTGGTTCGTGTCGCATCCTTTCAACGAACTGGTCGGCCCGGCAGCAGTGGCCGAACAGTTCTACGCCCCACTGCAGGCGGCGTTCCCAGACCTCGAGCGGCGCGCCGATCTCTTCTTTGGCGGCGAGTGGATCAGCCCGCCGCCTGGCGAGGTCGGCCACGCCCCGCCCGCGCTGCGCGGCGAAGGTTGGTGGGCCACCACCACGGGCCACTACCTGGGCACCTTCAAGCAGCCGTGGCTCGGCATCCCCGCTACCGGCGAGCCCGCGGCGTTGCGTTTCGGCGAGTTCTACCGCTGGGAAATGCAGGCAAATGGCGTGGGCCGCATCACCGAGGCCCGCGTGCTGCTGGACATCGTCGACCTGGCGCGTCAGGCTGGGCGCCGCATCCTGCCGCCCAGCAGCGGGTTGGAGTGGCTGGTGCCCGGCCCGGCCCCGCACGACGGGCTGCTGCTGAGCCCCACCGATCCGGCGCAGGGCATTGAGAGCACGCGGCTGACGCTGGAGATGTTTGCTGGTTTGTGGCGTTTCGACGGCAAGAACCTCGACTCGATGGACATGCCGCGTTACTGGCACAAGAACATGATGTGGTACGGGCCGGGCGGCATCGGCAGCATGCGCGGCGTGAGCGGCTTCCAGCGCCACCACCAAGCCCCGTTCCTGCACGCGTTCCCCGACCGCGGCAGCCCCCACCACCTGCCGCGCGGCCACCGCTCGCGCGTCGCCGAGGGGCCTTATGTGGGCTCGACCGGCTGGCCCAGCGTGCGCGGCACGTTCACCGGTGACTACCTGGGCATTCAGGCCACCGGCAAGCCGATCCACATGCGCGTGATGGACTGGTGGCGCAACGACGGCACGCTGCTGACCGAGAACTGGGTCCTGATCGACCTGCCGCACCTGATGCTGCAAATGGACGTCGACCTGTTGGCGCGTTTGCGCGACTGAGTGCTGCGAGCCAGCAGCACGCGCAGCGCCGTGTGGCGTTGCGATCAACCGGCCGTGACTCGCGGGTTTTCAGGTATGCATACGCATGCAGGCCTGGCGATAACATTCATCCATGGCAGATCAGCGCGTCGACATCAACTTGAGCAGGATTGGGTACCGGGCGGGGGCCACGTGAATGCCGCTGTCTGGAACCAGCAGCCCCAAGTGCGCTCGCCGGTCGGTCGCACAGCAGCCGACGTGCTGGCAGAAGGGCCGCGCCGGCAGGCCCTGCCGGGCTTCGAGCCGGTGTACCGCGACATCGTCGATTACATCGTGCGCTGCACCCACCGCATCTGGGAACAGAAGGACATCGGCTTGTGCCGTACCCATTACGCCGACCGTTGCGTGATGCACACCCTGAACGGTCCCAGCTGCGGCATCGAAAACGTCGTGCAGGGCACGTTGTCCGCCTTGTCGGCATTCGCTGATCGCCAGGTCGTCGCCGAAGACGTGATCTGGAGCGAGGATGCGCCGGGGCTTTTTTATTCATCCCACCGCATCACCAGCCGCTCGACCCATGAGGGCGTCGATGCCCTGTACGGCACCGGCACGGGCCGCGCCCAGATGGCCACCACGGTGGCTGACTGTGTGGTGCGCGACAACCTGATCGTCGAGGAATGGCTGTTCCGCGACAACGCGCGCGCGGCGCTGCAGATGGGCCATTCGCCACGCGCGGTGGCCATCGCGCAAGCCGAGAGCGACCGCCTGGGCGACCCAGTCCGCCACGCCTGGCGGCAAACGTGGATCGACCGGGTGCGCAACCAGACCCCGCAGCGGCCTGCCGCCGACCACCCCGCAGCGGGCCCGGCAAATCTGCTCGAGCTGGCCTTGCGCCACGACCTGTACGGCGAAGCCGCGGGCCAGATTTCGCCAAGCATTGAGGTGAACTGGCCGACTGGGCGAAACGGCTGGGGCCGGGGGTACTGGGCTGGCTGCCTGGTGCAGCTGCGCGCCCAGTTGCACGACTTTGCGCTGGCCATCGACCACTGGGCCGCGCGCCCGCTACCGCACGGTGACGTCGCCGTCGCGCTGCGTTGGTCGGCCTGCGGCGAGCATGCCGGCACGGGGCCGTGGGGGCCGCCGACGGGGCGCGAGATCCTGGTCGCCGGCAGCAGCCACTATGTGCTGCGACAGGGCCGCATCGTGCGCGACCAAACCGTGTTCGACGAGCTGGCCGTGCTGCGCCAGGTGCATGGCGGCCTGGGCGCGCAGGCACCGGTCGGGGGTGCGCGGTGAACGGCGCCACCGCGGCTGCCACCGCAGCTGCCACCCCGGCCGCCACCACGGTGGCTGGCACCGACGCATGGGCCGTGCTGCAGCAGCTGTTGTGCGGGCAGGCCGCTGCCGCAGAGGGGCTGGCGAATGCCTTGCGCGTCGACGCATACGGCCTCACCACTTTCGGCCGCACCGACGCGCTCGACCTGTTCGCCCGCTGTCCGCTGGCCATTTCAAGCGACGCGCAGGTGCTGGTGTCGCCGCAGGCCATTGCGGTCATCGACGACATGGCCGACGGCCGCAGCGTCGCTGCCTTTGTCGACCTGGTTGACGGCGTGGTAGCCCGCCTCTGGGTGGTTGCCGCCACGGAGAAGGGCGCCACCGCCGAGCCCGCCGTGGCGGTGGCCCGCGACGACTTCATGAGCCAGTTGCGTCAGCACTGCCAAGGTGACCCGACTGACCACCCGGGCTTGCAGGCCGGCGCCTGGCCCGGCATCGTCGAACTCGGCCTGGCCACGCTTGGCGCGCTGGTCGCGCTGCCAATGCCGCCTGCCGCCAGCAGCAGCCAGGTCTGGGTGATGCGTGCCTTCAGCAGGGGCCCGTCGGTGGCCGCGCTGTATTGGATGCGCGTGCATGCCACCACACTGCCGCGCACGGCGCACCACAGGCTGGCCCTGGCGGTCAACCACCCGTTCGAAGACGGGGGACACCGCCAGGCAGCGCCCGCGCACCGGCGGCTGGCCCTGTCCGACCCCTGGTCCGAACCTGCGCCGGTGTCGTTCTGACGGCCGGTCGCCCGCAACCCCGCGCCGCCCGCCCCACACCCCAAAGGAGACGTTCGTGATCCGCCACCTCAAACGCGGCCAAAGCGCCGCTGCCCACGCCGACGCCGACGCCAAGGTGCGCAGCACCGTCGAAGGCATTCTCAAAGACATTGAGGCCCGTGGCGACGACGCGGTGCGGCACTACTCACGCCAGTTCGATCAGTGGGACCCGGCCGATTTCACCTTGTCGCAGGGCGCCATCGAAGCCGCCGTGAAGCAGCTGAGTGGGCGAGAGGTCGACGACATCCGTTTCGCGCAGACGCAGGTGCGCGGCTTTGCGCAGATCCAGCGTGATTCGATGCGCGATGTCGAGGTCGAAACACTGCCCGGCGTGGTGCTGGGCCACAAGCACATCCCCGTCAATGCCGTGGGTTGCTACGTGCCGGGCGGCAAGTACCCGCTGATCGCCTCGGCCCACATGAGCGTGCTGACGGCCAAGGTGGCCGGCGTGCCGCGCATCGTGGCTACCGCGCCGCCGTATCAGGGCGCGCCGCATCCGGCCATCGTGGCGGCCATGCACTTTGCAGGGGCCGACCAGATCCTCGTGCTGGGCGGCGTGCAGGCGGTGGCGGCCATGGCCATCGGCACGCAAAGCGTGCAGGCCGTGGACATGCTGGTGGGCCCGGGCAACATGTTTGTTGCAGAAGCCAAACGGCAGCTCTACGGCCGTGTCGGCATCGACCTGTTTGCCGGGCCCACCGAAACGCTGTTGATAGCCGACGACAGCGTGGACGGCGAGATGTGCGCCGTCGACCTGCTGGGGCAGGCCGAGCAC
>JANMZP010000022.1:0-4087 GCA_031383435.1 Betaproteobacteria bacterium | reverse complement strand
CGCCAAGGTGGCCGAGGAACGCAAGCGCATCGCCGAGATCACCGGCGGTGGGCCGATCCGCCCGAAGTGGCTGGAAGCCGCACTGGTGGCGGCCGGTGTGCTGCAGGCCGGCCAAACGATCTGAAGCCAGGCCCCGAGCCTGCGCGCGCAACCCCCCGACACCTGGAGACTGGCAATGGAAAAAGTACTGGCTGCTGTGAAGACCGGCCCGAGCAAGATCGAGCTGCGCGAATACGACATGCCTGAGGTGCCCGAGGACTGCGCGCTGCTGAAGATGGAGGTGGCCGGCATTTGCGGCACCGACGTCAAGATGTACAAGGACCCGCTCAAGGGCGCGCCCGTCATCATGGGCCACGAGAACATCGGCTACATCGCGAAAGCGGGCCGTGAATTCACGCGGCGCAAGGGTTTCAAGGAAGGCGACCTGGTGTTCGTCGAGCACTATGTCGGCTGCATGAAGTGCGAGTGGTGCCACCGCGGCGAGTACCGGCATTGCGAGGCCACCGACTGGCGCGGCAACCCCGACGGCCTGCGCTTTGGCTACACCAGCACCGAGAAGGCGCCGCACCTCTGGGGTGGTTTTGCGCAGTACGTCTTCCTGCCTTGGAACAGCATCGTGCACAGGGTGCCTGCGGGCGTCACGCCCGAAATGGCCGGCCTGGTAACGCCCATGGCCAACGGCGTGGAGTGGTCGCTGTTCGACGGTGGCGTGAAGTACGACGACATCGTGCTCATCCAGGGGCCGGGCCAGCAGGGCCTGTCTCAGACGGTGATCTGCAAACAGGCGGGCGCCAGCATGATCATCGTCACTGGCACCAGCAAAGACACAGCGCGCCTGGAAGTGGCCAAGGCGCTGGGCGCTGACCACGTCATCGACGTGAACAAGGAAAACCCGCTGGAGCGCATCCAGCAGCTCACCCACAGCCGTGGCGTGGACGTGGTGCTGGACTGCACTGCTGGCGCCGGCACCGTGCCGATCCTGCTGGGCATTGAGGCGCTGAAGCGCAAGGGCGGGCTGATGGTGGTGCAGGGCGAGATGGGCGACTTTCCCAATTTTCCGCTGGGCAAGATGACGCTGAAGTGGATCACGCTGAAGAGCGCGCGCGGCCATAGCTACCGGGCGTGTGAACTGGCGCTGGCGCAGCTGGCGTCGAAGCGTTTCCCGCTGGAAAAGGTGACCACGCACCGCTTCGGCCTAAAGGACACCGACCTCGCCATACGTTCGGTGGGCAATGCCGGTGTGCCCAATGTCATCCATGCTTCACTGATGCCCTGGATGTAGCAGCGTGGACGCCCGCATACCGGTCACGGTGCTGACGGGGTATCTCGGCGCCGGCAAGACGACGCTGCTCAACCGCATCCTCAGCGAAGACCACGGCCACCGCTACGCCGTGATCGTCAACGAGTTCGGCGAGGTCGGCATCGACCATGAGTTGATCACTTACAGCAACGAAGAGCTGTTCGAGATGAGCAACGGCTGCATCTGCTGCACCGTGCGCGGTGACCTCATCCGCACGCTGCACAACTTGCTGCTGCGGCGCGAGGCCTTCGATGCCATCGTGGTGGAGACCACCGGCCTGGCCGACCCCGGCCCGGTGGCGCAGACCTTCTTCATCGACCCCAAGCTGCGTGCCACCATGCGACTTGACAGTATCACCACACTGGTCGACGCGCGGCATGTGCTGCAGCAACTGAACGGCAGCCGCGAGGCGGTGGAGCAGATCGCCTTCGCCGACCAGCTGGTACTGAACAAGACCGACCTCGTCACCGAGGACGAACTGCGGGCGGTGGAATCCGCGCTGTGGCGGCTGAACCCGCTGGCGCCCAGCCAGCGTGCGCAGCGCAGCAAAGTGCCGCTGGCCAGCGTGCTGGGCCGCCGCAGCTTCGACCTGCAGCGCATCACCGCGCTAGAGCCCGGCTTCCTGGCGCCGCAGGTGCACGACGAACATTGCGGTCACAGCCATGACCGCGGCGTTGACCATGAACACGACAGCACCATCACCAGCGTTTCGCTGTGTTCGACGCTGCCGATGGACGCGGCCCAGGTGCAGGCTTGGCTGGCGCAGCTGGTGGCTACCCAGGGTGCTGACATCTTGCGCGCCAAGGGCATCGTCAACATTGCCGACGAGCCGCGCCGCATGGTCTTCCAGACCGTGCACATGGTGCTGGAAGGCGACTGGCAGCGGCCCTGGCGCGAGGGCGAGGATCGCTGCAGCCGCCTGGTTTTCATCGGCCGCCAGCTTGATGCTGCGGCGCTGCAAGCCGGTCTGGTCGGCTGCGCCGCCAGCGGGGCCTGAGCCACCGCAACGGCTCCGGCCTACCAGAGTTTTTCGCCGCGTTGCAGCTTGGCCAACATGTCCTGCTGGAACAGCGCCGGGCCATAGCCCAGCCGTTCGCCGCCCTGCGTGTAATAGAAGGGCTGGCCGGTGGCCTGGGCGTGCTGTTGCATCCAGGCCAGCATGGCGGGTGGCGCGTCCTGCCCCGCCGGCAGCAAGATCCACCCCAGCCGGTCGCGCCACTGGGTGGCCACCAGGATGACGCCGGCCTGGTCGGGTCTGAAGGCTTCGGGGAAGGGACTGCCCGCTGCGCGCCAGCCGCACACGAAACGGCGGCAGGGAGACTCGGGGCGGTCGTCGTAGATGCGGCAGGGGCTGGGAGCGGCCTGGCGCGCGGCCGCCGGCGCCAGGAAGTGGCAGGGCTGGCCGGGGTGCATGCGGTGGCCGCGAATCTCGCCCTCGGCCCAGCCCTCGCAGCAGGCCGTGCAGGGGCCGCACTCGCGTGCCGATGGGGCCGTCCTTGCCGCTGGCTGCGGCGCCATCAGCACGGCCACGGCGCCGTGGCAAAGCTTGAACTTGCGGCCGCTGCCGCAGGGGCAGGGCTCGTTGCGGCCGGTCTTGGGCAAGGGGTCTCGGGACGGTGGCGGTGTTGGTGCACATTGTCGCCGGTCGCACGCTGCAGACCGCACGTCCTGCTTCCGAGCCCTTGCGCTGAACGGCCGCGCCGGCTGCTTCGCAGGACGGCCGTGAAGTGCGCCAGCCTGTGCCACTTTTGCTGGCTGAACCGGGGGCATCGGCGCGGGTTAGCCCTGAGATTCCGGCCTTGACACCCCATAAGCATCTACCTACATTGTTCGTATCTCTATGCGGACCAGTGTTCCGCCGAAAGGAACATAGAAACAATGAATCCCGCAGCATCTGCGTCAACAAGCACCGGCCAGTCGCAAGCGCAAGAAGGCGCGCGCCTGGACCTGAGCGCGCTGCTCAGCTGGAAGGCGCTGGTTATCGGGGTCTGCGTTGCCTTCACGGTCTACATCGCGGTGGTGCCGCTGGGCTTCCTGCTCTGGCAGAGCTTCTTCACGCCGCAGACGGCCACCAAGGCGGCGGAGTTCACCTGGGGCAACTACATCACGGCCTACACCAGCAGCGACACCGCGCGCCTGTTCTGGACCAGCCTGCAGTTCGCCGTCGGTACGGCCGCCTTCGCGTTCTTCGTCGGCACCACGCTGGCCTGGATGAACGAACGCACCAACACGCCGTTCAAGAGCCTGTTCTTCGCGCTCTCGCTGATCCCGCTGGTGATCCCCGGCATCCTGTTCACCGTGTCGTGGATCCTGCTCGGCAGCCCCAAGATCGGCATCATCAACCTCACGCTGATGAATCTCTTCAACCTGAGCGAACCGGTCTTCAACATCTATTCGATGTGGGGAATGATCTGGGTCGACGGGCTGCACTATTCGCCCGTGGCCTTCCTGCTGATGACGGCAGCCTTCCGCGCCATGGACCCGTCGCTGGAAGAGTCGGCCATGATGAGCGGCGCGAACGTGTTCCAGGTGCTCTGGCGCGTCACGCTCAAGCTCGCCTGGCCGGCGATCTTCGCCACCTTCCTGATCCTCTTCGTGCGCGCGATCGAAAGCTTCGAGGTACCGGCCCTGCTGGGCCTGCCGGTGGGCATCCAGGTTTTCACCTCGGCCATCTACCAGGCGGTGCATCGTTACCCCAGCCAGATCGGCCAGGCCTCGGCCTACGCCGTGGCGCTGCTCGTCATCACCACCGCGGGCATCTATTTCATCAGCCGCCTGTCGGCCAGC
>JANMZP010000002.1:0-2541 GCA_031383435.1 Betaproteobacteria bacterium | reverse complement strand
TGGCCAGGAACCACAGCGCCACGGTCAGCACCAGGATCACCCCGCCCACGCGCCGCATGAAGATCTGCACCCGCTGCCACAGCCCCAGCGCGATGTTCCGCATGGTGGGCCAGTGGTATGCGGGCAGCTCCATCATCAGCGTGCGCACCTGGCCCTGCGTGGTCAGCCGCTTCAGCACCCAGGCCACCAGCAGCGCGCCCACGATGCCCGCCAGGTACAGCCCGAACAGAACCAGGCCTTGTAGCTGCATCCCGCCCCACACGCTGCGCGGCGGGATGAAGGCGCCGATCAGCAGCGCGTACACCGGCAGCCGGGCCGAACACGTCATCAGCGGCGCGATCAGGATCGTCACCAGCCGATCGCGCGGGTTGCTGATGCTGCGCGCGGCCATGATGCCGGGGATGGCGCAGGCAAAGCTCGAAAGCAGCGGGATGAAGGATCGCCCGCTCAGGCCCACGCTGCCCATCAGCCTGTCGAGCAGGAAAGCGGCGCGCGGCAGGTAGCCCGATTCTTCCAGCACCAGGATGAAGAAGAACAGGACCACGATCTGCGGCAGGAACACCAGCACCCCGCCCACGCCCGCGACGACGCCGTTGACCAGCAGGCTGCTGAGCCAGAACCACAGGCCCGTGTCGGGCAGGGCGGCGGCCAGCGCCTGACCGACCCACGCGGTGCCGGCCTTGATGGCGTCCATGGGCCAGGCGGCCCAGGCAAACACCGCCTGGAACATCAGGAACATCACCAGCGCCAGCAACAGCGGGCCCAGCACCGGGTGCAGCACCAGCCGGTCGATGCGGTCGCTGCCCAGTTGCGGCAGCGCCGCATCCAGGCCCAGGCGTTCGAGCAGAAGGCGCACGGTGTCGTGGTCGCCAGCGTCGGTGGCAGACGCGGCGGTGCTGTCGATGGACGCTTGCGCCGCGCGCCACACGGCGGGGTCGTCGAGCAAGGCCCGCAACTCGGCAGAGCCGGCGCCCTTGACAGCCACGGTCCGCACCACCGGCAGCCCCAGCTCGCGCGCCAGGGCGGCGGTGTCGATGTGCAGGCCGCGCGCTTCGGCCAGGTCGGCCATGTTCAGTGCCACCACGGCGGGCAGCCCCAGGCGCTTGACGGCCAGCACCAGCTTCAGGTTGCGCCGCAGGTTGGTGGCGTCCACCACGCACAGCACCAGGTCGGGCCGGCGTTCGCCGCGCGCCTGGCCGGCCAGCACGTCGCGCGTCACGCGTTCATCGGGGCTGCGCGGGTGCAGGCTGTAGGTGCCGGGCAGGTCCAGCAGGCGCAGCACCCGGCCGGCGGCGGTGGTCAGGCGGCCTTCCTTGCGTTCGACCGTCACGCCGGCGTAGTTGGCCACCTTCTGGCGGCTGCCGGTGAGGCTGTTGAACAGCGCCGTCTTGCCGCAGTTGGGGTTGCCCACCAGGGCCAGCAAGCGGCCGGCCGGGTGCACGTGGATGACGGCTTCCTTCACGCGGCGATCAAGGCTCGCAGCCCACGCGCACACAAGCCGCTTCAGCGCTGCGCAAGGCGTAGGTGGACAAGCCCACGCGCACCACCATCGGGCCGGCCGCCGAACGGCCGCGAGTCAGCAGCGTCACCCGTTCGCCGGGCATGAAGCCCAGGTCCTGCAACTGTTGCGCCCAGCCGTCCGATCCGGCAGGGACGCTGAGACCAGCCACCGTGGCGCTTTCGCCCACGGCCGCTTCGGTCAGCGGCTTGGTGTCGCCGTGCGCGACCGTCGAGTCAGGCGTGGCCACTGCAGCAGGTCTGCGGCACGCCCTCGCCAGCCGGCGCGGCATGGCGGTTGAAGGTCTCGCGCGCGCAGTCGTGGCAGCGCCCGCAGGACGTGGCGACCGACAACTCGAACTGCAGTTCGTCGAAGCTGGCGCAACCCTGGTGCGCCGCGCGGGCAATGTCGGTCTCTGAGACCCGGTGGCAGACACAAACAATCATGATGCCAATGTAATGCGAATCGTTCGCATTATCAAGCGCATTCTTTCGACGCCAGATTGCCGAGAGCCCGCGGGCCGCCGGACGGGCGACGCGGCGGCTTGGCCCTGTCAGCTGCCGAGCTGCGTTTGCAGGTAGTTCTGCTCGCCGACCTTGCCGATCAGCTCGATCTGCGTTTCCAGGAAGTCGATGTGCTCTTCGGTGTCGTTCAGGATGTGCTGGAACAGGTCGCGCGAGACGTAGTCGCGGCTCAGCTCGCACTGCGCGATGCCGGCCTTCACAGTGGCTTGCGAGCCCTGCTCGACCTTCAGGTCGCAGGCCAGGGCCTCGGGCAGCGTCTCGCCGATCAGCAGCTTGCCCAGGTCTTGCAGGTTGGGCAGCGCGTCCAGCGTAAACAGCCGCTCCATCAGGGCGTCGGCATGCTTCATCTCGCCGATGGACTCCTCGTACTCCTTCTTCGCCATGCGCTCGAAACCCCAGTGCTTGAACATGCGGTAGTGCACGAAGTACTGGTTGATGGCCGTCAGCTCGTTCTTGAGCTGGGCTTAAGGCACTGGATGACGAGGGGGTCGCCTTGCATGTCGGGTCCTTGGATAGGTG
>JANMZP010000297.1:0-28812 GCA_031383435.1 Betaproteobacteria bacterium | reverse complement strand
TAGAGCTCGCTGGTGCTGGCCTGGTAGAAACGAGTCTTCTTTTCCAGGCCCAGGATGCGGATGGCTTCCAGCAGGCGCAGCGTGCCGATGCCGTCGGCGTCGGCCGTGTATTCGGGCTGTTCGAACGAGACCGCCACGTGGCTCATCGCGCCCAGGTTGTAGATCTCGTCGGGCTGCACCTGCTTGACGATGCGGATCAGGTTGGTGCTGTCCGTCAGGTCGCCGTAGTGCAGCGTGAAATTCTGGTGATCAACGTGTGGGTCCTGGTACAGGTGGTCCACGCGGTCGGTGTTGAACGACGATGAACGGCGCTTGATGCCGTGCACGGCATAGCCCTTCTTCAGCAGCAGTTCGGCCAGGTAGGCGCCGTCTTGGCCGGTGACGCCGGTGATGAGTGCGGTTTTGGTCATGTCTGAGGTGGGTGAGCGTGTTTTCGAAGATATCACTGCGGGCGTGACTTCCTGCGGAGGGGAGTGCGCACCTTGTCGCATTTCCACAAGCAAGTCGGGCGCCATTGGCCAGCCGACGGGTGAGAATCGTTGATTGTCGCGCGGCCTGCGTCGCGCCTGGGCTGTGGAGCAAAGAGAACCGCAATGAAAGTCACTGTTGTCGGCACCGGCTATGTCGGTTTGGTCACGGGCGCTTGCCTGTCGGAAATGGGCAACCACGTGGTTTGCCTCGACATCGACGAGCGCAAGATCCAGATGCTCAAGGACGGGGGTATCCCCATCCACGAGCCGGGGTTGGAAGCCGTCGTGCACCGCAATGTGGCCGCCGGCCGCCTGCAATTCACCACTGACGTGGAGACCGCCGTGGCCCACGGCACCATCCAGTTCATCGGCGTGGGCACGCCGCCCGATGAAGACGGCTCGGCCGACTTGCAGTACGTGCTGGCTGCCGCCACCAACATCGGTCGCCACATGACCGACTACAAGGTCATCGTCGACAAGAGCACGGTGCCCGTGGGCACGGCCGACAAGGTCAAGGCTGCCGTGCGCGCCGCCCTGGTGGCGCGCGGCATGGGCGCGGCTGAATTCGCCGTCGTGTCCAACCCCGAATTCTTGAAGGAAGGCGCGGCGGTGGACGACTGCATGCGCCCCGACCGCATCGTGGTGGGTGCTGACGACGAACGCGCCATTTTGCTGATGCGCGCCCTGTACACGCCCTTCATGCGCAACCACGACCGCCTGCAGGTGATGGACGTGCGCAGCGCCGAATTCACCAAGTACGCCGCCAACGCCATGCTGGCCACGCGCATCAGCTTCATGAACGAGCTGGCCCTGCTGGCCGAGCGCGTGGGCGCCGACATCGAGATGGTGCGCAAGGGCATCGGCAGCGACCCGCGAATCGGCACGTCTTTCCTCTACCCCGGCACCGGCTACGGCGGCAGCTGCTTTCCGAAGGACGTGAAAGCACTGATCCACACCGGCAAGGAAGCCGGCATGCAGCTGGGTGTGCTGCAGGCCGTGGAAGACGCCAATGACCGCCAGAAGCATGTGCTGGTGAACAAGATCGTGCAGCGCTTCGGCGAAGACCTGCACGGCCGCACCTTCGCGCTGTGGGGCCTGGCCTTCAAGCCCAACACCGACGACATGCGCGAAGCGCCCAGCCGCGTCATCGTCGAAGAATTAACGCGGCGCGGTGCGGCGGTGCGGGCCTACGACCCGGTGGCCATGGAAGAAGCGGCGCGTGTGATGCAGGGCATAGCGGGCCTGACCTTCGTCCCCAGCCAGGCCGAGGCCCTGACGGGGGCCGACGCGCTGGTCGTCGTCACCGAGTGGAAGGAATTCCGCAACCCCGACTTCGACGCCATCAAGGCGGCGCTGAAGCAGCCGCTGATCTTCGACGGCCGCAACATCTATGACCCGGCACTGATGCGCCTGCAGGGCATCGAATACAGCGGCATCGGCCGCAGTGCCGCGCGGGCCGCCTGACAGCGGGACGAGCGGCAGCGCATTGCGCCTTTCTGCCGGTCTTTGCCGGGGCGAAACGTGGGATGTCAATTTTCCAGCTACATTAGTTGGGTAGATTTGAGCAAGACGGTTTTTTACAGACAGTGTTTGGCGTGCTCCACCCCGGTGGTGATCGTTGGATTTCTTGATCGGTGATTCATCTTGGCCCGCATCTGCACTGCGACGGCATGTGCCGCGCAGCAACCGTGAAAGGAAATTCAATATGACTACGCAAACCGGTATCGTGAAGTGGTTCGACGACGGCAAGGGTTTTGGCTTCATCACGCCTGACGGCGGCGGCAAGGACCTCTTCGCTCACTTCAGCGAAATCCAATCGACCGGCGGCTTCCGCAGCCTGGCCGAAGGCCAAAAGGTCGAGTTCGAAGTCAAGCAAGGCCAGAAGGGCCCGCAAGCTTCGACCATCAAGGCGATCTAAGCGCCTCGGGCACGGTGCCTTCGGGTGCCGGCCCAACGAAGAAACGCAGCCTCGGCTGCGTTTTTTTCGCCTGCTCGCCGGCCGCCTGGTGGTCAGCCGGCCGGCAATTCGGCGTCGGCCAAGAGCGGGGCTGCCGCGTCCTTGGGTGCCACCAGCGGTGCCGCCACGCCGGCCGGCAAGGGCCAGGCAATCGCGATGGCCGGGTCGTCCCAGCGGATGGCTCGCTCGCAGGCCTTGGACCACACATCGGTGGTCTTGTAGAGGAAGTGGGTGTCGTCTTGCAGCGCGACGAAACCGTGCGCGTAGCCGGCCGGTATCCACAGCTGACGCTTGTTCTCGGCACTCAATTCCAGCCCGAACCACTGCCCGAAAGTGGCCGAACCGGCGCGGATGTCCACCGCCACGTCCCAGGCCGTACCCTGCACCACGCGCACCAGCTTGCCTTGCGCTTGCGGCGGCAGTTGGTAGTGCAGGCCGCGCAACACGCCGGCCTTGCTGGCCGAGTGGTTGTCCTGCACAAAGCACGGGGCCGGCGGCAGGCCGATGTCATCCAGCGCGGCATTGAAGCGCGCCTCGTTGAAGCTTTCGTAGAACCAGCCTCGGTCGTCGCCGAAGACGGCCGGCTCGATGATGACGACGCCAGGCAGGGAGGTCGGCAGCAGTTTCATGGTCAGAAGGCCTTTTCGCGCAGCACCTGCATCAGGTACTGGCCGTAGCTGTTTTTCATCATCGGCGCGGCCAGCATTTCCAGCTGCGCGGCGTCGATCCAGCCGGCGCGGTAGGCGATTTCTTCGGGGCAGGCCACCTTCAGGCCCTGGCGCTTTTCCAGCGTGGCGATGAACTGGCCGGCTTCCAGCAGGCTGTCGTGGGTGCCGGTGTCCAGCCAGGCGTAACCGCGGCCCATGATTTCCACATCCAACTGCTGCTGCTGCAGGTAGTGCGCATTGACGGTGGTGATTTCCAATTCGCCGCGTGCGCTGGGCTTGATGTGGGCCGCGATGTCGCAAACCTGTTCATCGTAGAAATACAGGCCGGTGACGGCGTAATTGCTCTTCGGGGCCTTGGGCTTTTCTTCGATGCTGAGCGCGCGCTTGTTGGCGTCGAACTCGACCACGCCGTAGCGCTCGGGGTCGGTGACGTGGTAAGCGAATACCGTGGCACCGTGGCTGCGTTCATCGGCCCGCGACAGCAGGTGCGCAAAGTCGTGGCCGTAGTAGATGTTGTCGCCCAGCACCAAGGCGCTTGGGCCGCCGCCGACGAAGTCTTTGCCCAGGATGAAGGCCTGCGCCAGGCCGTCGGGGCTGGGCTGCACACAGTAGCTCAGGTTCATGCCCCAGCGGCTGCCGTCGCCCAGCAGGCTCTGGAAGCGCGGCGTGTCTTGCGGGGTGCTGATGATCAGCACATCACGCATGCCGGCCAGCATCAGGGTGCTGAGCGGGTAGTAAACCATCGGCTTGTCGTAGACCGGCAGCAATTGCTTGCTGATGGCCAGCGTGGCCGGGTGCAGCCGGGTACCGGAACCGCCGGCCAGGATGATGCCTTTGCGTTGCATGGGTGGACCTTTGTTCAGCGACCGAGCACTTCGGTCAGCATGCGTTCGACGCCAGCCTGCCAATGCGGCAGGACAAGGCTGAAATTCGTTTGCAACTTGCGCGTGTCCAGTCGCGAATTCAGCGGGCGCCGGGCCGGTGTGGGGTAGGCGCTGGTCGGGATCGGCTTGACGGCATCGGCCGCGACTTTGATGGCCACGCCGTGGGCGCGCGCCCATTCGATGACGAAACTGGCGTAGCCCTGCCAGTGCGTTTCGCCGCCGGCCACGCAGTGGTAGGTGCCGCCCAGGGCCGGCGTGGCGCGTGTGCGCAGCAGCGTGTGGGCGGTGATGTCGGCCAGCAGTTCGGCGCCCGTGGGCGCGCCGAACTGGTCGGCGATGACGTTCAGCGCATCGCGCTCGGCCGCCAGCTTCAGCATGGTGCGGGCGAAGTTGCCGCCGCGCGCCGCATAGACCCAACTGGTCCGCAGGATGAGGTGGCTGCAGCCACTGGCGCGGATGAGGTCTTCGCCTTCCAGCTTGGTGCGGCCGTAGACGCTGAGCGGGGCGGTGGCCGCCGTCTCGTCGCGCGGCGCACTGCCGCTGCCGTCGAAGACGTAGTCGGTGCTGTAGTGAACCATCAGCGCGCCGAGCGTGGCGGCCTCCTGCGCCACCACGCCGGGCGCGGTGGCATTCAGGGCGCGCGCGAAATCGGCTTCGCTCTCGGCCTTGTCGACAGCGGTATGGGCTGCTGAATTGACGATGACATCGGGCCGCAGCGCGCGGATCAGCGGGCGCAGCGATTCGGGCTGACTGAAGTCGGCTTTCAGCTCGCCTGGGGTGTCGAAGTCACAGGCGATGACCTCGCCCAAGGGCGCCAGTGCGCGTTGCAGTTCCCAGCCGACCTGGCCGTTCTTGCCCAGCAAAAGGATCTTCATGGCGGCAGACCCAGTTCTGCGCGCTCAGCGCGCGGCGTAATTGGCAGCAACCCAGTCCTTGTAGCCGCCGCTCTGCACGTTCGCCACCCAGTCGCCGTGCGACAAATACCACTGCACGGTCTTGCGGATGCCGCTGGTGAAGGTCTCGGCGGGGCGCCAGCCCAGTTCGCGTTCGATCTTGCGCGCGTCGATGGCGTAGCGGCGGTCGTGGCCGGGTCGGTCGGTGACGTAGGTGATCAGCCGCGCATAAGGGCCAGCCGCGCTGGGTCGCAGTTCATCGAGCAGTGCACACACCGTCTTGACGATGGTGATGTTGGCCTGCTCGTTCCAGCCGCCGATGTTGTAGGTCTCGCCCAAGCGGCCGCCGGCCAGCACCGCGCGGATGCCGCTGCAGTGGTCGCCGACATACAGCCAGTCGCGGATCTGTTGGCCGTCGCCGTACACGGGCAGCGGCTTGCCCGCCAACGCGTTGACGATCAACAGCGGAATCAGCTTTTCGGGGAAGTGAAACGGACCGTAGTTGTTGCTGCAGTTGGTGGTGACCACCGGCAAGCCGTAGGTGTGGTGCCAGGCGCGCACCAGGTGGTCGCTGGCGGCCTTGCTGGCGCTGTACGGGCTGTTCGGCTCGTAGGGGTGGGTCTCGGTAAAGGCCGGCGCGTCGGGTGCCAGGCTGCCGTAGACCTCATCGGTGCTGACGTGGTGGAAACGGAAGCCCGCCTTCGCATCACCGTCCAGCGTGTTCCAGTGCTGGCGCACGGCTTCCAGCAAGGTGAAGGTGCCGTCCACGTTCGTTTTCATGAACGCACCGGGGCCGTGGATGCTGCGGTCGACATGGCTCTCGGCCGCGAAGTGCACCACGGCACGCGGGCGGTGGCTGGCCATCAGGCTGTCCATCAGCGCGCGGTCGCAGATGTCGCCCTTGACGAAAACGTGCGTCGGGTTGCCCTGCAGCGAAGCCAGGTTCTGCAGGTTGCCGGCGTAGGTCAGCGCGTCCAGGTTGACGACGGTTTCAGCCGACTGCGCCAGCCAGTCGAGCACGAAGTTGCTGCCAATGAAGCCGGCACCGCCGGTGACGAGGATCGTCATTTGGTGGGTACCCGGCCGTAGGTGTCTTCGAAGCGCACGATGTCGTCTTCGCCGAGGTAGCTGCCCGACTGGACTTCGATGATTTCCAGGTCCATCTTCCCGGGGTTGCGCAGGCGGTGCACCTGGCCCAGCGGGATGTAGGTGCTCTGGTTCTCGGTGAGCATCAGCACCTGTTCGCCGTTGGTGACTTCGGCGGTGCCACTGACCACGATCCAGTGTTCGGCGCGGTGGTGGTGCATCTGCAGGCTCAGGGAAGCGCCCGGCTTGACCATGATGCGCTTGGCCTGGTGGCGCGGGCCGTTGTCGATGCTGTCGTACCAGCCCCAGGGGCGGTGCACCTTGCGGTGCAGCACCTGTTCACCGCGCTGTTCGCGGCCCAGCTGGTTGACGATGTTCTTCACGTCCTGGCTTTTCTCGCGGCTGGCCACCAGGATGGCGTCGGGCGTTTCCACCACCACCACGTCGTCCAGGCCGACCACGCTGACCAACCGACTGGTGGCATGCACCAGGGTGTTGCGGCTGTCGCTGATGATGGCGTCGCCCACGCTGGCGTTGCCGGCAGCATCTTTCTCGGCCACCTGCCAGACGGCTTCCCAGGCACCCAGGTCGTTCCAGCCCGCGGCCAAAGGCTGCATGCGGATGTCGAGCACGCCGGGGCACTGCTCCATCACCGCGTAGTCCACCGATTCACTCGGCACGGCGGCGAATTCAGGCTTGGACGGGCGGACGAATTTGGCGTCTGTGGTGCGCGGGGCCCAGGCTGCGCGGCAGGCACTGGCGATATCGGGGCGGAAGCGTTCCAGCGCCGCCATCCAGACGGAGGCCTTCAGCACGAACATGCCGGCATTCCAGTAGTAGCCGCCCGCTGCGACATATTTCTCGGCCGTCGCCTGGTCGGGCTTCTCGACGAATTGCGCGACTTTGGTGCCGTCGGCGCGGATGTAGCCGTAGCCGGTTTCAGGCCTGTCGGGCGTGACGCCCAGGATCGCGATGGCGCCCTCGGCGGCCATGCGGACCGCGCCCTTCAGCGCGGTCGTGAACGCGGCACCGTCTGTCACGGTCTGGTCGGCGGATGTCACCACCAGCACCGGGTCGCTGCCCGCTTCCAGCGCGTGCAGCGCGGCCAGCGTGACTGCCGGTGCGGTGTTGCGGCCCACGGGTTCGAGCAGCACGGCCGACGGTTCGGCCTTGATTTCACGCAGTTGGTCGAGGACCAGGAAGCGGTGTTCCTCGTTGCCGACGATCAGCGGGTCGGCGACGACGGTGTCGGCGTCTTCCAGGCCCTGCAAGCGTGACGCGGCTTGCTGGAACAGGCTGGTGTTGCCCGACAGCACCAGGAACTGCTTCGGGAAGCCGGCGCGCGACAGTGGCCACAGCCGGGTTCCGGAACCGCCGGCCATGATCACGGGTTGGACTTGGGTCTTGGTCATGACGATCTCGGTCTGCTCAGGCTTGGAAGCCGTTGGGGTTCATCGATTGCCAGCGCCAGCTGTCTTCGCACATGCGCGCCAGATCGTGTTGCGCTGTCCAGCCCAGCAACTCGCTGGCCCGGGCCGGGTCGGCGTAGCAAGCGGCGATGTCGCCGGGCCGGCGCGGCATCACCTGGTAAGGCAGGGCGCGGCCGCTGGCCTGCGCGTAGGCGGCCACCACTTCCAGCACGCTGTGGCCGCGCCCGGTGCCCAGGTTGACGGTGAAGGAGCCCGGCGCGTCGAACAGGCGGCGCAGTGCGGCGACATGGCCCTCGGCCAGATCGACGACGTGGATGTAGTCGCGAACGCCAGTGCCATCGACGGTCGGGTAGTCATCGCCGTAAACCGACAGCTGCGCGCGCCGCCCGACGGCGACTTGCGCGACATAGGGCATCAGGTTGTTGGGGACGCCGCGCGGGTCTTCGCCGATGCGGCCGCTGGCGTGCGCGCCCACTGGGTTGAAGTAGCGCAGACAGCCGGTCTGCCACTGCGGGCTGGCAGCGCCCAGGTCGCGCAGGATCTGCTCGCCGATCAGCTTGGTCTGGCCATAGGGGTTGGTGGCCGACAGCGGCGCCGCTTCGGTCAGCGGCAGTTGCTGCGGGTCGCCATAGACGGTGGCGCTGGAACTGAAGACCAAGCGCTGCACGCCATGCTGCTGCATCGCGCGGCACAGGGTGAGCAGGCCGCCGATGTTGTTGGTGTAGTAGGCCAGCGGCTGGCTGGCCGATTCGCCGACCGCCTTGAAGGCCGCGAAGTGCACCACGGCGTCGATGCGGTGGCGCCCGAACAGCGCCGCCATCGCGGCTTCGTCGCAGACGCTGGCGCGTTCGAAGACCGGCTCTTGTCCGGACAGTTCGCGCAGCCGGTTCAACACCTCCGGCGAGCTGTTCGAGAAATCGTCGACGCCCACCACCTGGAAGCCGGCCGCTTGCAGCGCCAGCCAGCAGTGCGAAGCGATGTAGCCGGTGGCACCGGTCAGCAAGACGGTTTGCGCCGCAGTGCCCATCACGGTTGAATCTGGAACTGGCCGAAACAGGACACCGAACTGCTGTGCATCGGCGTGGTCAGATCGCCCGAGGCCGAACGCTGTTCCTGGCCGACGTCGCAGCCCACTGAAATGGTGCGGTAAGGGGCCCAGCGCGCACCCAGCGCATAGGTGTTGGTGGCGTCCTTGCCGCTGGCATTCAGCGGCACCAGCGGGTTGACGGTGGTCTGCACGATGGTCCGTTGCGCCAGCTGCCAGGAGGCCACCAGGGCAATCTTTGCGGACTGCTGGAAGTTGCCTTCCAGGCGCAAGGTGTCCACCACGCGGCTGTAGTCCGACGAGCCCGGCACGTTGCCGAAGACGGTTGTGGCGTAAGAGTCCTGGCCGGTGTCGCGCGACACGCGCGTGGTCAACCTGAACTTGCCGGTGGCCTGCCAGTTCCAGCCCAGCGTGCCGGTGATGCCGGAAAAATCACGCGCGCTGTTCAGGTCGTAGTTCGTGTTCGACTGGCCGATGCGCAGGTCGACCGTGCTGGCGCCGCTGGGCACCAGCGAGGCCACGATGTCGACCGAGGTCTGCTTGTAGCGGTCGGCCTGGTAGTCGCCATTGACCTGTCGGTAGCGCGGGTAGCGGCCCCGCGTGTCGCGCACGCCCAGGCCGATGCTGGTGGCGCTGCTCGGGCGCCAGCGCAAGGTCAGGCCGCCGCTGTCCTGGCGGAAGTTGCGGGCCTGCAGCGTGGTGTTGTCCAGCGTGTTGGTCACCGCGCGGTGGCCGGCGTTCAGCTCCAGGCTGTATTGCGTGACCAGACCCACGTTGACCGTCGCGTTCAGGCCTTGGGTGTCTTCGTAGTTCTTGTCGAGCAGCAAGCCGACGTCGTAGTTGTTGAAGCTGGACAGGCTGCGGTTGACGTTGGCCGACAGGCTGCCGCTGATGCGCTCGACGGTCGACCAGTCCAGGCCCACACTGGCCGTGTAGCCCTGGTTGTTGAACAGCGTATTGCCGCGGTAGCGCGAGTCGCGCAATGACAGGTTCGCGCTGGCGCGCTGGCGGCCGAAGGGTTGGTCGATGCCGGCCTGCAGCGCCGTGGTCAGCGTGGTGTCGGCACGGGTGTAGCCGGCCTTGGCTTCTTGGCCATCGGGCAGGCGCAACAGGTTGTTGTCGCGGCTGACGTTCTCCGAAATGCCGATGTAGTAAGGGCTGGTTTGGGCGGCTGCAGGCAGGGTCCACAGGCCGATCAGGCCACCGGTCACGAAGACCGCAGCGGTGCGTGCGGTGGTGCTGGCGGCGCGGCTCGCGATGGGGGCTAACGGCCGGAATTCGCGGGTCGGTTTCGTCACGGGTTGGGATTCCTGCGATCAGTAGGCGTTGCGGTCGAAGAACACCAGCTTGATGGTGCGCGCGATGATCTGGAGGTCCAGACCCAGGGACCAGTTCCGCAGGTATTCCAGATCGTATTCGACGCGCGCCTGCATCTTGTCGATGGTGTCGGTCTCGCCGCGCAAACCGTGGATTTGTGCCCAGCCGGTGATGCCCGGCTTGACCTTGTGGCGCACCATGTAGGCCTTGATGAGCTGGCGGTATTGCTCGTTGTGGGCCACCGCATGGGGCCTGGGCCCCACGATGCTCATGCGGCCTTGCAACACGTTGATGAACTGTGGCAATTCGTCCAGCGAACTGCGCCGCAGGAAAGCCCCGAAGCGCGTGATGCGCGGGTCTTCTTTGGTCGCCTGCTGCACGATGGCACCGTCGTCGGCCGCGCGCATCGAGCGGAATTTGTAGACGATGATTTCTTCGCCATCCAGGCCGTTGCGGCGCTGCGCGAAGATCACCGGCCCGGGCGAACTCAGCTTCACGCCCAAGGCCACCACCAGCAGCACCGGCGAGATCAGCACCAGGATGGCGAGGGCCAGCACCAGGTCAGACAGCCGCTTGACCAGGCGGTTGGTGCCAGTGAAAGGCGTTTCCTGCAAGCCCACGACCGGCACGCCGTTCATGTCCTGCAGCCGGCCCTGGATGATGCTGATGCCGAAGACATCGGGCACGAAGAACACGCTGGCGGTGGTGCCCTGCACCTGGGCCAGCAACTCGACGATGCGCGGCTGCGAGCCCAGCGGCAGGGTGATGTAGACCTCGTTCACGCCGTGTTCGGTGATGAAAGGTGCCACCTGCTTCAGGTTGCCCAGGCGCAGGCCGGCGGCGTCGGTGTCGACCCGGTCATCGGCGCGGTCGTCGAAGTAGCCCAGGAAGACCAGGCCCAGGTTGTCGTGCGCCTGGAAAGCCCGCGACACCTTCACCCCCAGGCTGCCCGCGCCCACCACCACGGCGGTGCGGCGGTTGCCTGGCACGCTGGCCAGGCGGCGCAGCGCCACGCGTCCGCTGAAGTAGCCCAGCCACTGCAGCACCGGCGTGGCAGCGGCCCACCACATCAGCACATCCATGTTGAACAGGTGCAGGCTGCGCGTTGCGTAGGCACACAGCGCCAGGATGGCGAGCAGGCTGAGCCAGGAACTGCCGATGTCGACGGCGGCGTTCAGGTGGCGGTCGCGGAAGCGGTTGCGCCCGGGGAAGGTCAGCGCAAAGATCAGCAGGCACAGCGTCAGGTCCGACCGCCCGATGGGCTCGTTGAACACCGCCGCCGATGCCAGGTAGGCCAGCACCGTGAGGGTCGGTTCCAGAAACGCCGCCACCAGCGATGTCACCGACTGGGGCGCGCTGTAGAAAGTTCTTTTGTAGCCTCGTTCTTCGAACATCGCTGGTGGTGGGGGGAGGCTGAATCGGTGCTGCGGCTGATGCACCCGCCAGCAACAGCGGGTCTGTGCGCGGCCGGGGGACGGCGGCCGCGCGGTTAGCGCCGGATTCTGGCCCAATTCCTGTGACGTTCCGGCGGCCCGCCGGCCCCCTGTCCAAGGGCCGCTGCCTACAATCGCCGGATGTTGCAAAGTCTCCAAGCCCTGCTCGCACCGGCACTCGCCGAACGATTGACGCTGGTCATCAACCACGTGCTGTCTGGCGAGGCGGTGGCCACGGCCCGCCTGCAGCCGCACGCGGGCCGCACGGTGGCACTGGCCATCACCGGCTGGCCCTCGCTGCTGCCGGCACCGCCGCCCCTGGCCTGGCGCATCACGCCGGCCGGCATGCTCGATTGGTGCGGGCCCGAGGCCGTGGCCGCGCCCGACCTGGCCGTCACGCTGGATGCGCCCAATCCGGCCCTGCTGATCGGCCGCCTCATCGGCGGCGACGCGCCTGCGGTGCAGATCGATGGTGACGCCCAACTGGCCGGCGACGTGAACTGGCTGCTGCAGAACGTGCGCTGGGACGTGGCCGCCGACCTGGAACGCGTGTTCGGCCCGACGGTGGCGCAGCCGCTGCACCGCATCGGTGCGGCACTGGCCAAGGCCTTTCGGTCCGCGCTCGACCTGGGCAGCCGCGGCGCGGCCGGCCTCGGCGACCGCCTGCGCACACGCGGCACCTGATCTTGGCGCACATCGGCAGACTGGTGACGATCGTCGTCACCGTCCTGCGCTTCGGCCTGGACGAGGTGGCGCTGTCGGCCTTCCGCCAGCCCTGGGTGCGCGTGCTGGTGCGTCTGGCCACCGTCGGCCGGCGGCTCGACGCCCCGCGCGGCGAACGCCTGCGCATGGGGCTGGAGCGTCTGGGCCCCATCTTTGTCAAGTTCGGCCAGGTGCTGTCCACCCGGCGCGACCTGATCCCGCTGGATGTGGCGGACGAGTTGGCCCGACTGCAAGACCGCGTGCCGCCGTTTCCGGCGGCGCAGTCGCGCGCGCTGGTCGAAAAGGCCTTCGGCCGGCGCATCGAAGACGTCTTCGCCAGCTTCGACGCCGAGCCAGTGGCCAGTGCATCGATCGCCCAGGTTCACTTCGCGGTGCTGAAGGACGGCCGCGAGGTGGCCGTCAAGGTGCTGCGCCCGGGCATGCTGGAAGTCATCGACCAGGACATGAACCTGCTGCACCTGCTGGCGCGCTGGGTGGAACGCCTGTCGGCCGACGGGCGGCGCCTCAAGCCGCGCGAGGTGGTGGCCGAGTTCGACGGTTACCTGCACGACGAACTCGACCTGGTGCGCGAGGCCGCCAACGGCGCCCAACTGCGGCGCAACATGGAAGGCCTGAACCTGGTGCTGGTGCCCGAGATGGTGTGGGAACTTTGCACCTCCAGCGTCATCGTGATGCAGCGGATGAAGGGCGTGCCGATCGGGCAGGTCGAGCGCATCCGCGCCGCCGGGGTTGACTTCAAGAAGCTCGCGCGCGACGGCGTCACGCTGTTCTTCACCCAGGTCTTCCGCGACGGCTTCTTCCATGCCGACATGCACCCCGGCAACATCCAGGTCAGCCTGGAGCCGGCCACCTTCGGGCGCTACATCGCGCTGGACTTCGGCATCGTCGGCACGCTGACCGACAACGACAAGGAATACCTGGCCTACAACTTCCTGGCCTTCTTCCAGCGCGACTACAAAAGGGTCGCCGAACTGCACATCGAAAGCGGCTGGGTGCCGGCCAACACGCGGGTTGATGCGCTGGAAAGCGCCATCCGCGCGGTTTGCGAACCGCAGTTCGACCGGCCGCTGAAAGACATCTCGCTGGGCCAGGTGCTGATGCGCCTGTTCCAGACCTCGCGCCGCTTCAATGTCGAGATCCAGCCGCAGCTGGTGCTGCTGCAGAAAACGCTGCTGAACATCGAAGGCCTGGGCCGCCAGCTCGACCCCGATCTGGACCTGTGGGTGACTGCCAAGCCCTTCCTGGAACGCTGGATGAACGAGCAGATCGGCTGGCGCGGCCTGCTCGACCGGCTGCAGAACGAGGCCCCGCGTTACGCCCAGTTGCTGCCCGAACTGCCACGCCTGCTGCACCAGGCGCTGCGCCAGCAGGGCAACCCCAGCGAACGCGCTGCGCTGGCCGCTCTGCCGGCGCTGCTGGCCGAGCAGCGCGCCACCCGCCGCCTGCTGCAAGGCCTGCTGTGGGCAGCGGCCGGTTTCGTGATGGGTTTGCTGCTGACCGCCTTCTAGACGCGCGCCGGCTGAGCCCTGATCCCCTCGGGCCGGCTGACCCCGGCCGCCTATAATTCGACCCTTTTTGGACCGCCGTTTCCACCATGCCGATTTACGCCTACCGTTGCGCCGCCTGCGGCCACGCGCAAGACGTGTTGCAGAAGATGTCCGACGACGTGCTGACCGTCTGCCCGGCCTGTGGCGCTTCCACTTACGAAAAGCAGGTCACCGCGGCCGGCTTCCAGCTCAAGGGTTCGGGCTGGTACGTGACCGACTTCCGCGGCGGCAACACGGCTGCCGCGCCGAAGGACGCCAAAGACGGCGAGGCCGCTAAAACGGGCGACAAGCCGGCTGAGGGCGGCGACAAGGCGGCCGCGCCGGTGCCGGCTGCCAGCGCACCCGCTGCAGGCAGCGCTGCGGCACCGGCAGCCGCGCCCGCCCCGGCGCCGGCTGCCGCCGCACCGCCGCCGAGCAGTGGTTCCTGAGCGTCCGACGGAATCGATGCCATGAAGAAATACATCGTCGCCGGCCTGCTGGTGTGGCTGCCTTTGGCCATCACGATCTGGTTGCTGTCGTGGTTGCTGGGCGCGCTGGACGGCGTCTTCGCCGGCCTGCTGTCGGCCACCCAGGCCGTGCTGCCCGAATCGACGCGCGCCAACATCGAACTGCTGCGCCATGTGCCGGGTCTGGGCGTGCTGGTGCTGGTCGCCACCATGCTGCTGACCGGCGTCTTCGTCACCAACATCTTCGGCCAGTGGTCGGTGCGCCAATGGGACCGGCTGATGGGCAAGATTCCCATCGTCAAGAGCATCTACAACTCGGTCAAGCAGGTCTCGGACACGCTGTTCTCCAGCAACGGCAACGCCTTTCGCGAAGCCGTGCTGGTGCAGTACCCGCATGCCGGTTCCTGGACCATTGCCTTCGTCACCGGCAAGCCGGGCGGCGAGGTCGCGGCCCACCTCGACGGCGAGCATGTCAGTGTCTACGTGCCGACCACACCCAACCCCACCTCGGGCTTCTTCCTGATCATGCCCAGGGCCGCCATCCGCCCGCTGAACATGAGCGTGGACCAGGCGCTGAAGTACGTCATCTCGATGGGCGTGGTGGTGCCGGGCGCTGAAGCGCCGGCGCTGCAGCCGGCCTCAGCCGCACGAAATTGACCGGGCTGGCCGGCCCGGCAGCCGGTCAGCCCTGAGCGCATGGGCGCTTTTCTGCTGCGGCCGCCGATCTCGGGCCTGCGCTGCTCGCCGTACGGCAGTACGGCTGCGCTGCTCAACCCGACCTCGACGCCCTCGCGACGAAAATCGCCCACGCGCCGACCGAAGCGCCAGATCAGTCATCGATGCAGCCAGATGTTTTCCGGAGAATGAACATGAGAACCACCTACTGTGGCTTGGTCAGCGAAAAGCTGATGGACCAGACCGTCACGCTGATGGGCTGGGCGCACCGCCGCCGCGACCACGGCGGTGTCATCTTCATCGACCTGCGTGACCGCGAAGGCCTGGTGCAGATCGTCTGCGACCCCGACCGCGCCGAGATGTTCAAGACCGCCGAAATCGTGCGCAACGAGTTCTGCGTCCAGGTCGTCGGCAAGGTGCGCGCGCGTCCGGCTGGCACCGAAAACGCCGCGCTGACCAGCGGCAAGATCGAAGTGCTGGCGCATGAGTTGACGGTGCTCAACGCCAGCGTCACGCCGCCCTTCCCGCTGGACGACGAAAACCTCAGCGAGACCGTGCGCCTGACCCACCGCGTGCTGGACCTGCGCCGCCCCGAGATGCAGAAGAACCTGCGCCTGCGCTACCGCGTGGCCATCGAGGTGCGCAAGTTCCTCGACGAGCAGGGCTTCATCGACATCGAAACGCCGATGCTGACCAAGAGCACGCCCGAGGGCGCGCGCGATTACCTCGTGCCCAGCCGCGTGCACGACGGCCAGTTCTTCGCCTTGCCGCAGTCGCCGCAGCTGTTCAAGCAGCTCTTGATGGTGGCCGGCTTCGACCGCTACTACCAGATCGTCAAGTGCTTCCGCGACGAAGACCTGCGTGCCGACCGCCAGCCTGAATTCACGCAGATCGATATTGAAACGTCCTTCCTCGGCGAAGAGGAAATCCGCGCCATCACCGAAGCCATGATCCGCACCGTCTTCCGCAAGACGCTGGGGCTGGAGCTGCCGGTCTACGCGCAGATGACTTATGCCGAAGCGATGTTCAAGTACGGCAGCGACAAGCCCGACCTGCGCGTCAAGCTGGAACTGACCGAGCTGACCGAGGTGATGAAGACCGTCGACTTCAAGGTGTTCTCAGGACCGGCGACCAGCGTTGGGGGTCGCGTGGCGGCCCTCAGGGTTCCCGGCGGTGGCGAGCTGAGCCGCGGCGAGATCGACGCCTACACCGAGTTCGTCAAGATCTACGGTGCCAAGGGCCTGGCCTGGATCAAGGTCAACGACGCTGGCAAGGGCCGGGAAGGGCTGCAAAGCCCGGTGGTGAAGAACCTGCACGACGCGGCGATTGCCGAAATCATCGCCCGCACCGGCGCGCGCAACGGCGACCTGATCTTCTTCGGTGCCGACAAGGCCAAGGTCGTCAACGACGCCATCGGCGCGCTGCGCCTGAAGATCGGCCACAGCGAATTCGGCCGCAACCACGGCCTGTTCGAAGACAAGTGGGCGCCGCTGTGGGTGGTTGATTTCCCGATGTTCGAATACGACGACGACGCCCGCCGCTGGAACGCCGTGCACCACCCGTTCACGGCACCGAAAGACGGCCACGACGAGTTGATGAAGACCGACCCGGGCGCGTGCATCGCCAAGGCCTATGACATGGTGCTGAACGGCTGGGAAATCGGCGGCGGTAGCGTGCGCATCCACCGCGCCGAGGTGCAGGCCCGCGTTTTCGAAGCCTTGAACATCACGCCCGAAGAGCAGAAGATCAAGTTCGGCTTCCTGCTCGACGCGCTGCAGTACGGTGCCCCGCCGCACGGCGGCCTGGCCTTCGGCCTGGACCGCATCGCCACGCTGATGACCGGTGCCGAAAGCATCCGCGACGTGATCGCCTTCCCCAAGACCCAGCGCGCGCAATGCCTGTTGACCGGCGCGCCGAGCTTCGTTGATGAAGCGCAATTGCGCGAGCTGCACATCCGGCTGCGCAACACCACGGCTGCGGCTTGATCGCTGCGCTTGCCGCAGAATGGAAGGGCGCCTGCGGGTGCCCTTTTTCTTGACCGGACCTTGTGACCGCTTGAACCCCATCCGCCCGCCCAAAATCCCTGTCTCCGTGCTGGTGGTCATCCACACCCCGGCACTGGACGTGTTGCTCATCGAACGCGCCGACAGCCCCGGTTCCTGGCAGAGCGTGACCGGTTCGCTGGACGTTGTGGACGAGCCGCTGGACGGCACCGCGCGGCGTGAGGTGCTCGAGGAAACCGGCATCACCGATGGCCTGCTGGCCGACTGGCAAGTGACCAATGACTACGCCATCTTCGAGAAGTGGCGCCACCGTTACGCGCCCGGCGTGTTGCGCAACACCGAACACGTTTTCGGCCTGTGCCTGCCCGCGCCGCGCGCTGTGGTGCTGAGCCCGCGTGAACACCTGGCCTGGCGCTGGCTGCCCTGGCAAGACGCGGCGGCGCTGTGCTTTTCGCCCAGCAACCGGGCAGCCATCCTGCAACTGCCCGGGCGGGCCGGTGGGCCCGCCCAACCCGGAACCGCCCCGTGAACGCGCTCAAGACGCTGCAGTCTTCGCTGATGCCGCCACGCAGCAGCAGCAGTGGCGACACGCTGCGTGTGGCCACCTACAACATTCACAAGGGCGTGCGTGGCCTGGGTCCGCGCAAACGGCTGGAAATCCACAACCTGGGCGCGGCGGTCGAGTCCTTCGACGCCGACCTGGTCTTCCTGCAGGAAGTGCGGCTTTTCCACACCCATGAAGCGCGGCGTTTCGACCGCACCAGCTTCGGCTGGCCAGCGCAGGGGCAGGCCGAATTCCTGGCCCCGAAAGGCTATGAATCGGCCTACCGCACCAACGCCGTCACGCGCGGGGGCGAACACGGCAACGCGTTGCTGTCGCGCTGGCCGATGGGTGACATCGGCCACCACGACGTCAGCGACCACCGCTTCGAGCAGCGCGGCCTGCTGCACGTGCCGGTGCACTGGAACGGCCTGACGGTGCACGCCGTGGTGGTGCACTTCGGCCTGGTCCACAGCAGCCGCTTGCGGCAAGTCGAAAGGCTGGCGGCCTTCATCGCCGCCGAGGTGCCGCCCGGCGAAAGGCTGGTGGTGGCCGGCGACTTCAACGACTGGGGCGAACGGCTGGACGGCGCGATGACCGAGCTCGGCCTGACCCGCGCCGCCGACCCGCGGGCGCGGCGCGTCGACTGCGTCACCTTCCCGTCGCTGGCGCCGGTGTTTGCGCTGGACCGCTTCTACCTGCGCGGCCTGGCCTGCCGCAGCACCGCGGTGCCGCGCGGCACGGCCTGGGCGCGCATGTCCGACCACCTGCCGCTGGTGGCTGAACTGCAGCCCACCTGACGCCATGGCCCTGGACGCCGCCAGCCTGCGCAACTGGGCCACGGTGCCGGCGCCGCGCTTCGTGGGCAGCAACCGGGTCGAACTGCTGCAGGGCGGCGACGAACTCTTTCCGCGCATGGTGCAGGCCATAGCAGCCGCGCAGCGCGAGGTCTGGCTGGCCACCTACATCTTCCACGACGACCCGGCCGCCGTGCGCGTGGCCGATGCGCTGAAAGCCGCCGCTGCGCGCGGCCTGGCGGTGCACCTGGTGATCGACGGCTTCGGCTCGATTGCCACCTTGCCGTCGGTGCGCCGCCTGTTTGCCGGCAGCGCGGTGCAGCTGGAAGTCTTCCGCCCGCTCGACCGCTGGTACGCCTGGCTGCAACCGGGGCAGTTGCGCCGCCTGCACCAGAAGCTGTGCGTGTGCGACGAGGCGGTGGCTTTCGTCGGCGGCATCAACCTCATCGACGACCGGCACGACATCAACCAGGGCTGGGGCGACGCACCGCGGCTGGACTTCGCGGTGGCCGTCAGCGGCCCACTCGCGTTGGCCGTGCACGCCACTGCGCGGGCGATGTGGGCGCGCGCCCACCTGTGGCGCGGCTGGCGTGAAGAGGTGCGCGCGCTGGCCCGCAGCCAGCGGCCCGTCAAGCAGGCCATGGCCCTGGTGCGCGAACTGCGCGGCGCACCGCCGGCGGGCACCGCGGGTGCGGCGGCACCCGAAGCGGCACCGGTGCGCGCCGCTTTCCTGGTGCGCGACAACGTGCGCCAGCGTCGCACCATCGAGCGCAGCTACGTCGAAGCCATCCGCCATGCGCGCACGCGCGTCGACCTGGCGGTGCCGTATTTCTACCCCGGGCGCAGTTTCCGCCGCGCGCTGCGTTCGGCCGCGCGGCGCGGCGTCTGTGTGCGGCTGCTGATGCAAGGCAAGTTCGACTACCGGATTGCCGCACTGGCCGCACGTGCGATGTACGACGACCTGCGCGACCACGGCGTGCGCATCTTCGAATACATGCCCGGTCCGCTGCACGCCAAGGTGGCGCTGGTGGACAGCGACTGGGCCACGGTGGGCAGCTCCAACATCGACCCGCTGTCGCTGTTGCTGAATCTGGAAGCCAACGTGGTGGTGCGCGACGCCGACTTTGCCGCCGTGCTGGCCGAACGTTTCGACGCCGTCTTCGCGGTGTCCAGCGAGATCACCGGTGCCCCGCAGCGCCGCGGCTGGCGGCGCTGGTTGCACAGCGGCCTGGTGGCCTGGATCGCCACCGTCTACCTGCGCGTGGCCGGCATCACCGGCCGGTATTGAAGCGCCTTGAAGACGCCATGAACGCAGCCACCGCCGACCTGATCGTTTTGCGTCCCGAAGGCCTGTACTGCCCGCCGGGCGACTTCTACATCGACCCGTGGAAGCCGGTGGCGCGCGCCGTCATCACCCACGCCCACGCCGACCACGCGCGGCGGGGCCACGGTGCCTACCTGGCCACCGCCATCAGCAGCGGCGTGTTGCGCGCGCGGCTGGGCGACATCACGCTGCAGGGCCTGGCCTACGGCGAGACGGTGCAGCTCAATGGTGTGACGATCAGCCTGCACCCGGCCGGCCATGTGCTGGGTTCGGCGCAGGTGCGGGTTGAACAGGTCGGCCGCGTCTGGGTGGCCTCGGGTGACTATTTCGTCAGCGGCGCACAGGGCGGCCCCACCGACGATCACAACAGCACCTGTGCGCCTTTCGAGCCGGTGCGCTGCGACTGTTTCATCACCGAGAGCACCTTCGGCCTGCCGATCTACCGCTGGCCGCCGCAGGCCGTGGTGATGGCCGAAGTCAACGCCTGGTGGCAGGCCAATGCCGAAGCCGGCCGCGCCAGCCTGCTGCTGGGCTACAGCTTCGGCAAGGCGCAGCGCCTGCTGGCGGGGGTGGACGCCGGCATCGGGCCGGTATACGTGCACGGCGCGGTCGAGCCACTGAACGAGGCCTACCGCGCCGCCGGCGTGGCTTTACCCGCCACGCAAAAACTGGATGCCCGCGACAAGGCCACCGACTTGCGGCGTGCGCTGGTGGTGGCCCCGCCCTCGGTGCTGGGCAGCCCGTGGGCGCGCAAGCTGGGCGACTGCAGCGACGCCTTCGCCAGCGGCTGGATGCAGTTGCGCGGGGCCCGCCGCCGCCACGGTGTGGACCGTGGCTTCGTGCTGTCTGACCACGCCGACTGGCCCGGCCTGCAGCGCGCCATTGCCGCCACCGGTGCTGAACGGGTCATCGTCACCCACGGCTATGAAGCGGTGATGGTGCGCTGGCTCAGCGACCAGGGCTTGCAGGCCGGCAGTTTCAGCACCGAATACGGGGCCCCCGATGAAGAAGCGCTGGCACCTCCGAACCCAGCCGACGGCCCGGCGGCGGTGCTGCCGCACTTGGCCTAGGATGGTCGCCCACGGCTGCCGCACGCAGCAGACCGTCGGGCTTGCGTTGGGAGGCAGCGGTATGGGTCGGATCGGCACGGGGTGGGGCAGGGGGCGCAAGCGCGCGCTGCAGGGTTGGTGGGCCGCAGCGCTGGCCCGTATGGTCCGTATGGCCTTTGTGGCCAGCGTTGCCAGCGTTGCCAGCGTGGTCAGCGTGGCCGGCTTCGCCACCTCGGCCGGAGCGGCCGAGCCCGCCAAGGCCAGCGCCAAGCAGGCGGCCAGCAAAGGCAAGGCTGGCGGCCCGGCTGGCCCGGCAGTGGTCGGCTGGACGCGCCTGACGAATGCCGAATTCGCGGCCTGCGGGCGCGAGATGCGGCTTTTCCGCGGCTACGTTCACGCGCTGCGCGACGCCGATGCGCGCGCGCAATGCAAGGGCGGCGGCACGCCCACCGAGGCCTGCGACAGCGCCGGCCTGAACTGCAAGAAGGGCAACACCTGCACCGACGCGCGCCGGCTGGCCGACAGCGACAAGGCCGGCACCGATGTCGACTGGTACCTGCGCGGCAACAGCAACTGCGAGGCTTCGCCCTACCCGTGCTGGGGTGAGTCGGTCGTCAACACCAACCCGGAAACCGACGACGACCG
Source organism: Betaproteobacteria bacterium (assembly GCA_031383435.1). Classification (GTDB taxonomy): domain Bacteria; phylum Pseudomonadota; class Gammaproteobacteria; order Burkholderiales; family Burkholderiaceae_C; genus Rubrivivax. Next base: position 7,879 of record JANMZP010000297.1, on the reverse strand, counting down.
GCAAGGCTGGCTGAACGGCCAGACCGATGCCGCTGCGGTGCCCTACGAACTGGCCAAACTCAAGCCTGCCCCGGCGCGCCTGGAAGCCGCCCAGGAGGTGCCGGAAGACGCCTTCAACCAGGTCGATGCCGCCGTGCGCACGTGTCTGGCCAAAACCTGGCTGGCCAAGCACCGCAGCCAGCAGAAACCGGCCCCCGGCGTGGCGCAGCCAGCCGCTGCCAGCCCGAACGCCGACGCTGCAGCCAACGCCGCCAACGCCGCCAATGCGGCGAATGCCGCCAACGCCGCCAACGCCGCCAATGCGGCGAATGCAGCGAATGCAGCCAATGCGGCCAATGCCGCTATCGCCGTGCATGCCGTCAATGCCATCCCTGCTGCCAAGGCGGCCACGCCGGTGGGTGCACTGCCGGTGGCGGCTGTGGCGGCTGTGGCGGTCGCCGTGCCGGCGGTGGTGGCCAAGGCTGTCGTCCCCGCACCCGCTGCCACGCCAGTCGCTGTGCCAGTCGCTGTGCCAGTCGCTGCGCCTGCGCCTGCGCCCGGCGCCCCGGCCCTGGCCGCGGCCGCGGCCCCGCAAGCGGTGGCGGTCGAAGCCCCGCCACCGCCCATGACCGGCCTGCAGTGCCAGGCGGAAATCTTCAAGATCCACCGCGAGGCGCGGGCGGCCACGCAGGCCGTGCCCAACCCGCTGGCCGTGCGTGCGGTGAACGGCGAAATGGCGCGGCGCCAGAAGGCGCTGTTCACCACCCGCTGCGCGCAGCAAGCCGACGCCACCGAGTACCTGGCCGCTGCCGACCGCCTGCTGGCGGCGAATGCGGCGGCCGCCGCGCAAGCGGCAACGCCCGTGCCTGCCGCTGGCCTGCTGGGCAGCGCCGCGCCCGTGGCCGATCAACCGGTGGGTGCGATGGTGGCCACATCCGCCGCGCCGGCCAATGACTGCCTGCGCGTGGTGGAAACCGGCCTGTACGGCGGCTTCATCAACAAGTGCGCCTACAAGGTCAACGTGGCCTATTGCGTGTCCAACCCGAAGAAGGGCGGCTGGACCGAGGCCGACGCCTTCCGCTGCCTGTCGCCCACCAACACCCGGCCCAGCAACGGCTACATCAGCCTGTCGGCCAGCAAGACCGAGCTGCAGCACACCCTGGGTGGCGACGCCGTGCTGTGGCTGGCCTGCAAAGACCCCGCCGTGCCCGTCCAGACGCGCTTTGACGCCGGGCGCATGCTGGGCACCTGCAAAGACCGCTGAGGCGCTTGTTGCGGAGGCAACCGACGGCCGCCGTGACCCCGGTGCTGATGGACATCGACCGGGTGGACATGGACCGGTTGGGCATCGACCCCACGCTGCCAGCCTGAGCCGGCATGCAACGGTTCGCCCGCCTGTACCAGGACCTGGACGCCAGCACCGCCACCGGCGACAAGGTGGCTGCGCTGCGGCGCTACTTCGCGCAGGCCCCGGCCGCCGACGCCGCCTGGGCCGCTTATTTCCTGGCCGGCGGCAAGCCGCGCCAGGTGGTGCCCACCGCCGTGTTGCGCGCCACCGCCTGCCGCCTGGCCGGGGTGGATGACTGGCTGTTCGACGCCTGCTACCAGGCGGTGGGCGACCTGGCCGAAACGCTCGCGCTGATCCTGCCGCTGACCTTGCCGCTGACTTTGCCGGCGACGTTGCCACCGACCCAACCGCCGACCGAGTCCCTTGAGCCGCGCCATCGCGACGCCGGCCTGGCCGTCTGGCTGGAAGAACGGCTGCTGCCGCTGCGCGGCCTGCCCGAGGCCGAACAACAAGTCCACATCGCAGCGGCCTTCGCCGACCTGGACGGTGCCGGCCGGTTTCTGCTGGTGAAGCTGATCGGCGGCGGCTGGCGCGTCGGTGTCAGCAAGCTGCTGGTGCAGCGCGCGCTGGCCGAACACGCGGGCCTGGACCCCAAGCTGATGGCCCAACGCCTGGTGGGCTGGACCGATGCCAAGGCCATGCCCAGCGCCGCGCGTTTTGCGGCCCTGGTGGCACCGCTGGCCGCCGCTGAGCCCGGCACCCCGGCCGCGCCCTCGGGCCTGCCCTACCCCTTTTTCCTGGCGCACGCGCTGCAGGCCGAACCGGCAAGCTTCGAAGCCGCCCTGGGCCCGCCGGGCGACTGGCTGGTCGAGTGGAAATACGACGGCATCCGCGCCCAGGTGGTCAAGCGCGCCGGCCAGGTGTGGATCTGGTCGCGCGGTGAAGAACTCGTCACCGACCGCTTCCCGGACGTGGTGGCGCGGGCCGCGCACTGGCCCGACGGCACGGTGGTCGACGGCGAATTGCTGGCCTGGCTGGACGGCAGCGCCACGCCGGCCCCCTTCAACCTGCTGCAGCAGCGCCTGGGCCGCAAGACGGTGCCGAAAAAGCTGCTGGCCGACGCACCCGTGCGCCTGCTGGCCTACGACCTGCTGGAGCAGGGCGGGCACGACCTGCGCGAGCAGCCGCAACAGCAGCGCCGCGCCGCGCTGGAAGGCTTCGCTGCCGAACACGGCCTGCGCCTGTCGCCCGAGGTGCAGGCCGCCAGTTGGCCGGCGCTGGCCGCGCTGCGCGGGCAGTCGCGGGAACGCGGGGTGGAAGGCTTCATGCTGAAGCACCGCAGTGCACGGTACGGCAGCGGCCGCACCAAGGCCGACGGCACCTGGTGGAAGTGGAAGGTGGCCCCGCTGACCGCCGACGCCGTGCTGGTCTACGCGCAAGCCGGCCACGGCCGCCGCGCCAGCGTCTACACCGACTACACCTTCGCGGTGTGGAGCCGTGCGCCGGTGGACGCCGCCGAAGCGCAGGCCGTCATCCAGGCCATCGCACGCAGGGAACCGGCCCCGCCCAAGGGCAGCAGCGCCTTGCAGTTGCTGCCTTTTGCGAAAGCCTATTCAGGCCTGACCGACGCCGAGTTCGCCGCCGTGGACAAGGTCATCCGCGCCACCACGCTGGAAAAATTCGGCCCGGTGCGCAGCGTCCTACCCAGCCTGGTTTTCGAGATCGCTTTCGAAGGCCTGAACGCCAGCCCGCGACACAAGAGCGGCATCGCCGTGCGCTTCCCGCGCATGTTGCGCGTGCGCCACGACAAGCCGCTGCACGAGGCCGACACGCTGGCCGCGCTGCAGGCGCTGGCTGCGCCAGGGCCCGCTGCCGGCGACTCGACTTAACCCGGCTGCTTGGTCGTGCGCAGGTACGGCTTCAGCGTCTTGAAGCCGGCCGGGAACATCGTTTTGGCGTCTTCATCCGACACGCTGGTGACGATGATCACGTCGTCGCCGTTTTTCCAGTTCACCGGCGTGGCCACCTTGTACTTGGCGGTCAGCTGGATGCTTTCCAGCACGCGCAGGATCTCGGCGAAATTGCGGCCCGAGGTCATCGGGTAGGTCATGCTCATCTTGATCTTCTTGTCGGGCCCGATGATGAACACGCTGCGCACGGTGGCGTTGGTGGCGGCGGTGCGGCCGTCGCTGGCGACTTCACCGGCGGGCAGCATGTTGTAGAGCTTGGCCACGTTCAGGTCTTCGTCGCCGATCATCGGAAAGTGCGGCATGTGGCCCTGCGTTTCGGCGATGTCTTGCGCCCACTTGTCGTGGTTGGCCACCGGGTCCACGCTCAGGCCGATTACCTTGGTGTTGTGCCGCGCGAATTCCGGTGCCATGCGCGCCACCTCACCCAGTTCGGTGGTGCAAACCGGCGTTAAGTCTTTCGGGTGGCTGAACAGGATGGCGTAGCCGTCGCCGATCCACTCGTGGAAGCGGATCGGGCCCTGGGTGGTCTGGGCCGTGAAATCGGGGGCGATGTCGTTGATGCGCAGAGACATGGTGGGGCTCCTGGGGGCGGGGTGGGCTGCACGGGTGCAGCAGGGTGGCCGTGACGGCGCTGCCGGCGCGGGAGCGGCATTACAGCATGCAGGTCTCGGGCGGTCAGTGCACTGTCGGATAGGCCCGAACAAGCCCGGTCTTCCGCCCTTCCACGGCCGTTTGCGTCCGCCCCGGTTGCCTAGCATCGGCGTGATCCGTTCCGTTTGAGGAGCCCTGTGGACGCCGCCATCGCTACGCCTGTCACTTCCGCTGCCCCCGCAGTCACCACGCCGGCAGAACCGGCCGACCTGGCCGTGCCCTTCGCCGCTGCGCGCAGCGGCGGCATGGCGCTGTCGGCCTTGATGGAGCAGGCGCAAGCCCTGCAGAACGCCGGCCGGGGTGACGCCGCAGCGCTGCTGTATGAGGTATGGCTGGCCCACACGCCATCGCCGCTGCGCCATGTGGTGTGCTTCAACTGGGGCACCGTGTTGTCCAGCCTGCAGCGCGACGAGCCGGCTGAAGCGGCCTACCGCGCGGCGCTGGCCGCCGCGCCCGGCTTCGCGCCGGCGCACCTGAACCTGGGCCATCTGTGCGAACGCAAGGGCGACATCGAAGCCGCTTTGGCGCAATGGGCCGCCGTGGCCGACGCCAACCCGCCGGCCGCGCTGGAACACCGGCTGCACGCCCTGAACAACGGCGGCCGCCTGCTGGAAATGCAGCGCCGCTACCCCGAAGGCGAAGCCCTGATGCGGCGCAGCCTGGAGCTGAAATCCAGCCAGTCCGACGTCATCCAGCATTACGTTCACATCCGCCAGAAGCAATGCGCCTGGCCGCATGACCTGCCGGCGGGTGAGGTCACGCCCAACCAGTTCCTGATGGGCACGTCGCTGCTGGCCACCATGGGTTTGAGCGACGACCCGGTGCTGCAACTGCTGTCGGCCACCCGCTTCGTGCAAGAGAAAGTGCCCAAGCCGCCGGCCGTGCCCTTGCACCTGCAGATGCCGCCGCGCGACTGCACGAAAGACGGCCGCATCCGCATCGGCTACCTGTCGGGCGACCTGCACATGCACGCCGTCGGTCTGCTGACCGCCGAGCTGTTCGAACTGCACGACCGCAGCCGCTTCGAGATCCACGCCTTCGACTGGACGCCCGACAGCGGCATGGCGCAGCGCGCCCGGCTGATCAAGAGCTGGGACCACCACGTCCGTCTGGCCGGTGTCGATGACCTGACCGCCGCGCGGCTGATTGCGCAGGCCGGCATCGACGTGCTGGTGGATTTGCAGGGTCTGACGAACGGGGCCCGACCCGCGATTCTTGGGCACCGCGCAGCACCCGTCCAGGTCAGCTACCTGGGCCTGCCCGGCACCAGCGCGGTGCCCGGTGTGGACTGGATGCTGGCCGACCGCTTCGTGATGCCCGAAGCGCTGCTGCCGTATTGCACCGAGAAGCCGATCTACCTGCCGCACTGCTACCAGGTCAGCGACCGCCAGCGCGAGGTGGCGCCGCTGCCGCCGCGTTCGAAGTACGGTTTGAGCGTCGGTGCTTTCGTCTTCTGCAGCTTCAACAACAACCACAAGTTCACGCCCGAGATGTTCGGCGCGTGGATGCGCATATTGGCCCAGGTGCCGGGCAGTGTGCTGTGGCTGCTGGCCGACAACGACACCGCGCGCGACAACATGCTGCGCGTGGCGGCGGAACACGGCATCACGCCCGAGCGGCTGGTGTTTGCGCCGCGCGTGGCACCGTCCGAATACCTGGCGCGTTTCGCGCTGGCCGACGTGATGCTGGACACCTTCCCCTTCAACGCCGGCACCACCGCCAGCGACGCGCTGTGGATGGGCACGCCCATCGTCACGCGGGCCGGCCGCACCTACATCAGCCGCATGGCCGGCAGTTTGCTGAATGCCATCGGCCTGCCCGACCTGGTCACCGAGAACCTGGCCGACTACGAGCAGCTGGCCGTCACGCTGGGCCGCAACCCGGCGCGCGTGGCGTCCTACAAACGCTACCTGGCCGAGCACGGCCGCACGTCGCCGCTGTTCGACATGCCGCAGGTGGTGCGCGACATCGAAAGTGCCTTCGAGCGTCTGGCCCTTGAGGCCCGCGCCGCCCGTTCTGACCGTGGAGCCTGAAGACGCCTGAGCCCTGACCGAGCGATGACCGAACCCCAAGCGCTGCCTGCTGACGGCGCACCCGCCTCGCCCGACCCTGCGGTCTGGGACGTCGAGAACGACGCCCTGGCCCATGCGCTGTCGTGGCTGACGCGGCACCACAACCGCGAACGGTCGCCGGAATCCTTGCTGGCGGGCCTGCCGCTGGCCGGCCGCCTGGCGCCCGACCAGGCGCTGCGCGCGCTGCGCGACGCGGGCTACAACGCGGGGCTGGTGGAACGCCGCATCGGTGAACTGCACCAGTTGCTGCTGCCGGCTGTTCTGCTGCTGAAAGAGGCCGACGCCTGTGTGGTGGTGGCCCGGCGCGACGACCTGGGGGCGGGCGCGGGCTTGGGCATCTACGACATCGTCATGCCCGGCCGCCAGCACCACGCCTGCACCGCCACCGAGGCCGAACTGGAAGCCGAATACACCGGCCTGGCCCTGGTGGCCACGCCGCAGCCCCAGGCCGAACAGGCGCAGACGCCGGTGCTGCTGAACAGCGCCGGTTCGCACTGGCTGTGGGGCACGATGTGGCGCTTCATTCCCTACTACCGCGGCGCGCTGCTGGCCGCCATGCTCAGCAACATCCTGATGCTGGTGACGGGCATGGCCACCAGCGTGATCTACGACAAGGTCATCCCGCACCAGGCCTACGTCACGCTGTGGGCGCTGGCCCTGGGTGCGGGGCTGGCGGTCATATTCGACCTGCTGTCGCGCCAACTGCGCACCTACCTCATCGACATGGCCGGGCGCAAGGCCGACCTCATCGTCGGTTCGGTGCTGTTCCGCCAGACCCTGGGCATGCGCATGGAACACCGCCCGGAAAGCGCCGGTGCCTATGCCCACCACCTGGCGCAGCTGGAATCGGTGCGCGAATTCTTTGCCTCGGCCACGCTGTCGGCAATTTCCGACCTGCCCTTCATCCTGGTCTTCGTGGCCATGACCTTCATCGCCGGCGGGCCGCTGGGCTGGGTGCTGGTCATTGCCATCCCTTTGCTGATGGTGATGAGCACGCTGATCCAGGGCGCGCTGCGCCGCGCGATGAGCAGCCACATGCAGCAGCAGGCCGACCTGCACGGCGTGCTGGTCGAGGCGGTCGAGGGCATCGAGGACATCAAGGCCACCGGCGCCCAGGGCCGTTTCCTGCACCACTACGAGCAGGCCACTGCGGCGGCCGCAGAGAGCCAGCTGCGCAGCCGGCGCATCACCAGCCTGACGATGAACCTGTCGACGGTGTCGCAGCAGCTGGTCACGCTGGTGATGCTGGTCTGGGGCGTCTATCTGATCGACGCCAAGGCGGTCTCCGGCGGCGCGCTGATGGGCGCGGTGATGTTCGCGATGCGGGCCATCGCGCCGCTGTCCAGCGTGGTGATGCTGGCCACCCGCTACCAGGGCGCCCGCGCCGCGATGCGCGCGCTCGACCGGGTGATGGCCCAGCCGGTGGAACGCGAGCCCGGCCGCAGCTACGTGCCGCAGCCGGTGCTCAGCGGCCGCATCGCGCTCAGCGACGTCGGCTTCGCCTACCCGGACACCGCCGGCCAGCCCTCGCCCAAGGTGCTCAAGGGCGTGAGCCTGCGCTTCGAGCCCGGCGAGCGGGTGGCGATGCTGGGCAAGATCGGCAGCGGCAAGTCGACGATCCTGCGCCTGCTGGGCGGCTTGTACCGGCCCACCGAGGGTCTGGTCGACGTTGACGGCATCGACCTGCGCCAGATCGATCCCAGCGATTTCCGCGCCCATGTGGGCTACGTGCCGCAGGATCCGCGGCTGTTCAACGGCACGCTGCGCGACAACGTGCTGCTGGGCCGGGCCACCGCCGACGCGTCGCGGCTGGGCGCGGTGGCGCGGCTGACCGGGCTGGCGCGGGTGGCCGACAACCATCCGCTGGGCTGGGACCTGCCGGTGGGCGAATCCGGCGGCCTGCTGTCGGGCGGTCAGCG
>JANMZP010000288.1:0-4755 GCA_031383435.1 Betaproteobacteria bacterium | reverse complement strand
GTGTAGCGGTCGGTGGTGGGCGGGGCCAGTGGCTTGCCGTTGGTGCTCTTGCGATGGGCCGGCAGGATCACCTCGGCGGTCTTGGCGGTCTTTGCGCTCTGGGCCGATCTGGCGCTGCCGCCTTCTTGCACCCGCACCGTGAAGGTCTGCTCGACGATGGGCGGCGGCTGGCCTGCGGCGGCGGCCTGGCTGGTCGCGCGCAGCGTGAAGGTGTAGGTGTCGGCGGTGTCGGGCGTGCCCGCCAGGGTGCCGTCCTTGTACTCGGTGATCCACGCCGGGCGTGGGCCCACGAATTCCATGCTGTAAGGCGGCTTGCCCAGTTCGACCATCTTGCGCGGCCCCCAGCGCACGCCCACCCGGCCGTAGGGCAGCGCGATGGGGCTGAAGCGCAGCGCTGTTGCAGCTGACGCGGAAGACGCGGCTGCCGCCACGGCCGAGGTCGAAAGGGCCGAAGCGCCAACCGCTGGTGCGGGCGATGCCGCTGTTGCCGCCGATGATGCCGCCGCTGATGCCACCGCTGGTGCCGCCGCAGTCGTCGGTGCAGTTGTGGCCGCAGTTGTGGCAGCCGTGCTACCCGTTGCAGCGGCTGCAGCAGCCGATGCCGCAGCGTTCACGCGTGCCGTCAGCCTGGCCAGCGCGGCATTCGCCGCCGAGGCCACCGCGTTGGCCTGCGCAATGGCCGGCGCGGCGGCCGAAGCCGCTGCCGCGGCAGCGGCCGACGCAGCGGCTTCCTTCGCCGACTGCGCCGTCCCTTGCAGCGACGCTTTCACGGCCGCCGCATTCGGCAGGCCGGGCAACGCCGGCAGCTTGGGCTCGGCGGGCTTGGACGTGGGCATCGACGACGGGGCCATCAACACCAGCACGACCAGCGCCGCCACAAAAGCGAAGGTGCGCGGCAACAGCACCAGCATCACCACCTGCCCGGCGCGGCGCAGCAGCCGGCACAGCAGACAGGGCCGGGCCGGGGCAGCCGGCTGTGCCGCGTGGGCGGCTGGTGCCGGGTTGGGATGCAGGGACCTGCTCATGGGGTGCCGCCCACGGTGCGGCCTTCCTTGCGCAATTCCTTGGCCACGCCGGCCAGCAGGTCGCTGGCCTTCAGCGTTTGTCGACCGCTTTGCAGCGCGCTGATAGCCGCCGCGCGCACCACGTTGGCAATGGCCCCGCCCGACAGTTCATGGGCCTCGGCCAGGGCCGCCAGGTTGACGTCGGGGGCGAGCCGTTCGGTGTGGCGCAGCATGCCTTCCCACAGGCGCAGCCGCTGTTCGGCGTCGGGCATGGGGAAGTTCACCAGCGACTGGAAACGCCGCGCAAAGGCATCGTCGATATTGCCCTTCAGGTTGGTCGCCAGGATCACCGTGCCGGGGAAGTCTTCCACGCGTTGCAGCAGGTAGCTGACCTCCTGGTTGGCGTGCCGGTCGTTGCTGCTGCTGGTGCCGGTGCGCTTGCCGAACAGGGCGTCGGCCTCGTCGAAGAAGAGGATCCAGTTGCGGTTCTCGGCGTGGTCGAAAACACGCGCCAGGTTCTTCTCGGTTTCGCCGATGTACTTGCTGACGACCATCGACAAATCGATGCGGTAGACGTCGACATCGGCGGCCTGCCCGATCAGCGTGGCGGTCAGCGTCTTGCCGGTGCCCGGTGGGCCGAAGAACAGGCTGCGGTAGCCGGGCTTGACGGCCTTGGCCAGGCGCCAGTCGCTGAGCAGCGTGTCGGCATGCTGCAGCCAGGTGCGGATGGCCGAGATCTCGTCCATCACCTCGTGGCTCAGCACCAGGTCGCTCCACTGCAGATGGGTGCTGATGCGGCGCGCCGGGAAGCTGCTGCTGAAGTCGGGTTTGTGCGCGCGGCCGGTGGTCAGCAGCTCGCGGAATTCGTCTTGCACGCGCAGCGCGGCGCACAGCAGGGGCTCGCCCGGGGCGTCGTGGTCCAGCGCCAGAATGCCGCGCTTGAACAGCCAGTGGCTGCTGTCGAACAGGCGCAGCGCGTGCAGGCGCTGCGTGCCGTCTTCACCGGCCAGCAGGAAGGCGGCGGTCTCGCAGGTGGGCAGGAAGCCGCCGTGCACGCGGCCCTTCCAGCCGCCGAATTCGGCATAGCCGCGGTCGAGGTTGCGGTTGCGCACGAACAGGGTGTCCAGCAGCTGTGGGCGCACGTGGGGGGCCAGCGCCAGCACCAGCAGCAGGCGTTCGTCGAAGGCCCAGTCCTTGCCCGTCAGCAAGCGGCCGTATGCGTCATCGCCGTTGGGCCGGGGTGGCGTGATGTGCCGCACGTCGGTCACTTCGCAGGGTTGGCCGAAGTGCAGGCACAAACGGGCCTGCAACACGCGGTCCAGCCAGCTCAGTTCGGCTTGCAGCGTCGTGCCGGCGGGCTTCATGTCAGCGCCAATCGACATGCAGCACCTCCGCCATCCACGGAAACTTCAGCGTGGCGTAGCCCCAGGGCAGGCGGTCCAGCAGCACGTCGAAGGTGGTCGGCTGGACTTGCAGCTGCCACTTTTCGTCGCCCTGTTCGAGCCGGCCTTCGCGCTGCAGGTAGGTTTGCCGCAAGCCGGCCAGCGAGGTTTTGCCCAGCGCCGTCCAGTGGCCGATCATGGCCAGCAGCATGCCGTCCACGGCCTCGCGTTCGGCAGCCGTGGCCTCGATCTCGCGCAGCACCGGCATCTGCAGCGGCACCCCGCAGAGCAGTTTGTTCAACAGCAGCAAAGGCTCGGCGGCTGCGGTCTGGCCGGTGACCGCGTACTGGCTCAGCAGCACCGCGCGCTCGGCGGCGGCGTCACCCACGAAGCGCTGGCCGGCCACCAGACCCAGCATGCTGAACAGGCGCGGCAGAAAAGGCCCGGCCAGCACCAGGCCGGCGTTGGTGATGAAGTGGGGTTCGCGGGGCAGGCTGTCGAACAGCCAGGGTTCGGCTGGCGCGGCGTCGGTGCCTGTCGCAGCTGCCAGGGGTGCAGAGCCTGGCGACTGGGTCGGCAGCGCGCCAGCCCGGGCCGTGCGCTGCAACTCGGCCACTGCGCGCTGCAGCAGGCCGGTGGGGTGCAGCGGCCGGTCTTCTTCGAACAGTTCGCGCAGCAGCACGCGGGCCACCGGCGGCCAGGCCGGCGACAGCGCCTGCAGCGCGGGCCACAGGGCGTGCAGGGCGCTGGCGTCGGCCGGTCGCAGCCAGGCCACCACCCGCAGCAGCGCGTGGGGCGTCAGCGTTCGGGCCAGCCGATGGGCGGCCGGTGCGGATTCCAGTTCGCGGTCGAGCCGGCTGCGTGCTTGGTGTTGCGGCCAGGCCGTCAAGGCCAGCCAGGCGGCTTCCAGCGCGGCCGGGCTGGTGCTTGCCGCCGCCGACGCGGTGGCGTTGGCGCCGCGCAACTGCCGCACCAGCGCGGCCACCGCCGCGTCGTCGTCAACGGCTGCGGCGGCCTTCGGCGGCGGCTGGCCTGCCCGGGCGACAGGCCCGGCGTGGCGGCCGGGGTCGCTGCGCGCGACGCGGTCCGGTGCGGCGGCGGGCTTCAGCGCGAAGCTGCGGTCGGCCGGGCCCAGATCGAGCCGTCGGCGGTCGGCGGCCCAGTGCTGCAGCAGCGCGGCCAGGGCGGCCTCAGCGGGCGCTGCGGTGGGTGCGGGCGTTTGAGCGGCTGTCGGTGCCTGTGGGTGTGCGTGTGCTTGTGCCTGTTCCTGTTCCTGTTCTTGTGCCTGTGCCTGCAGGCGGCGCGCCAGCAGGGGCACGGGCAGCTTCAGCCGCCAGGCGGCGTGTTCGAGCAAGGTGCCGGCGACGGTCTGCAGGTCTGGCGGGGCGGACCACAGCAGCGATGCGAACAGGCGTTCTTGCAGGAAGGCGGCAGTGCCGGCGGTTGTGCCGGCCGTGTCGCCGGGTTTGCCGGCGGGGCTGTCCATGCGGCTGTCGACAGCCGGGTCGGCGGGCTTGTCGATGGGTCGGTCAACGGGTGCGGCAACGGGTGTGTCAACGGTTCGGTCAAACAGCGCGCCCAGGGCGGCAACCAGCCGGGTCAGCGTGTGGGCATCGGCTGCGGGCAGGAACAGGCCCAGCACAGCCGGCAGGGCGGCCGGCGGCACCGTTTGCGACCAGGCGCGCAGGGCGCTGCTGCTGCGGGCCATTTGGCGCATCGCGTCGGCGGCCGCAGCGGCCTCGGCGGCGGGTGCGGTGGCTGTGGTGGCTGTGGCGGCTGTGGTCGCCGTTGGTGTCGCCGTTGGTGTCGCCGTCGGTTTCGCCGGCCATGTCGGCCTGGTTGGCAAACGCTGCGCTGCCGGCAGTGGGTCGGCCCCTGCTGCGGCCCAGCGTTCGGCAGCGGCCGGTGCCGCGCCCGCCGTGGTGGCCACACGCGAAGCCAAACCTGGCGCGCTGACGCCTGCATGGCGCGCCTGGCGGCGCAGCAGGTAGGCCAGCGCCGCGGCGCTGACGGCGTGGGCTGGTGTGTCGGTGACCCCGATGCCGAGGCGGCTGTTGCTGCTGCCCAGCGCCGCCCACTTCAACAAGTCGGCGCGCAGGCGTTGGGCCGCGCTGCCGGGATGGCTGTCGGTGGCCGCCAGCGCTTGCAGGTCCAGCGCGGCGCAGGCCACTGCGTCGGAGGGCATGAAGCGCGCCAGGCAGGCCGCCCACAGCGACACCGGGCAATCGGCCGCCAGGCGCTGGCGCACGGCCGCGCTGCGCAGCCGCTCGCGCAGCAGCAGCGCCAGGGCCTGCGGCACGGCCAGGCGCAGTGCGGTCTGCAGGGTGGCCGTCAGCGCTGAGGACCGTGCGTCAGGCGGTGCATCCTGC
>JANMZP010000257.1:0-2182 GCA_031383435.1 Betaproteobacteria bacterium | reverse complement strand
GCGTGGAAACTCGGCGGCAAGGGCTGTGACCCGGTCGCCAACTACCTGGCCGACATCTTCACGCTGCCCGCCAGCCTGGCCGGCCTGCCCGGCATGAGCGTGCCCGCGGGCTTTGCGGCCTCTGGCGAAGGCGCCGGCATGCCGGTCGGTCTGCAGTTGATCGGCAACTACTTCCAGGAAGGCACGTTGCTGCACGCGGCCCATGCGTTCCAGCAAGCGACCGACTGGCACCAGCGCGCGCCATCGGCGGCGTCGATGGGAGGTGCGGCATGAACGCCACCGCGAGCCAGCTGATCCGTGGCTACGAGGTCGTGATCGGCCTCGAAACCCATGCGCAGCTGTCGACCGCAAGCAAGATCTTCAGCGGGTCGTCAACCCAATTTGGCGCCGCGCCCAACACCCAGGCCTCGCCGGTCGATCTGGCGCTGCCGGGCACGCTGCCGGTGATGAACCGCGGCGCGGTCGAGCGGGCGATCCGCTTCGGTCTGGCGGTCGGCGCCAAGGTGGCGCAGCACTCGATCTTTGCGCGCAAGAACTACTTCTACCCCGACCTCCCCAAGGGCTACCAGATCAGCCAGTACGAGACGCCGGTGGTGCAAGGCGGCGTCATTGAATTCTTCATCGGCGACACCGCGCACCAGGTGCACCTGACGCGCGCCCACCTCGAAGAAGACGCCGGCAAGTCGCTGCACGAGGACTATGCGGGACAGACCGGCATCGACCTGAACCGCGCCGGCACGCCGCTGCTGGAAATCGTCTCCGAGCCCGACATGCGCTCCAGCGCCGAAGCCGCCGAATACGCGAAGACATTGCACGCGCTGGTGGTGTGGCTGGGCATCTGCGACGGCAACATGCAGGAAGGGAGCTTCCGCTGCGATGCCAACGTGTCGGTGCGCAAACAGGTGCGCCCTACGGCACGCGGCGCGAGATCAAGAACCTGAACAGCTTCAAGTTCCTGCAGCAGGCGATCGACTGCGAGATCCAGTGGCAGATCGACCTGATCGAAGACGGCGGCGAGGTGCAGCAGGCGACCGTGCTGTTCAACCCGACGGCCAACGGCGGCCGCGGCGAAACGCGCGCGATGCGCAGCAAGGAAGACGCGCACGACTACCGCTATTTCCCCGACCCCGACCTGCCGCCGCTGGTGATCGCGACCGACTGGATCGAGCGGGTGCGTGCGGCGATGCCCGAGTTACCGCAGGCGATGGCAGCGCGCTTTCAGCGCGACTACGGCTTGCCTGCGTACGACGCGCTGGCGGTCACGCAGAGCAAGGCGCATGCGGCCTACTTCGAGGCGGCTACCGCGGTTAGCCATCAGCCCAAGCTGGTCGCCAATTGGATGATGGGCGAAATAGCCGCGGCATTGAATAAAGCCGACATGACCATCGATCAAATCAAGATCGAGCCGGCCGTTCTTGGAACGCTCATTTCACGGATCGTCGATGGAACTCTGCATAACAGAGCCGCGCGCGAAGTTTTCGCTGAGTTGTGGCCTGTCCAGTACACACTAACCATCGACAGCGCTGTACACCAACATCAGGCCAACACCGTCGATTTGATCATCGACGCCAAGGGACTGCGCCAGCAGAACGACACTGGCGAACTCGACCGCCTGCTCGACGAGCTGCTCGCAGCCAACACCAAGTCGGTCGAGGAGTACCGCGCCGGCAAGGAGAAAGCCTTCAATGCCCTGGTCGGTCAGGCCATGAAGGCGACCCAGGGCAAGGCCAACCCGGCCCAGGTCACTGCGCTGTTGAAGAAGAAACTGGGCTGACGCCGGAGGCGGCCGTCGCTGCCGGCATCGAGGCCGTCGGCAGCGGCCCGAGAGACCCCGGGGGCGCGCCGGCCCAGAGCTGGCGCAGTCGCGCCAGCTCGGCGTCGAAGCGTGCATTGATGCGCTCGACCTCGGCCTGCTGGTTATGAATCAGCGCGCGCTGCGCTTCGGCACTGGCCTCGTTGCCGTCGAGCTGCTGCTTCAGCTTTGCCGGCATCGTCCGGCCCAGGTAGAACTGGGCCTCGTCGAGCAAAGGCTTCTTCTCGGCGGCCAGCACACCCAGGCGCTTCTCCGACAACTGCATCGTGCGCTGCAGGTTGTCGAGCGCTGCCAGGCGCGCCTTCTGGTGCGACGCCTCGTTCGGGTAGCGCTGGCGCAGGTTGCGGTCGCGCCGGATAGCCTCGACCT
>JANMZP010000221.1:0-44344 GCA_031383435.1 Betaproteobacteria bacterium | reverse complement strand
ACGCTGGCGTTCCAGCTGCGGTACAGCTGCGACTCGGCCAGCGTCGAGAACTGCGGGCCTTCCATCACCAGGTAGGTGCCGCCGCGCGCATGCGGTACGCCCTGTTGGGCCAGCGCAGCCTGCACGTGGTCGCCCAGGCGCGTGCACACCGGCTGGGCCATCGACACATGGGCCACCAGGCCGGTGCCGAAGAAGGTCTTTTCGCGCGCAAACGTGCGGTCGATGAACTGGTCAACCACCACGAAGGTGCCCGGCGGCAGGTCGGCGCGCAGGCCACCCACGGCCGACAGCGACAGCACATCGGTCACACCCAGGCTCTTCAGTGCGGCGATGTTGGCGCGGTAGTTCACCTCGGACGGCGGGATGCGGTGGCCGCGGCCGTGGCGCGGCAGGAAGGCCAGTTCGGCCCAGCCGTCGCCATGCGCCAGACGGCCGCGGAAGATCTGGTCCGACGGTGCGCCCCAGGGCGTGTCCACCGTGACCCAGCGGGTGTCGGTCAGGCCCGGCAGGTCGTACAGGCCGCTGCCGCCGATGATGCCCAGGACGGGTGTGGCGGCAGGGACAGAGGTCGTCATGGGGCCGCTCCAGCGGGTTCAACAAAGACCGGATTCTGCCGCTTGGCCGTGGCCTGCATGGCCGCGCGGGCCTCGCGCTGGGCCACCTCGGGCGGACCGGCCTTGTAGCGGCTGTCGCTCCACACCTGGCGCCAGCGTCGCGCGCCCGGCTGGCCGTTGCGCAGGCCCAGCATGTGGCGCGATGCATGGCCCCAGGGCACGCCAGCGGCGGCCAGGCGCGCCATGTAGGCCACCATCGCGTCTTCCACCGCGTCGCGGTGCGCGTCCTGATCGGCGTTCGGGTCGATGTTGCGGGGCGCGTCGCCGAAGAAACGCGCGTCCCAGCCGGTCATGGCCCAAGGCTCGTGGTAGGCGTGCCGGCCAATCATCACACCATCGACATGAGGCAGGTGTTCGGCGATCTCATCGGGCGTGTTGATGCCGCCATTGATGACGATGGTCAGCTGCGGGAAGTCGCGTTTCAGCTGGTGCGCCCAGGCGTAGCGCAGCGGCGGAATCTCGCGGTTTTCCTTCGGGCTCAGGCCTTTGAGCCAGGCGTTGCGGGCATGCACGATGAAGACCTCGCAGCCGCCGCGCAGCGCCACCGTGCCGACGAAGTCACGCACGAAGTCGTAGCTGTCGACCTGGTCGATGCCCACGCGGTGCTTCACCGTCACCGGCAGGCTGACCGCGTCGCGCATGGCCTTCACGCCATCGGCGACCCGTTCGGGCTCGGCCATCAGGCAGGCACCGAAAGCGCCACGCAGCACGCGTTCACTGGGGCAGCCGCAATTCAGGTTGACCTCGGCGTAGCCCCACTTTTCAGCCAGCTTTGCGCAGTGCGCCAGGTCGGCCGGTTCGCTGCCACCGAGTTGCAGCGCCACGGGGTGCTCATCGGCGTTGAAGTCGAGGTGGCGCGGCACGTCGCCGTGAATCAATGCCCCGGTGGTCACCATCTCGGTGTACAGCCGCGCGTGCTTCGTCAGCAGGCGATGGAAGTGGCGGCAATGGCGGTCTGTCCAGTCCATCATCGGCGCCACCGAAAGGCGCCACGGGCTAACTTGTTGATTTGATTCCACTGATTTCTTCTGGGTCGGTCCGCACTTCAGTTGCACGGACGAGGCCGGCGTGCTGCTGCCAGCAAACCCATTCCGATATGTTAGTCAATGGCTCGCGCGGGGTGCGCATGCGCGAGCGCCGCCGCTTGACGGGCCATTTTGCAGTTCGGGGTGCAGCGGCAACGCCATGCCTGTTACCGGGCGGCCCGGTCGGCATGCTGTGGGGCGACTGAGCACCCCCTGGAGCCGGCGGCGGCCTTCTCAGCGAAAGGCCGGAGTGCCGTCGAATTTGACTTTCGCCGAAGCCGTCGAGCAGATCAACGGGGGGCTGCCGCTCCAGCGTCGGCGCGCCGCAGCCCTTGCCCATGCCCTTGAAGAAGGCTACGAGCCGAGGGAGCAGTCAGTGAGTGCGTAGCGCGCAAGCTCTCAGCGCATCCCAAGGAAACCAAGCACGAAAAGGATGATGACGACGGCACCGACAAGCCAGACGATTCGGTTCATGAAGGATTTCCTTTTCGGGCGCGGGGTGCTAAACGGGGTGGACCAGCGCACATCGATCTGATCCCACCCCAGCCAATCCAGGCCTTCTCGGGCGCATGTTCCGTGCGCTGCCGAACGGTCCCGGCCGGTGGCCCTCGCCGAAAGGTGATCAGGCCAGGCCCACCACGTGCCGCAGGGGTTCACCGCCTGCGGTCAGCAGTTCCTTGAGCTCGTCGCCACTAAGCACCTCACGCTGCAACAGGGCCGCCGCCAGGGCATCGAGTTGACCGCGCCGTGACTGCAGCAATTGCTCGCACCTGAGCTGCGCTTGCTCGAGCATCGCCCGCGCTTCTTTCAGTACCGCCGCCTGGATGTCGGGGCCCAGCAATTCCTTGGGCACGCCGGCCACGCTCAGCAGACCGAAGGTCTTCGAAAATCCCAGTGAGCCAACCATGCTGATGGCCAGTTCCGAGGCCCGCTTCAGGTCGTCGGACGCGCCGCTGGACACGCTGCCCTTGACCAGCAATTCGGCCTCGCGCCCGCCCAGCATCATCGCCAGTCGGTTGCCGAGTTCGGCCTGCGCGTAGAGCGGGTCTTCGCTGCCCCGGCTGATGTAGGTCACGCCCAGCGCCTGGCCGCGCGGCTCGATGGTCACCCGCTCCACCGCCCCGAGTTGCAGCCAGTGGCCGACCAGCGCATGGCCGGCCTCGTGGTAAGCCAGGCGTTCGCGCGTGCTTTCGCTGAGCAGGCCCTTCACGGCCGACACCTCGCCACCGAGTTGGTGGGTTTCGATGGCACGCAGCAGGTGCTCTTGCGTCACGGTCTGCGCACCGGCCTCGGCAGCGCTGGACGCGGCCTTGTTGACGGTGTTGGCGATGTCGGCGGGCGTCAGGCCGGCGGTCATGCGCGCCAACGCGGCGGTGTCGGCCTGGCCGTCGTGCGACAACTTGCCGATGTACAGATCGAACAAAAGCTGGCGGTCTGGCAAGGTCGGCAGACCCAGGCGCACCAGCATGTCGAAGCGGCCGGGCCGGCGCATCGCCGGGTCGATGTTGTCCTCGTGGTTGGTGGCGGCCACGACGACCACGTTGTCCAGGCTTTCGAAGCCGTCCATCTCGACCAGCACCCGGTTGATGATGCGATTCAACTCGGACTCTGCACCGCCGCCAGGCCCGCCCTGGCTGCGTTTGCCGATGCCGTCGACCTCGTCGATGAACAGCACGCAGGGTGCGTTCTTGCGCGCCAGCTTGAACAGTTCCTTGACCTTGCTGACGCCTGCGCCGTAGAACATGGCGGTGAAGTAAGAGCCGTCTACAGCGATGAAGTTGGCCTTGCTTTCGCCCGCCAGGGCCTTGGCGAGCAAGGTCTTGCCGGTGCCGGGCGGACCCACCAGCAGCACACCGCGGGGGGCCGACGCGCCCAGCTTGGCGTACTGGCTCGGGTCGTGCATGAAAGCCTTGACGCGGTTCAATCCGGCCTTGGCCTCGTCGCTGCCGATGACATCGGTAAATTGCGTCTGCGGCCGCACCGCCAGCTTGGAAGCGGCGCCGCCCATGCCGGTCTGCAGCTTGGTGGCCATGAACAGCGCCGCCACGAGCGTGCCCAGCAGCAGCAAGGGTGACAGCACCTTGTCGGCCAGGTCCAGCGCACGGCGGCTGCCGGTGCGCGGGTCGACATCGACGCTGACCAGCGCAAAGCCGGCCTCGGCGCTCTTGTCGCCCAGACGGTCCAGCACGGTACCGGCGCAACCTTGCGCGGTGCAGCCCGGCACCGTGGCACTGGCCTTCTCGCCGCTGGTCAGCGTGTACAGCACCAGCCCGGGCTGAGCGACGGCCAGGCCCACCGCCGCGAGCCGGCCACCGTCCAATGCGCGGCGGAACTGCGAGACCGTGTGTTCATGGTCCAGCCAGTCCTGCGGGGCCTGCTCGAACAGCCGGGCTTCAGGGATCTTGCGGGCGTTGCTCTCCCGAACCGCCTGAAGGTACAGGGCCGACAGGCAGGCCAGCAGCAGCACGGCGGCGAGCGCGGCGATGCACACGTGGGGCAGTGCACCCGCGCGCTTGAGCAGTTTCTTGAGAGGCGTCATCGGGGCTTGGCAAACTCGCGCAGCAGGTGGGTGGTCGATCGCATGGCCGAGCCTACGGTCCCGCTGCAGCCGGGTTGCGGTGGAAGTAAGGCGCAATGCCGTGCCAGATCGGGGGTTTGGAAGCCGTTTGCCCCACACGGGCGGCTTCGGTGCTGCGCGGTGCACGGCCTCGATGGCTTGGTTTGCTGGCGCACGGACTGCGGGCCGGCCTGCGCCTATGTTCGCGATGACGTCGTGGCCCCCGGGGCCCCGGCAGTCACCGAAACGTGTTGCCCCCACGCCCTTGCGGGCGAGACATCGCGTTGCGGCCCACTCCCTCACACAAGGAACGAACATGGAAACCAATTACGTCACCCGCGACAACTTCGGCATGTACGCCAACAGCGACTCCGGGCCAGGGCCCGCGCTGATGGGTGCCGACACGCTACTGGGCAACGATGTTTACAACAAGGACGGCGAGGATCTGGGCGACATCAAGGAATTCATGATCGACATGGCATCCGGCAAGGTTTCCTACGCCGTGCTGTCCTTCGGCGGCTTGCTGGGCATGGGCGACAAGCTCTTCGCCGTGCCCTGGGCGGCATTGACACTGGACACCGTGAACAAGCGCTTCACGCTCGATGTGCTGAAGGAAGCCCTGAACGACGCACCGGGCTTCGACAAGGACCACTGGCCTTCGATGTCCGACCGCACCTGGGCCAGCGGCGTGCACAAGTTCTACGGCACCAGCTACAGCGCCGAATGACGTCGTGCGGGGCTTGAATGCCCCGCACTGCCTTGTTTGTGCAATTGATAAGTCAAAGCTTCACAGCGAATTGGAGAAGACCATGGATCTGTTGCTTGTCTTGATTGTGTTGTTGCTGTTGTTCGGTGGCGGAGGCGGGCTGTACTGGGGCCTGGGCACGGGTTGGGGCTTGGGCCCCATCGGTTTGATCGTTGTGGCATTGGTCGTCGCGTATCTGCTTTTTGGCTATCGCGGACGACGGGGCGGCTGAAAACAGAAGGCGCCCTCTTGGCTCTGACCCAAGCGCTGATCCCAGACCCTGGCGTATGACCTTGAAGGCGGTGCCGACGGTGGACCCCGAGGCTCGTCTGGTGTTCATCATCAACACCGCCTCGGGCAGCAGCGCGCTCGAGGACAAGCGCGCTGCCATTGAAAGTGCGTTGGCCGAGGCGGGGCGTTCAGGCGAACTGCGCTTCACCCGTCCTGCTGATCTGGCACAGGCCGCCGACCAGGCAGCACTGACGGCACTGCAGCGGCAGTCGGCCGTGGTGGCGGTGGGCGGCGATGGCACGATCAGCACGGTGGCCCAGGCCGCCCATGCGCACGGATGCGCCATGGGGCTGGTGCCGCAGGGCACCTTCAACTACTTTGCCCGCACGCATGGCTTGCCTGAGGACGCTGCCCAGGCGACCCGCGCGGTGCTGTGCGGCGCACCCGTGCCGGTGCAGGTCGGGGTCGTCAACGGACAGCTGTTCCTGGTCAATGCCAGCCTGGGCCTGTACCCCGAGATGCTGAAGGACCGCGAGGCCTACACGGCCCGTTTCGGCCGCCGTCGGCTGGTGGTGCTGTTCGCCAGCGCAACAACACTGCTGCGCAGCTACCGGCCGCTGCGGCTGAGCATCCGTTGCGAAGGCACCGTGCGCGAGATCGCCACGCCGACGCTGTTCGTCGGCAACAACCGGCTGCAACTTGAGCGCCTGGGCCTGGCCGAGGCCGAGGCGCCGGAGACCGGCCGGCTCGCTGCGGTGATGCTGCGGCCGATCGGCACCCTGGCGATGCTGGGCTTGATGTTGCGTGGTGCACTGGGCACGCTGGGCGAGGCCGACACGATCGAGTGTTTCGAGTTCACGCAGATGCAGGTGCGGCCACGGCTGCTGCCCGGGCGGCACAGCATCCGCGTGGCGATGGACGGCGAGGTCAGGCGCCTGCGCGTGCCGCTGGACATCGGCTGCTCGCCTCGCCCGCTGTTCCTGATCAAGCCACAGTCGTGAGCGTGCTGCTGCAGATCTCTGACACGCACTTCGGTACCGAGCAGCCACCGGTGGTCGAGGCGCTGGCTGCCTTCACGGCCCGGCAGCGGCCCGACCTGGTGGTGCTCTCGGGCGACATCACCCAGCGCGCCAGGCGCGCGCAATTCCATGCTGCGCGTGCCTTCGCCATGAGCCTGGCCACGCCGGTGCTGGCGATACCGGGCAACCACGACGTGCCGCTGTTCGACGTGCTGGCGCGCCTCACCCGCCCCTATGGCCATTACCGGGAGGCCTTCGGCGACGAACTGGAGCCGGTGCATGAGTCGCCCGACCTGCTGGTGCAAGGCCTGAACACCACACGCTGGTGGCGGCAGACGAATGGTGAGATCTCGGCCGCGCAGATCGAGCGCGTGGCCGCACGCCTCGCCCGCGCCGCGCCCGGTCAGTTGCGCGTGGTCGTCGTGCACCATCCGGTTTCGGTGCCGCAGGCCGCCGACGTCCACAACCTCGTTCGCCGGCACGCCGCGGCCGTACACCGCTGGGCCGCTGCCGGTGCCGACCTGGTGATGGGCGGCCACATCCACCTGCCCTGTGTGACGCCCTTGTCTGGCCTGGCGCGCCGGCTGTGGTCGGTGCAGGCCGGCACGGCCGTCTCGCACCGGGTGCGCAGCGGCCAGCCGAATTCCGTCAACCTGCTGCGCTGGGGTCGCGACGCCCCGCCCGGGCGCTGCGTGGTCGAGCAATGGGACTGCCCTGCGCTAGGGCCTGCCTTCGTGCGGGCCAGGGTCAGCGAGTTCGAGCCGCAACGCAGGGTGGCGTGAACGACCCCGCCGGCCTGCAAGCAGCCGCGTGGCTTGGTGCCCATGCGCTGGTGCCGTATTCCGCGATGTTGTTGCTGCTGCTCGCGGCCACCCTGCTCGGCTGGCACCTGTTGCAAAGCACGGCGCTGCCTCGGCCGCAGGTGCCGGCTGCGGGGCTGTCGTACGGTGCGCGATGGGCGACGGGATGTTCGCTGGCAGCGCTGGGCTCGGCCACGTTCGTCGGGCTTGCGGCGCTGCTGCGCGACGGACCGGCGATTTCGGCGCTCGACCTGACCTTCACCGACGCGCTCGCACGCGCGCTGCCAGCCGGAATCGTGCAGGCAGCGGCTCGGCTCACTCGGCTGGGCGACCCCATCACACTTGGCGTGCTGGGTGCCGTCGTCGGCGCAGCGTTGCTGCTGCGTCGGCGTGTCGGCCTGATGCTGGGCTGGGCGTTGGCGCTGGGGGGCAACGGACTACTCAATCCGGCACTGAAGCAGCAATTCGCGCGGCTGCGCCCCTTGCATGGGGCCGACGGCCTATCGGCTTCAGGCTTCAGCTTTCCCAGCGGTCACAGTTCGGGGACCGTGGTGGCCTACGGGATGCTGGCCTACCTCGGGCTGCGTCTGCTGCCGCCGCGCTGGCACCTGCCCGTGTTGCTGGTGGCGGTGCTGCTGGCCTTCAACGTCGGCGTGAGCCGGATCATCCTGGGTGTGCATTACGCCAGCGATGTCGCGGCCGGCTTTGCATCGGGCACGACCTGGCTGGCCCTCTGCGTCACCGGTATCGAAATGGTTCGCTGGCTCTGGCATCGCAACACCCGTGTGCGACGCGGCGGCCAGCCGGCCGTGGCCGATTGAAAGTGGCCGCCCAGTGCCTGGCGCCAAAGGCCGCTTCAGGGCCCTCCCGATTGCATCTTCGGTCGCGCGCCTTGGCCGATCGGAATCCAGGCGCCCTGCGCTGCCTGGCACGTGCTGCGGTCAGGCTTTACAGCCGTTCACACGAAGGTGGTGAACCGCGCCGCTGCGCGACCCGTTGAGGACAGGCGGGCCACTGACCGGCCCACGCGATCCCAAGGAGACCCTGACATGAACACACGCAAGTACGCGCTGGCGCTGACCCTGCTGGCTGGCAGCCTGGTCGCCGGCACCGCACAGGCCGGTGGCCCTTCGGTGCAATGGTCGGTGGACCTGATCACACCCACCATCCGCCTGCCCGGCCACGTGGTGCTGCCGCTGCCGCCGATACCGGTGCCGCGCGTGGTGGTGGTGCAACCCAGCCGGGAAATCTTCTACCAGGAACCGCGCTACGAGCGGGGCCCTGTCCGAGCCTATGACAGGGCCTACGGCGATGCCGACCGGGACGGCATCCCCGACCGCCGCGATGCCGTCTACAACCCGCGCTGGGACCGCGACGGCGACGGCGTGCCCAACCGCTACGACGCGCGCCCCGACGACCCGCGATACAGCCGAGGCTGGCACGAGGCGCGGCGCGACTGGCGTGACGACCGTCGCCATGCTCACGATGACCGGCGCGATGATCGGCGCGATGACCGGCGCGACACCCGCTGGGACGGGCACCGGGGCCACCGCGGCGACTGATCGCCCCAGGACCGCCCCGGGGAAGCCCCGGGGCGGTCGCAACGCCCGACACACCGGGTGCCGGTGCCATCCCGTTCCACCCGGCCTGCTGCGACAGCATGGGAGCGATCTGCGGTACGCCGGCCCATGGACTCCATCAGCGACCCAGCTGAGGAACAGCCTGACCCGGTGCGCTTGCACCTGCACATGCCGGTCGACATCCGCAGCCTGTCGCTTGCGGTCTTGGCCGTCATCGCCTGCGTCTTCGCGCTGCATGCTGCCAGTGCGGTCTTCATACCGCTGCTGCCGGGCTTGACCATCAACTGCGCGCCGAGTCCCATCGTCGACCGCCTGCAGCACCTCCGACAACCGCTTCCGCCGCAAGATGGTGAGGATTGCCGGACCGACCTTTGCCCAGAAGCGCGTCACCGTGGAAGTGCTGGACGAGATCACGGCGCAGATCCACCGCTACCTGCTGGTGCAGTTGTTCACCAGCGCACTGGTCGGCGTCGGCGTCGGGCTGGCCTTCGCGGCCGTGGGCCTGGAACACGCGGCGGTGTGGGGCGTGATGGCCTGTGTGCTGAACTTCGTGCCCTACCTGGGCACGCTGGTGCTGACTGCCGGGTCCGCATGGGTCGCCTTCGTGCAGTTCGGCACGCTGGACGGCGCGCTGCAGGTCGCCGGCATCGCGATGGGCCTGCACATCGTTTCGGGCAACCTGCTCACCCCCTGGCTGACCAGCCGCACCAGCCGCATGAACGCCGTGGCGGTGTTCGTCGGCGTGCTCGCCTTCGGCAGGCTGTGGGGCCTTTGGGGCCTGCTGCTGGGCGTGCCGGTGCTGGCGGCAGTAAAAGCCGTCTGCGACCGTGTGGACGACTTCAAGGGGGTCAGCGAACTGCTGGGCGACTGAGCCGCAGCCCGCCCTTGCGGGCTGCGGCTTGCAAGGTCAACCGACCAGCCGTTCGGTCCGGCCGTGCGCCGGTCAGCCGCGCGGTTCGCCCTGTTCGTTGACCGTGATGGTGCGGCCCGGTGCCTGGTTCATCTGGACCCGGTATTCCTGACCCCGGAAGCTGTAGGTCACGTCCCAGTAGGCGGCGCGCGCCTGGCCGGGGTTGCGGCTGCAGCGCTGCACGTTCTGGGTTGTGACCACCTGCTGGCCAGCGTCACCGCGACCACTGTTCCCACCGATGGCCGCACCGGCCACCACGCCGATGCCGGTGGCCACGTCCTTGCCGGTGCCGCCACCCACCTGGTGGCCCAGGATGCCACCGATCACCGCCCCCAGCAACGCGCCTGGCACATTGGCGCTGCTGCTGCGTTCGGGCACCACCTGCTGCGGTTCCACCCAGCAACGCTCGCCCGAATCTTCCACCACCGCACGCACCGAGACGATGTTGGCCTGGTACAGCCGCTCTTCATCGCGACGGCCGTAGTCGCGTGACACCAAGGGCAGCGGTGCATAGCGGCGGTCGTCGACCGGGGCACCACGCTCCACCGTGCGCGCGGACGAGATGCGGTCGTTCATGCCCATCGCGGCCAGCGACGGGTACTGGCCCGGGCGCAGCACGACGCACTCGCCGCCGTAGCGGGCGTCCCTGCAGGCCTCCCAGCGCCCGCCTGTCACCACAGCCGATGAGGCGCGGTCGTTGAAGCCGCTGCGCCGGAGGTCGTCGAGCGGGCCGTCGGCCGTCAGGCTGCGGCCCTGGAAGCTTTCGTTCTCGTAGAAGACGACGCGGCTGGCCGACGGCGGAACGGCGGGTGGCGGCAGTGGTCGCGGGGGCCCTTCAAACTCGCCGCGGCCTGCGGCGCGCACCGACGAGATGCGGTCGTTCAGCCCCATCGCGGCCAGCGAAGGGTACTGCCCCGGTCGCAGCACGGTACACGGGCCACCGAAGTTGGTGTCTGAACAGACTTCCCAGCGCCCGCCGGTGACGACGATCGAGGAACTGCGGTCGTTGAATCCATTGCGCCGGAAGTCGGTGACCGGCTGCGCGGTCGTGAACGAGCGCCCCTGGAAGCCTTCGTTCTCATAGAAGTCGATCTGGCTGGTGGCTGCGGGCACCGGCACCGCTGCGTTGCGAGGGTCCACGGCGCGCACCGACAGGACCCGGTCGTTCAAACCCATGGCGGACAGCGATGCATACGAGCCGGGCTGCAACACCACGCAACGGCCGCGAAAGCGCGGGTCTTCGCACAGCTCCCAGCGGTCCCAGCGCTCGCCCTTCACCACGGCCGAAGCGGCCCGTTCGTTGAAGCCCTGGCGCTGCAGGTTCTCGACCTCACCGGCTGCCGTGTAGGACTGGCCCCGGAAGTCTTCACGTTCGTAGAACGTGACTTGCGCGGCGGCCTGCGCGCCAGCGGCCATGCCAACGGCGGCGCATCCAAGGCGGAACAGTTTCTTCATGTTGATCTCCAGGGCATGCAGGGGCTGCGATAGGGGGCACGAAAGCTGCAGCCGGACGGTCACTGTGCAGGGCGTTGTCCGCGCGGTCTGTGCGTCCACGCACGCAGGGTCTCGGCCCGTGGCCCGTGGCCTGTGCGCCGCAGCGCGCAGCAACCCCAACCAAACCGCCCCTGCCGGGTGCCTGACCGACAAGGGCCGTGGCGCCAAGCGCCTTGAAGTCAGCGCGGCGCGCTGGCACCCGTCAACAGCGCCACCGCCGCCAAGGTGGTCTGCGCGGCGTTCAGGCCGAGCAGGAAGTCCTTGTCCGAGTAGGCCGAATACAGGTCAGTGGGCTGGTGCCAATGTGGGTTCCAGCCGGCACCGATCTGCATGCCGCGTTCGTTTTCGCGCAGCGAAATGGCCGCCACTTCGTTCATGAAGGGCGTCGAATCGGTGTTCGTCATGTGAAAGCCGACGGCGGCCGGGTAGTGCGTGGCGTACTTGTCGTTGGCCGCCCGGAAGGCCCAGGCCAGCTTGGCCGCCGCGTCGGCGAATTTGGCCGTGGACTGGTATTCGATGTTCACGTCGGCTTCGGCGCGCTGGTCCTTGGGCGGCGCGTAGACCGGCCGGCCCTTCGCGTCGAGCACCGGCTTGCCGCTGGCATCCAGCTGGGCCACCGGCATGCCGTGGTCGAACAGCATCATGTCGTGCTGGATCATGCCCAGCCAGGTCGGTTCGGGGTAGCGGCCCGAGCCCTTGGGCGATTCGATGCCCTGCAGGCCTTTGCGTTGTGCGACATAGGCGCTGGCCCCTTGCAGGCCGGTTTCTTCGTTGTTCCACAAGATGAAGCGGATCGATCGCTCGGTGGTCACACCGGGCAAGCTGAAGATGCGCGCCAGTTCCATCACCAGCGCGGTGCCCGAACCGTCGTCGTTGGCCGCTTCGCCCCAGCCGATGCCGTCCATGTGCGCGCCGACGATGTACATCTCGTCGGGCCGGCTGCTGCCCACCTTGGTGCAGTAGACGTTCTCGCGCTGTGACGTGCCTTCGGGTGTGGGTTCTGCATTGAGAGCGCGCAGGCGTTCGTCAGGCTGGGCCAGCGGGTCGGTGTTGACGCCGGTGGCGGCGCGTTGGCCGAACAGCGTGCTGCCGCCCTGCCCCGCCGGGCCACCGGCGCGCGCGGGTTGCGGTGGCGCCGGGGTGCGCCGGTTCGGCTCGGTGTACAGGTACTGCAGGCGTTCGGTGTTGGTGCAGCCGTAGGCCTTCAGCTGGGCCTCGATCCAGTCCAGCGCCTTGCGGTTGCGTTCGGTGCCCTGGCGGCGGTCGCCGAAGGCCGTCAGCCCCTTGATGGTGGCTTTGTACCTATCCAGTTCGAGATGGCCGACCAGCGTGGCCACGGGGTCGGCCGGCGTGGCCGGCAGCGCCTGGGCAAAAGCCCAGGGCAGCGCACAGGTCAGCGTGGCGAACAGGGCCAGACGCCGAGGCCAGTTGGCGGCAGGGTTGGGTAGCAAGGGCATGGTCATGGGTCTGCGGCTTGGGCTGGGGCTGACAAGCAGCCGTTGATCGGGTGTCTCTCGAGGATAAGAGACGACCACGCCCGCGTGGCCCGCCGCACGGGCATCGGCCGCGCGGTGGCGCTGGTGTGGGCGCGCGAAGGGGCTCAGGTGGTGGTGTCCGACGCCAACCGCGAAGGCGGCGAGGAGACCGTGCAGAGGGTGCGCGCTGCGGGTGGCGACGCGATCTTCGTCGCGGCCGATGTCGGCAACCCCGCCGACGCGCAAGCCCTGGTGGAAAGCGCCGTGGCGCACGACGGCCGGCTCGACGTGGCCTGCAACAACGCCGGCATCGGCGGGCCCGGCGCGCCGCTGGCCGACTACCCGCTCCCGGCCTGCTTCGGTCGGTGCGCTCACGAACAGACCCGCAAGCGGCCGGCACCTACAAGCAGGGCATGACCTTGGTGCCACGCCACAGCCACTTCAAAAGGACCACGCCATGATCTCGAACCGCCGCCACTTTCAGCAAACCGCCGTGCTGGCCGCCTCGGCCCTGATGCTGGCCGGCCTGCTGGGCACCGCCCATGCGGCCGACGCCGCCAACCTGGACAAGGACTCGGCGCAGGCGCTGCAGACCCTGTACAAGGCCCGCCCGGTTGCCGAGACAATCAGCAAGAACGCCAAGGCCATCCTGGTCTTTCCGAAGGTCGTGAAGGCCGGCCTGGTGTTCGGCGGCAGCTACGGCGAAGGCGTGCTGCTGAAGGGTGCCAAGGTCACCGAATACTTCAACACCGTGTCGGCGTCCTGGGGCTGGCAGGCGGGTGCCGAGTCCTACGCCTACGTCGTGTTCCTGATGAGCGACAAGGCCGTGCAGTACCTGGAGAAGTCCAAGGGCTGGGAGTTCGGTGTCGGCCCCAGCGTGGTGGTCGTCAACGAAGGCGTGGCCAAGAATCTGTCCACCTCGACGCTGAAGGACGACGCCTACGCCTTCATCACCGACCAGCAAGGCCTGATGGCCAGCCTGAGCATCGAAGGCACCAAGATCAGCCGCATCAAGCGCTGATGGCCAGGCCCGCGCCAGCCTGACTGGCGCTGCGCACCCCTCAAAAGCCCACGCGCAAGGTCAGCCGGAACGTGCGCGGCTCAGCCGGGTGCACGTGGCGGTCGGCCACCGCCGCTGCTTCGCCAGGCAATTGCGATGCGTAGAAATACTGGATGTCGTTGACCTGGCGGTTGAACAGGTTGAAGACATCCAGCGTGACCTCACTGCCCTTGCCGAGCGCGGCCAGCTGGTAGCCCAACCGCAGGTTGCTGGTGACCGACGACTGGCTGCGCTGGCTGTTGTCTTCGGTCAGCGCGCCCGTGCCCAGGTAGCGCCACTGCAGGCTGGCGCTCCACGGCCCCAGGTTGCGCAGCGTGCCGGCGATGCTGGCCACGCGGTCCACCGCGTTCGGGATGCGGTCGCCGTTGGCATAACGGCTGTGCGTCCAGGCCAGGTCGGCGTCGAGCAGCAGCCACGGCACCGGCGTGTAGCGGTTGTTGAACTCCACGCCGTGGCGGCGGCTGGCGGCCGCGGCTTCGGTGGCACCGGCATCGCCCACGTAGATCAGCTCGGAATCGAAGTCCAGCTTCCACAGCGCCAGTGAACTTTGCAGGCCCGGCACGAATTCGCTGCGCGCACCCAATTCGTAGCCTCGGCTGACCACCAGCGCGGGCACCTTGTCCTGCGCCGTACCGGTCTTCGGGTCTTGCGTGATGGTGGAGCCGCGGGCGTCGTTGCTGTGCATGCCGCGGCCGGCGTTGAAGAAGAACTCGGTCTTGGCGGGTTCGGAAAACGGCCCGGCCACCAGCGTGAACTTGGGCGACAGCAGGTGGGCCCGGGTGGTCCCCGAATTGGCCGCCAAGGTGCGGCTGCTGACCTGCATGCCAATCTGGTCGGCGCGCAGCCCCGCGATGCCACGCAACCACGGCGTCAGTTCCAGCGCGCTCTGGCCGTACACACCGGCCAGCGTTTCGCGCACGCGGTCGTCGCGCGTGGTGGCGGTGATGGCCCGCGCCTGGGTGTCGAACAGCGCCACGTTGATGCGATCCTGGCGCACTTGCAGGCCGGCTTCGCTGCGCGCCGGCAGGCCGAACAAGGTGTGGCTGACGGCGTGGCTGGCGGCCAGACCGAACACGCTGCGCGCGTCGCGCTGCATGAACTGGTCGCCGGTGGTCGGCCGCTGCAGCGCATAGGTGAAGTTCGACAGCAGCTGCAGCTGGTAGCGCAGCGCGTAGGCCGCGACCTTGGTGGTGCCCGCCGCGCTGTTGTTGTGCCATCCGCCCGACAGGCTGTAGCGCGAGGTGTCGCCGCCGTCGGTGGCGTCCACCGTGTCGAAGCGGCCGAAGGGCTGGCCGTTCAAGGTGCCGGCGGCGATCAGCCTTTGCGGCACCTGGTCGGTTGAGGCCCAGCGCGCCCGGTAGCCCATCACGCTGGCCTGCCAGCCCTGCGCGCTGGTGCCGCCGCTCAAGGTGAACACGCCATTGGTGCGGCGCAGGCCTTCGGGCAGCGTCCACGGACCGTCGTTGCGCATCACTTCCAGCGCGCCCAATGCGGTGAGGCCCGGCGCCGCCTCGCCCGAGCCGCCAGCCACCAGGCGCTGGTAGCCCCGCTGGCCCAGCGTGATCTCACCGAAGGGCTCGTCCAGCCGCGTGCGGTAGACGATGTCGGCCGAACCGGCCGAGGCGAAGTTGCCGCCCTTGGCGAAGTACGGGCCCTTGCGGTATTCGACGCGCTGCACCAGTTCCGGCATCAGGAAGTTCAGGTCGCTGTAGCCCTGGCCGTGGCCGTGGCTGGGCATGTTCACCGGCAGGCCGTTCACGCTGGTGGCGAAGTCGGTGCCGTGGTCCAGGTTGAAGCCGCGCAGGAAGTACTGGTTGGCTTTGCCGTCGCCGCTGTGCTGGGTGACGATCATGCCGGGCACGAATTCCAGCACTTCGCCGGGCCGCAGCGCCGGCCGGCTTTTCAGCAGTTCGGCGCCGATGGTGCCTTGCGAAGCGGCGTCGCTGCTGCCCACGGCGTTGTCGTAGTGGCCGGTGACTTCGATCTTTTCAGTGCGGGTCGGGGCGCTGCCAGTTTGCGCGAACAGGCTGCCCGGGAAGGCCGCAAAAACGGCGAGGCTGACCGCCAGCAACGGCGACGGCATGCAAGGGGCAACCGGCAGGTTGCGCCGGGAACAAGTTGGGTTCAAGGTGACTCCAGGGTCGACTGAGGGGCAACGCCGCCCGGCGCGTGCCGCAAGCTTGCGGCGCGCGCGGGCGTTCGGCGGGGCGTTCTTCCTCAGGCCCGGGGCGGGCGCTCGGGCAGCCGGGCCAGCGCGCTGGTCCAGTTCCGTGCCGCGGTGGCGGGCCAGGCGCTGCGCGACGGTGCCGCGCGGCCATCGGCCCAGTCCGCAGCGGTCGGCCCCCAGGCCGGCGCGGCGCTGGCTGCGCCGGCCTGGCCGGCGTCGGCCGTGGCCTCGGTGCCGGCGCTGTCCACGGCCTGCACGGTGGCGTCGCCGGTGCGGTGGTGGTGGCGTGCCAGGTCGTCGTGGTGGTGGCCCGCTGCGGCCCCCGCGCGGTGCTTGAAGACGCCCGTGGCGTGCAGCGCCTGCAGGCGGGCTTCGCGCCAACTCAGAACCTGTTCGAACCAGGACTCGGCCGACCCGGTTTGCACGATCTGGTGGCTGTGCGACCGCCCCAGCACCTGCACCACAGAACTGGCGGCGGCTTGCAGCAGCACTGCACACAGCAGCAGCCAGACCCAGGCCTTGAAGGCTGCGGTGCGGCGGCGCGGGACGGCGTGGGCAAGCATGTGGGTTGCGACGGGCGAGGCTGAACGTGGAGGGACTCGGGTGGGCTTGCGCCGTGACGGCTGATCCAGATACGGCCGGGTGCAGCGGGTGGATGCAGCGCGGCCCGCGCATCATCCCATGCGCCTGTGACAGCATCGCCACATGGCCATATTGTTGATGACCGCGCCGATACCGGCGCAACCGCTGATCGACGCGCTGCATGCCGCCGCGCCCGAGGTGCCCGTGTGGACCGCCGATGCGCTGCCCCCCTCCTTCGATCCGCTGGCCGTTCAAGCCGTGCTGGCCTGGCGCCTGAAACCCGGTGCGCTGGCACCCTACAAGAACCTGCGCGTGCTGTGTTCCACCGGCGCCGGCGTCGACAAATTGCTGGCCGCACCCGACCTGCTGCAGCTGTTTCCAGACCTGCCCGTGACGCGCACGGTCGACCCCACGCAGCAGTTGCAGATCGCCCAGTACGTGGTGGCCTGTGCGCTGGGCCATTTGCGCGAACTGCCACGCTACCGTGCACAGCAAATGGCGGCCCACTGGGCGCGCCACCCGGTGCGGCCGCTGGCGCGTTGCCGCATCGGCGTGATGGGCCTGGGCGCGGTGGGCCTGTCGATTGCCCGGGCGTTCTTGCCGCTGGGTTTTCCGGTGGCCGCGTGGACCCGCACGTCGCGCAGCGCAGCCGAGCTGCCGGCCGGCGTGACCGCTTTTTCAGGTGGCACGGGTGACGCGGCTGACGCGGCTGACGCAGCTGACGCGGGCGGCGGTGGCTTGCCCGCTTTGCTGGCGCAGACCGATGTGCTGGTCTGCGCCCTGCCCCTGACGCCGGCTACCCACGGCCTGTTGAACCGCGCCACCTTGTCGCAACTGCCGCCGGGTGCTTTCGTCATCAACATCGGCCGCGGTGAACAACTGGTGGAAGCCGATTTGCGCGCGCTGCTCGACAGCGGCCATCTGGCCGGCGCGGCGCTGGATGTCTTCGAACGCGAACCGCCGCCGCCCGACAACTGGGTCTGGCAACACCCGCGTGTGCAGGCCACGCCGCACATCGCCGGCGAGGCCTCGGCCGACGTGGTGGCGCAGCAGGTTCTGGAAGCTCTGCGCCGCGCCCGCGCCGGCCTGCAGCAACCGCTGGGCGTGGACCGCCGCAGCGGCTACTGAGCGCAGCCTGCGAGACCGTCGCAGCGGCTGCGTCGCCAGTCAGTTGAAAGACGGGCCTCTTTCGGCCCACTGCACCGGCTGTGCCCCCGGGCTGCCAGGAATCCGTGGAGCGCTCAGGGCCGCGCTTCGGCGTGCAACGCGCAGGCGGCTTCGAACAGCGCCCGCAGCGCGGCCGGTTCGACCTGCCGCGCGATGAAGACGATGCGCGTGTCCAGGTCGGCACTGGGCCAGCGGTCCAGCGTGACGGGTGGATGGAAGATGTGCCCCACGCCCTGCACCACCACCGGCTGCCCGGCCACGTTGACGATGCCCTTGACGCGCAACAAGTCCTTGCCGCGCAGGCCGATCAGCATTTCCAGCGCACCCGAAAACGCGGCCCAGCTGAAGGGCTGCGTGAAGCGCAAGGACAGCGTCTTGACGGCCGGGTCGTGGCGCGGCGGCAGGCGTTGGCCCAGGTAGGCGTCGCGGCCTGCGGCAACGCCGTCTGCTGCATCGCCGTCTGCCGTGTCGCCTTCATCAGCCGGAGCCTGCAATTCACCCAGGAAGTGCAGCGTGTGCGCGCTGGCGCGGGCGCTGGCCAGGCCGATGCCGAGCAGTTCAGACGGGTCCAGTTCGCCCTGGGTGCACAGCCGGATGTCGGCCTGCGCGTTGATCGCGCGCACCGCGGCGCGCACCTGCGCCAGGGCCGGCGCGTCAGCCAGGTCGCTCTTGGTGATGAAGACGCGGTCGGCCTGGGCGATCTGGCGTTCGGCCTCGGGGGCTTGCGCCAGTTGGTCGAGCGCATTCACCGCACAGACCAGCGTGACCACGCCGTCGAGCCGGTAGTGCGCGCCCAGCATGCTGTCGCTGGACAGGGTCTGGATCACTGGCGCGGGGTCGGCCAGGCCGGTGGTTTCGATGACCACGCGGTCGAAGTCGGGGATCAGGCCGGCGCGCCGTTCACCGAACAGCTCGCGCAGGGTTTCCTGCAGATCGGTGCGCACGCTGCAGCACAGGCAGCCGTTGGCCAGCAGGCTGACGTTCTCCGACGACAGCTTGACCAGGTCGTGGTCGATGCCGACTTCACCGATCTCGTTGATGACGACGGCCACGCGGTTCATGCCGGCGTGGCGCAGCAGGCGGCTGATCAGCGTGGTCTTGCCGGCCCCCAGAAAACCGGTGACCAAGGTGACCGGGATCTTGCCGGCGAGCGGATCGCGAGCGGGGCCGCGAGCCGCCTGGAGATCGGGTTCGCGTTCAGACATTCAGATCCAGGATGTAGAGCCCCCCGGTGAAGCGGTCCACCGTGTAGACGCGGCGCTGTTCGTCCACGAACACGTCGTTCAACTGCACCGTGCCGCGCGGCGAGAGCGCGGGCGTGGCCGGCACGTAATAGGCCACTTCTTCGACCTGGTAGGGGTTGGTGGTGTCGTAGACGCGCACGCCGGCGTTGAAGAAGGTGCCGACGAACAGCGTGTCGGAGCGGAACGAACAGGCGGCCGGCAGGTTCTCGTGCAGGTTGTGCGCGCCGAAGCGCCCGCCGCGTTTGGCGAAGGTGTCGTAGGGCGGCGCGGGAAAGGTGCCGATGGGCACCGGGTTGGCGTCGGAGCGCGCGTCCACCACCCACACCAGCTTGGGCCAGTCGGCGCCGTCGTCCTGCACGCATTCGTCAGAAACGATCCACAGCCCGCGTTCGAACAAGGGCAGCACGGTGTGGGTGAAGCCGTTGAACGGCGGCGAATGGTTCCATTGCGACGCCACGCGGATGTCGGCCGGGTTCGAGATGTCCAGCACCACGGCACCGCCGTCGATGTAGCCGACATAGGCGCGGTCGGGGCGTTCGGGGAAAACATTGGTGTTGTGGGCGCGAAAGCCGGTGTCGAAGATGCCCGGCAGGCGCTGCGGCGGCGGCGCGCTGTCGCCCACGCGGGTGCCGGGGTACCACCAGCGGCCGGTTTCGCGCGGCCGCGCGGGGTCGGAAATGTCCACGCTGCGGTAGATCTGGTCGTCCTTCGGGTTGTGCGGCTGGAAGTCGGGCGCGCCGGCCGCCATGTGCACCGTCTTGCCGTCGACGAACCACACCGCGTGCACGCCGCGCGACCACGGGCCCGAGCAGTCGAAGTGCGACAACAGCCGGGGCTGTTCCGGCACGCTGATGTCCCACACGTCGAAGCCGGCCGGCTTGGCACCCAGTTCCTTGACCTGGGTCGCCACCACCATCAGGTTGCCCACCACGTCCAGCGAATTCGAGCGCACCTTCATGTGCGGCAGTTCGGTCTGCACGATGACCCGCGGCTGGCGCGGGTCGCTGACGTCCACGCCGGTGAAGTTCTTCGGCGCCGATTCGTGGGCCATCCACAGGATGCGCCGGCCGTCGTCGGCCATCTGCATGGCAATGCCCTCGCCCATGCCGCCAAAGCCGTCCAGCGTGTGGTGGGACAGCAGCGTCATGTTGTGCGCCATCGGCTGGTCGGCTCGGGCGCGGGGGGTGTGCAGCACGGTGTTCATGCGGGGGTCCTGATGCGGTTTCGGGTTGACGTGCGGGCTCAGTCTGCTTTGATGCCGTTGTCCTTCACGACCTTGGCGTAGCGGGCGTATTCCTGCTGCACATACAGCGTGAACTGGGCCGGCGTGCTGCCTTCGGGCGTGGCACCTTCCTTGGCGAAGCGTTCGATGGTGTCGGGGTGCTTCAGCGCCTTCACCGTTTCGCTGTGCAGCTTGTCCACCACCGCCTGCGGCGTGGCCATGGGCACGAAGAAGCCGAACCACGACACGATGGCGAAACCGCTCAAGCCCGATTCGGCCAGCGTGGGCAGTTCGGCGATGGCCGGCGAGCGGCTGGCCGAGGTGACCGCCAGCGCCTTCAGGCGGCCGGCCTTGACCTGCGGCAGCACCGCCACCATGGGCGCGAACATGACCTGGATCTGCCCGGCCAACAGGTCGTTCACCGCCAGCCCGGCGCCCTTGTAGGGCACGTGCACCATGCTGACGCCAGCGGCGGCCTTGAACATTTCGCCGGCCAGATGGCTGGGCGCGCCGTTGCCAGCCGAACCGAAGTTCAGCGTGCCGGGTTTGGCCTTGGCCAGCGCGATGAATTCCTTGACCGTGTTGACGCCCAGGCTGGGGTGCACGACCAGGATGTTGGGTACCTCGGCGACCAGCGTCACCGGGCGCAGGTCGCGCAGCGTGTCGTAGCCCAGCTTCTGGTACAGATGCGGCGCGATGGCGATGCTGGTCGACTGGCCCAGCAGCAGCGTGTAGCCGTCGGGCGCGGCCTTGGCGGTGCTGTCGGCAGCGATGGTGCCCGAGGCCCCGGCGCGGTTGTCGACAACGAAGCTCTGGCCGGTTTGCTCGGCCAGGCGGTTGCTGACGATGCGCGCCAGAAAGTCGGCCCCGCCACCGGGTGCGGCCGGCACGATCAGGCGCACCGGCTTGCTGGGGTAGCTGCCGGGCTGGGCGGGCGTCGCTGCCGGTGTCGCTGGCGGTGTCTGCGCCTGTGACTGCGCCTGCGTGGGCGCCTGCACCAGCAGCAGCGAGGCCGCGCACAGGCTCACCGTGCGGCGGGTGGCACTCGGGGATGGCATCGCGGGTCTCCTCTGTGGGCTGCGGTCAGCGGGCGTGTTCGGCCGACACCGGGCGGGTTTCGCCGGTTTCGGTGACGGTGCGCGTGGCCTGGGTCGACGCATAGATCCACAAGATCTTCATCGGCTGCGTGGCCGACAGGTTGCGGAAGCGGTGCGGCACATTCGGCGGTATCCAGGTCGTCTCGAAGGGCTGCACCGGGTAGGACTGCCCGTCGATGTCGAGCAGCGCCGAGCCTTCCAGCAACACCACGCTTTCTTCGCAGTTGTGGCTGTGAAACGGGATGGCCGCGCCGGGCGCGAATTCGGTGATGCCGTTGATGAAACCCTGCGCGCCGATGGCCGGCGTCACCAGCGGCGTGGTGCGCGCGCCGCCACCGCGGTCGTGGCTGGTGATCTCAGACGGCCGCAGCACGCGGGCTTGCAAGGGGGTGGCTGTGTTGATCGCTGTGTTGATCGCTGTGTTCATCGGGGTGTTCATGGGGGTGTTCATCGCAGTCAGTCGCCTTTGATGTCGTTGTCCTTGATGGCCTTGCCATAGCGCGCCAGTTGCTCGCGCACCAGGGCGTTCAGTTCGGCCGGTGTGCTGCCGTTGGGCTTCAGGCCCAGGGCAGCGTAGCGTTCCTTCAACTCGGGGTCGGCCAGGGCCTTGGCCACTTCGCGCTGCAGCCGGTCGACGATGGGCTTGGGCGTGCCGGGTGGTGCGGCCAGTGAAAACCAGGTGCTGAACTCGAAGCCGTTGATGCCCACTTCCTTCAGCGTCGGGGTGTCGGGGTATTCGGGCGAGCGGTTGTCGGCCATCACGGCGATGAGTTTCAGCTTGCCCGACTTGGCCAGCGCGGCCACCGTGGCGATGCCCTGGAAGGTGACGTCGACCTGGCCGCCCGCCACGTCCAGCGCGGCCTGGCTGGCACCCCGGTAGGGCACGTGGGTCAGCTGGATGCCGGTGTGCGCCGCGAAGAGCGCGCCGCCCAGGTGCTGCGGGCTGCCATTGCCGCCGGATGCATAGGTCAACTTGCCCGGCGCGGCCTTGGCCGCAGCCACCAGGTCGGCGGCCGATCGGTAGCGCGCCGTGCTGGCCACCGACACGCTGAATTCGATGGTCGCCACCTGCGTGATGTGGCTGAAATCGGTCAGCGGGTTGAAGGGCGTCTTCGGGTTCAGGTGCGGCACCATCGTCAGCAGGCTGTCATTGAAGCCACCGAGGGTGTAGCCGTCGGGTGCTGCCTTGGCGACTTGCGACGCGCCGATGACGCCGGCCGCGCCGACGACGTTTTCGACCACCACGGCTTGCCCCAGATGGGCCGACAGCTTGTGCGCCAGCAGCCGCGCCGCCACGTCCACCGCGCTGCCCGGCGCCAGCGGCACGACCATGCGGATGGGCTTGTTGGGGTAGCCGTCCTGCGCCTGCGCCGGCCCGGCCAGCGCGGTGACCAACAACAGCGCGGCGCGACGTGCCATGCAAGGAAGTGGGTGGGGCTTCAAGGTGTCTCCTTCATGTTGTCTGCGTCATCCGGTGCCGGCTCAGAGGTCCAGGCCGAGCACGCGGATGGCGTTCTCGCCCAGGATCGCCAGCCGGTCTTCGTCGCTCAGGCCGGGTGTGCCCATCACATGGCCGACCGGGTCTTCTTCCCACGGGATGGGGTGGTCGGTGCCGACCATGATCTGGCCCGCGCCGACCTCGGCCGCCAGGTGGCGCAGGGCTTCGCCGGTGAAGACCAACGCGTCGTAATAGATCTGCCGGATGTAGGCCGTCGGGGCCTTCTGCAACAAGGTGGCCGGGTTGCAGTTCTGCGGCGACACGAAGCAGCTGCGGTCCATGCGCGGCGCGTAAGAGCCGAGAAAACCGCCGCCGTGGGCACCCAGTACCTTCAGCGCGGGGAACTTGTCGAACACGCCTTCGAAGATCAGCTTTTGCAGCGCGATGGTGGTGTCCAGCGGGTTGCCGATGACGTTTGACAACCAGCCGTTGCCTTTGAAGCGGGCCTGCAGTTCGGGCGTGCTTTGCGGGTGGATGAACAGCATCACGCCCAGTTCCTGCGCCTTGGCCAGCACCGGGTGGTATGGCGGCTGGCTGAAGTCTTGCCCGGCCACGCTGCCCCCGATGGCCGCACCCTTCAGGCCCAGGCGCTTGACGGCGTCTTCCAACTGCTGCACGGCCAGTTCAGGGCACTGCATGGCCAGCGATGCAAAGGCGGCGAAGCGCCGCGGGTGGCGGGCGCAGATCTCGGCCAGGCTGTCGTTGTGGATGCGGCAGATGGCCTCGGCCGTGTCGCGGTCCTGGCGGTACCAAAAGGGGTTGATGCTGAGCACCTGCAGGTCGATGCCCATGCGGTCCATCGCGGCCAGCCGCTGCGCCATCACCGCGTCGGCGGTGTTGTTCAGGAAATGCTCGGGCACGCCCTTCACCGGCGGCAGCACGGCGGCGGCTTCGGCACCCATCAGGTCGATGGCGGGCTGGAAATAGCAATGCGCGTGAACGTCCACCGTGCGCGCACGGCGCCCGGCGATGTGCAGCGGGGCGCGCGCGGCCTGGGCGCTGCGCCCTGCCCCGCTGCTGTCGTCGTCGCCACTGCCACTGCCACTGCCATTGCCGTCTTTGTTGCCGCCGCCGCCTTCAGCCACGATGGGCAAGCCCGCGCAGCCGCAGAACCAGAAACCGGCGCCGTGGGCGCTGTGCGCAAGGGGCGTCTTGGGGAAAAGCCAGCTCATGTCGGGGTGCTTGCCGGGTTGGGTTGAAGGGCGGCAGCCGCGCGCTGCACGGCGCGGACCATGCGGCTGTGCGCGCCGCAGCGGCACAGGTGCGGCTCCAGCGCCTGCACGATGGCGGCGCGGCTGGGTGCCGGGTCGCTTGCCAGCAGCGCCGCCGCCGAGGTGACGATGCCGGCCACGCAATAGCCGCACTGCGCCGCGCGTTCTTCGATGAAGGCGGCCTGCAGCGGGTGCGGGCAGGCGGGGCTGCCCAGGCCTTCCAGCGTGGTCACCTGCTGGCCTTGCAAGGCCCACACGGGCTGGTTGCAGGCGGTTTGCGGCTGGCCGCCGACCAACACCATGCAGGCCCCGCATTCGCCCTGGCCGCAGCCGAATTTGGGTCCGCTGAGGCCCAGTTCACCGCGCAGCACCGACAGCAGCGTGGCCTGCGGGTCGCCGTCGACATGCACAGCTTGCTGGTTGACAAAAAATGATGTGACGGGGTTCATGTTGCGTCGGCCGCGTGCACGGCACGCAGGATGTTGTCGGCGTTCAGCGGCAGGCTGCGCAAGCGCACGCCCAGCGCGTCGTGCAGCGCGTTGGCCAGCGCGGCGGCCACCGGGCCCTGCGCGGCTTCGCCGGCACCCAGCGGCGCTTCGTCGGGCCGGTCCAGCACGTGCACACGCAAGGCAGGCACTTCGGAAAAACGCAGCACCGGGTAGGCCGGCCAGTCGGTGCTGGTCACGGCTTGCGCGTCGAAGGCGACCTGTTCTTTCAGCGTCCAGCTCAGGCTTTGCAGCGCGCCGCCCTCGATCTGGTTGATCACGCCGTCCAGGTCGACCACCATGCCCACGTCAACGGCCAGTTCCAGGTCCAGCACGCGCAGCGCCTGCCCCAGGTGCCCCAGTTGCACCCGCGCCAGCACCGCGCACCAGGCACCGCTGTTCTTGTAGCGCGCCCAGGCCAGGCCGTGGCCCACGCCTTCCGGCTCGCTGCTGCGGCCGGCCCACCAGGCGCAGCGCTGCACCACGCAGTCCAGCACGGCCAGCGCGCGCGGGTCGTCCAGGTGGCGGCGTCGAAAGGCCAGCGGGCATTCGTCGCGCGCACGCGCCAGCTCGTCGATGAAAGACTCGATGGCGAACACATTGGCG
Organism: Betaproteobacteria bacterium; assembly: GCA_031383435.1. GTDB lineage: Bacteria > Pseudomonadota > Gammaproteobacteria > Burkholderiales > Burkholderiaceae_C > Rubrivivax. The sequence continues at coordinate 19,555 of JANMZP010000221.1, read as the reverse complement.
TAGGCACCCAAGGCACGCAGGGCCGAGGTGCGCAAGGGCATCACCGTCAAACGGTGGTTGATGACTTTCAGGTTCGGCAACGCATAGCCCGGCACGGCATTGCGGTCGGCACCGCCGCCGGCTGCCAGTGGCGGGTTGATGGGCAGCGGCAAGGCCATGGCCTCGGCGCGCTGGCTGGCCGCCAGCAGCGAAGGCGTGGCCGCCCGCCCGGGCCGCGAGCTGTAGCCGTTGGCCCAGAGTTCGTGCTGCCAATGCGTGATGCGGCCCCGCGCGTCCAGCCGCGCGCTCAGTGCCACCAGATGCGCGGCACCGAAGGGGCTGTGTGTCAGTTCGTCGGCGCGCGACCACAGCACGCGCACCGGCTGGCCGGGGCAGCGCAGCGCCATCAGCACGGCGTCAAAGGCCACGTCGTCGGCACCGTTGTGGCCGTAGCAGCCGGCCCCTTCGACGTGGTGGATGTCGATGTCGGACTTGGTGAGAGCCGGCGTCTCACGCGCCAAGGCCAGCACCAGGTCGTCACGCAGGTTGTGGATGCCCTGGCTGTGCGTCCAGACCTGCAGCCGCCCGCCCTGCCAGCAGGCGATGGCGCACGACGGGCCTATCGAGGCGTGCGCCAGATAGGGTTTGAAGTAGCGGGCGTGGTGGCGGGTGCCGGCGTCGGGTTTGGTGTCGGGTTCAGCGTCCGAAAGGGTCTCGCCGCGTTCGATAGGCACGGTCGTTTGGCAGGGTGCCGTCTGCAGGAACGCCGGCAGCCCGTGTGCATCGGGCAAGGCCGCGCCGGGCAGCCAGCGCAGCCGGCCGGCCAGGCTGGCTGCGGCGGCATCGGCCACGCGTTCGCTGGTGGCCAGCAGCGCGATGAAGCGGCCGTCGACCCAGCCGCGCACGCCGGCGGGCAGTTCGGCCAGTGCCTCGGCCGCACCCGGTGCCAGGGCCGCGTCCAGCGTCGGCGGGCGCAGCACCCGGCCGTGCAAGAGGCCGGGCAGGCGCAGGTCGTGGATGAAGCGCGGCTGGCCGTAGACCTTGTCGGCCAGGTCCAGCCGGGGCACGGCGGTGCGCCCGAGCCACCGGCGCGCCGCGGCCGCCTTCGGCTGGCCGGTGCCCGTGGTTTCGCGGTCGAGATGGGCGGCGCGCAGCAGCGACCAGTAGCTGCCCAGCGACGCAGCGAATGACGCATCGAATGCCCTGCCTGCAGGCAGCCCGGCCAACATCTCTGGCGCGGCTGCCGGGCCACTGCGGCGGTCGAAGAAGCAGCCCGCGCTGACCGCGATGTCGGCCAGCGGCACCCCCGACTGTTCGGCAGCCCGCTGCAGCGCCATCGCCCGGACCTCGGCGCAGGCCTGGCGCAGCGCGCCACCGCTGTCTTGCACCGACAGGCTGCCCGAGGTGACGCCTTCGTCGGGCCCGTGCGCGGTGCTGGCGCTGTGCACGCGCACGGCCGCCAGCGGCACGTCCAGTTCTTCGGCGGCCAGCAACTGAAGCGCCGTCAGGATGCCCTGGCCGAGTTCGACCTTGCCGGTGTAGACCTGCACCACGCCGGGCTCGCTGAAAGCCAGCCATTGCGACAGGCGTCGGTTGGTGTGCAGGCTGCCGGGCAGTGGCACCTGGCCGTCGCCGCGCTCGATGGTGAAGCCGCGCGGCACGGCCATCACAGCAGCGGTGCCATGCCGAGTTCGGTGGCCAGCGCGGCCAGGTCGCTGACCACGCCGGCCGACACCGGGATGCCGTGGGCCCGGTTGTGCACCCGCCGCAGGTGGCTCTGTTCGCCCGGCAGCCAGATGCGGTCCACGCCGCCCAGGCGTTCGCCGCTGCGCAAATCGCGCACCAGCCTGTCAACCTGGGCCTTGAAGGCCGCCGGGTCGCCGAAGGCCTTCAGGTCGATGACCAGGATGGCCTGCCCGGTGTTGGTCTTGTTGATGTGGTCCTTGTTGAAATCGACCACCTCGCGCCCCAGGGCCGCGCCCTGCAACGTGCCGGCCAGCAGGCCGACGACGAGCGCCAGGCCGTAGCCCTTGTGGCCGCCGATGGGCAGCAGAAAACCTTCGTCGGCGCGCTTCGGGTCGAGCAGCGGCTGGCCCTGGCGGTCGATCATCCAGCCCTCGGGCATCATTTCCCCGGCCTTGGCCTTGGCCTTGACCTTGCCGTAAGCGGCGACCGTGGTGGCCATGTCCAGCACCACCGGCGGCTCGCTGCCGGTGGGGATGCCCACCGCGATGGGATTGGTCGAGAGCAACATCTCCATGCCCCCCCAGGGCGGCAGGTGGTTGGCGTTGCCGACCGCGAAATACAGGCCGATCATGTCGTGCGCGATGGGCATGCTGGCGTACAGCGATGCCGGTCCGGCATGGTTGCTGGCGCGCACGCCGACCCAGGCCACGCCCGCCACAGCGGCTTTCTCGATCGCCAGTTGCACCGCCCGGGTGACCACCAGATGGCCCATGCCGTTGTCGCCGTCCAGCACCGCCATGGCCGGCTTTTCGTGCACCACGCGGATCTCGGGCCGCGTGTTCATGCCGCCGGCCCGGATGCGCTTCACGTACTGCGGCAGGCGGATCACGCCGTGCCCGTCCGAGCCCTGCAGGTCGGCCTGCGCCATCAAGGTGGCCACCTGGCCGGCGTCGGCGGGTGGCAGACCGACGCGGCCCAGGGCCTCGGCGATGAAGCCCTGCAGGCGCTCGAAGTTGACCCGTGCGGGTGTGCCGGATGGGGTGCTGGGGCTGGCCATGGTGCGCGGTTTCTGGAGCGGCAGAGTGGCCGTGAGTCTAGGCACCGGCAGGCCCAGCGTCCAATGCCGACGCCGCTACGCGCCATATCATTTCGCGATGGATGAACCAGGTAAACCCGTATGAACCTGCGCACCCTGCGCTACTTCGTGGCCATCGCGGATGCCGGCAGCCTGACCGCTGCGGCGGCTGCGTTGTCGGTGGCCCAGCCGGCCTTGACGCGCCAGCTGCGCGAACTGGAAGCCGACCTGGGCGTGCAGTTGCTGTTGCGCCTGCCGCGCGGCGTGCGGCTGACGCCGGCCGGGGTGACGCTCTATGAATCGGCCCAGCGCATGTTGGCCGAAGCCGCGCGGGTGCGCGAACTGCTGGCCAGCCGCCCCAGCACCCACAAGCCGACAGTGGTGCTGGGGGCCTCGCCCACGCTGACGCGCGTGCTGCTGCCGGGGGTCTTCGAAAGCTGCCTGGGTGCGGTCAGCGGCATCGAACTGCGGGCCCGCGAGGCCTTCACGCCCACCTTGCTGGACTGGCTGGAACGCGGCGTCATCGACATGGCCATCGTCACCAACCCCGAGCCTGGTCGGCCGCTGTCGCTGTACCCCATGCTGGGCGAGCCCTTCGCTTTGGTCTCACACCCGTCCCTGAAGCTGGCCCCGGTGGTGTCGGTGCGCCAGTTGGCCGGCGTGCCGCTGCTGATGACGACCCTGCACCGCAACCTGGTCGACCGCCAGCTGCAGCCGCTGGGTGCCCGGCTGCAATTGCGCGCCGAGATCGACTCGGTGGACTCGATACGCGAACTGGTGCTGCGCGGCCCCTGGGCCACCTTGATGCCGATCTCGGTGTTCAAGGAACCGGAAGCCACCCGCGGCGTGGTCATCTCCGAGATCTCGGGCGTGCAACTCAACCGCCTGCTGGTGCTGGCCACACGCATCGAGAACAGCGCCAGTTCACCCCAACTGGCGCTGAAGGCGCTGATCGAATCCGAATTCGCGCGCCTGGCCCGCGCCGGCATGTTCAGCTTCGCGTCGGCGAACGAGGGTCCGTAGGCCGGTGGACCCATCGTCCGGGAGCCCGACGGCCAGACGGCCAGACGGCCAGACGGCCCGGTAGTGGGCAGTCGGCAAGTGCACTGGCAAGGACGTCGTCAAAGAAAAACGGCCTGCGATTTCTCGCAAGCCGTTGATTTGAAGCATGTTTTTTGGTGGGCGGTGCAGGGTTTGAACCTGCGACCCCTGCCGTGTGAAGGCAGTGCTCTACCGCTGAGCTAACCGCCCGAACCCTGAGCTTTGCAGCAAAGCCTTCGGAAGCCCAAAATTATGCCATGACTTTGGCGGGCTCCAGCTTTCGCCACACGGTCTTGCCGCCACAGGCCCTGTCCAGGTCGGCCAGCAAGGCCTGGTGGGCGGCGGCTTCTTCCTCGGTGGGTGCCGGTTCGGGCAGCTGCAGACTGACCAGATCCACCGCCTCGGTCCGCAGCGCTGTGCCGGCCTGCTCATTGGCTTCGATCACCAACATGCCCTGCCCGCGCGTCAGGCGCAGGTAGACCTCGGCCAGCAGGCCAGCGTCCAGCAGGGCGCCGTGGCGGTCGCGGTGGCTGTTGTCCACCTCCAGGCGGCGGCACAGCGCGTCCAGCGAATTGGCCTTGCCGGGGTAGGCCTCGCGGGCCATCAGCAGGCTGTCGGTGATGCGACCGGCCAGCGTCGATGTGCGGGGCTTGTCCAGGCGCTTGAGTTCGGCGTCCAGAAAGCCGACGTCGAAGGCGGCGTTGTGGATGACGAGGTCGGCGCCGGCGATGAAGTCCAGCACCTCGTCCACCACTGCCGCGAAGGGCGGCTTGTCGGCCAGGAAGTCGTCGCTGATGCCGTGCACACGCACCGCGTCGGGGTGGCTGCTGCGCTGCGGGTTGACGTAGTGGTGCAGCGTGCGGCCGGTGGGGCGGCGGTTGTCGTATTCGATGCAGCCGATCTCGATGATGCGGTCGCCTTCGGCGGCGCTCAGGCCGGTGGTTTCGGTGTCGAGAAAAATTTGTCGCATGTCGGGGTGTCGGTGCTTCGCTTGGGCTCGGTTTCGTCGCAGGCTCAGGCCGGCTGGTGAGTCGGGTTGTGCTTGCCGAACCACCACCACAGGCCAGCGCCCGCCAGGATCATCGGCACGCACAGCCACTGGCCCATGCTCAGACCCAGGCTCAGGTAACCCAGAAAGGCATCGGGCTCGCGGAAATACTCGGTGATGAAGCGCCCGATGCCGTAACCCAGCACGTACAGCGCCGCCACCTGGCCGCGCGCACGCGGCTTCTGGCCGTACCACCACAGCAGCGCGAAGAGCAGCAGGCCTTCCAGCAAGAACTGGTAGACCTGTGAAGGGTGGCGCGGCGTCAGGTCGCCGCTTTGCGGAAAGACCATCGCCCACGGCAGCGTTGGGTCGGCGGCGCGACCCCAGAGCTCGCCGTTGATGAAGTTGCCGACCCGGCCAGCGGCGTAGCCCGTGGGCACGCACGGTGCCACCACATCCATCACTTCGAGGAAGGAACGTTGGCGCGTGCGGGCATAGATCGCCATGGCCGCGATGACGCCCAGCAGGCCGCCGTGGAAGGACATGCCGCCTTTCCAGACCATCAGGATGTCGGCCGGATGGGCCAGGTAGTCGCCGGGCTTGTAGAACAGCGCATAGCCCAGGCGGCCGCCCAGCACCACGCCCAGCACGCCGTAGAACAGCAGGTCTTCGATGTCGCGTTTCGTCCAGCCGACGCTGGCAAATTGCGGCAGCTTCACGCGGCGGCTGGCCAGGGCCAGGAACATCACGAAAGCGGCCAGGTAGGTCAGGCCGTACCAGTGGATCTGGACGGGGCCCAGGGCGAGTGCGACGGGGTTGAACTGGGGATGCACGAGCATCGAATCGACTCCTTGGGGCAGGCCGCGATTGTGCCGGTCGGCCGCGGGTGGTGTTGGCCGGCGGGCCGCCCGATAAACTCGCACGCTGTCCACGGAGAACACGCATGAGCAGCAACCGCCGCAGCAAGAACATCACCGAAGGCGTGGCCCGCGCCCCCAACCGCAGCATGTACTACGCGATGGGCTACACCGAAGCCGATTTCGGCAAACCGATGATCGGCGTGGCCAACGGCCACAGCACCATCACGCCGTGCAACTCGGGGCTGCAGAAGCTGGCCGACGCCGCCATCGTGGCGCTGAAGGAAGCCGGTGCCAACCCGCAGGTCTTCGGCACGCCGACCATCAGCGACGGCATGGCCATGGGCACCGAAGGCATGAAGTACAGCCTGGTTTCGCGCGAGGTGATTGCCGACTGCGTCGAGACCTGCGTGGGCGGCCAGTGGATGGACGGCGTGCTGGTCATCGGCGGCTGCGACAAGAACATGCCTGGCGGCATGATGGGCATGCTGCGCGCCAACGTGCCGGCCATCTACGTTTACGGCGGCACCATCCTGCCGGGCAAGTACAAGGGCCAGGACCTGAACATCGTCAGCGTCTTCGAAGCCGTCGGCCAGTTCAGCGCCGGCAAGATGAGCGAAGAAGACTTCTGCCAGATCGAACGCCGCGCCATCCCGGGCAGCGGTTCCTGCGGCGGCATGTACACGGCCAACACCATGTCGTCGGCCTTCGAGGCTCTGGGCATGAGCCTGCCCTTCAGCAGCACCATGGCCAACGTCGAAGACCCCATCGTCGCCCACACGCAGGACGCCGCGCGGGCCTTGGTGGAAGCGGTGAAGCTGGACCTCAAGCCGCGCGACATCGTCACCCGGAAGTCCATCGAGAACGCCGTGGCGGTGATCATGGCCACCGGCGGCAGCACCAACGCCGTGCTGCACTTTCTGGCCATCGCCCACGCGGCCGAGGTCGAGTGGACCATCGACGACTTCGAGCGCATGCGCAAGCGCGTGCCGGTGCTGTGCGACCTGAAACCCAGCGGCCGCTTCCTGGCCATCGACCTGCACCACGCCGGCGGCATACCGGCGGTGATGAAGGTGCTGCTGGATGCGGGCCTGCTGCACGGCGACTGCATCACCATCACCGGCAAGACGGTGGCCGAAAACCTGGCCGATGTGGCAACGCCCGGCGCCGAGCAGCAGGTGATCCGCCCCATCACCGCGCCGATGTACGACCACGGCCACCTGGCCATCCTGAAGGGCAACCTCAGCCCGGCCGGCTGCGTGGCCAAGATCACCGGCCTGAAGAGCCCGGTGATGACCGGCCCGGCGCGCGTTTTCGAGGACGAGCAAACCGCGCTGGCCGCCATCATGGCCAAGCAGATCGTGGCCGGCGACATCATGGTGCTGCGCTACCTGGGCCCCAAGGGCGGGCCGGGCATGCCGGAAATGCTGGCGCCCACCGGTGCGCTGATCGGCCAGGGCCTGGGCGACAGCGTGGGCCTGATCACCGACGGCCGCTTCTCGGGCGGCACCTGGGGCATGGTGGTCGGCCACGTGGCGCCGGAAGCCTACGCCGGCGGCGTGATCGCGCTGGTCGAAGCAGGCGACAGCATCACCATCGACGCCCACCGGTTGCTGCTGCAACTGAACGTGGACGACGCCGAGATCGCGCGCCGTCGCGCGCTGTGGGCGCAGCCCAAGCCGCGCTACACGCGGGGCGTGCTGGGCAAGTTCGCGCGCAACGCGTCCAGCGCGGTCACGGGAGCGGTGCTCGACGGCGACGCGTAGTCCAAGGTCGGCGCCGGGCGCGGCAGGCTTCGCTGGCGCGACCCTTGCGACAGGTTCAACGCGTCGGGTCGCGCCGCTGCGCCGGGTCTTCCGAGGCAGAACGATCGACCTGCGTCGGGTCGGCGGTGGTGCGCCGCTCGGCGGCGTCTTCACGGGCGCGGGCGACCTGCTTTTCGCGGCGGTGGTCCAGGCCCAAGGCTTCCAGCGCACGGTCGCGGCGCTCGACCTTGCGGCGCTCCATCTTGTCGATGGCCTTGCGCTGGGTCAGCCCGGTGGAATCGGAAAACTGCCACCAGGCGGCGGCCGCGGCAAAGGGGACGAGCAACCAGCCCCAGGCCCAGCCCGCAACCGGTGACACGTCCAGTGCGTACAGCACCACCAACACCACCCCCACCACGACCAGCCACATCGCCACGCCCCTTCTCGGCCTTCAGGCCTCCCGGGCACTGTAGCCGAGTTGATGAACCCACCCTGCGCCGCCCGGCCCTGTCGGCCGGGCGGCGCAGCGGCCTCAGTTGGCCTGCGTCAACTGGTCCAGGATGGCCGGGTTCTCCAGCGTGCTGGTGTCCTGCGTGATGGCCTCGCCCTTGGCGATGGAGCGCAGCAGGCGGCGCATGATCTTGCCGCTGCGCGTCTTGGGCAGGTTGTCGCCGAAACGGATGTCTTTCGGCTTGGCGATGGGGCCGATTTCCTTGGCCACCCAGTTGCGCAACAGCGTCGCGATCTGCTTGGCTTCCTCGCCCGTCGGGCGGCTGCGCTTCAAGACCACGAAGGCGCAGATGGCCTCGCCGGTGGTGTCGTCGGGGCGGCCCACCACGGCGGCTTCGGCGACCAGTTCGGTGCAGCTGACCAGCGCCGATTCGATCTCCATCGTGCCCATGCGGTGGCCCGACACGTTGAGCACGTCGTCGATGCGGCCGGTGATCGTGAAGTAGCCGGTCTTGGCGTCGCGGATGGCACCGTCGCCGGCCAGGTAGTAGCCCTTCAGCTCGGGCGGGTAGTAGCTTTTGACGAAGCGGTCCGGGTCACCGTAGATCGTGCGGATCATGCTCGGCCAGGGCTTCTTGATGACCAGGATGCCGCCGCTGCCGTTGGGCACGTCGGCCCCGGTTTCATCGACGATGGCCGCCGTGATGCCCGGGAAGGGCAGCGTGCACGAACCCGGCACCATCGGCGTGGCACCCGGCAGCGGGGTGATCACGTGGCCGCCGGTCTCGGTTTGCCAGAAGGTGTCGACGATGGGGCAACGGCCGCCGCCGATGTGCTGGTGGTACCACTCCCAGGCCGCCGGGTTGATGGGCTCACCCACCGAACCCAGGATGCGCAGGCTGGACAGATCGCTCTTGTTCGGGTGCACCGCCGGGTTGCCCTCGGCGGCCTTGATCAGCGAACGGATGGCGGTGGGTGCGGTGTAGAAAATGCTGACCTTGTGCTTCTCGATCATCTTCCAGAAGCGGCCGGCGTCCGGGTAGGTGGGCACGCCTTCGAAGACGATTTCGGTGCCGCCCAGGGCCAGCGGGCCGTAGGTGATGTAGCTGTGGCCCGTCACCCAGCCGATGTCGGCGGTGCACCAGAACACATCGTCGTCCTTCAGGTCGAAGGTCCAGGCGGTGGTCAGCGCGGCGTGCAGCAGATAGCCGCCGGTGCTGTGCTGCACGCCCTTGGGCTTGCCGGTGCTGCCGCTGGTGTACAGCAGGAACAGCGGGTGCTCGGCGCTGACCCATTCGGGTTCGCAGGTGGTGCCGTGCAGCGCCAGTTCTTCGTGCAGCCAGCGGTCGCGCTCGGGGTGCCAGGCGATGGCACCGCCAGTGCGCTTGTAGACGATCACGTTGGCCACGCTTTCGCAGCCGCCCAGGCGAAAAGCTTCGTCGACGATCGCCTTCAGCGGCAGGCTCTTGCCGCCGCGGCTCTGTTCGTCAGCGGTGATGATCATCACGGCACCGGCGTCCTGCACACGGTCGCGCACGCTTTGCGCGCTGAAGCCGCCGAAGACCACCGAGTGGATGGCGCCGATGCGCGCGCAGGCCTGCATCGCGGCCACGCCTTCAACCGACATGCTCATGTAGATGACGACCCGGTCGCCTTTTTTCACGCCGCGCGCTTTCAGCGCGTTTGCGAACTGGCTGACCTTGGCCAGCAGCTCGCTGTAGCTGACGCGGGTGACGGCACCGTCGTCGGCTTCGAAGATGATGGCCGTCTTGTCGCCCAGGCCGCGCTCGACGTTGCGGTCCAGGCAGTTGTAGGACACGTTCAACGTACCGTCTTCGAACCACTTGAAGAAAGGCGCGTTGCTGCTGTCCAGCACCTTCGTGAAGGGCGTCTTCCAGCTGACGAATTCCCGCGCCAGGCGGGCCCAGTAGCCTTCGTAATCGCGTTCGGACTCATCCACCAGGGCCTGGTAGGCCGGCATGCCCGACACGCGGGCGGCGGCCACCAGGGCTGCCGGCGGCAGGTGGGTTCTCAGTTCGGTCGGGCTGTCGTTGCTGCTGCTGTTCGTCGGGATGCTGGTGCTGGCCATGCTTGTCTCCTGGGTTTTGAATTGGATGCGGATCTCGATGTCTCTGCTTGGGTGCGGAAGCTAAGGCCCCGCTCTGACGGATGGCTGACGCGCTGTGGCTTTGATCATTGGTCATCATGTGCGGCCCTCTACAATTTCCTGCATTGGGGTTGCCCCTGATTCAAGTCAAACCCGAGCTCCCATGAAACCCATCCAAGCCGCCGAGAAGAACCGCCAGCAAGCCCTGCCGAATTTCATCTTCGCCAGCCGCTGGCTGCAGTTGCCGCTGTACCTGGGGTTGATCGTGGCGCAATGCGTCTACGTCTTCCACTTCTGGGTTGAACTGACGCACCTGATCTCGGCGGTCTTCGGCGACCAGCACGCGCTGGACCTGCTGATCAAGAGCATCGGCTACAAGGCCGACGTCGGTTGGGCGCCCAAGCTGAACGAGACGGTGATCATGCTGGTGGTGCTGGGCCTGATCGACGTGGTGATGATCAGCAACCTGCTGATCATGGTCATCGTCGGCGGCTACGAAACCTTCGTCTCGCGGATGAACCTGGAAGACCACCCCGACCAGCCGGAATGGTTGAGCCACGTGAATGCGTCGGTGCTCAAGGTGAAGCTGGCCACGGCCATCATCGGCATCAGTTCCATCCACCTGTTGAAGACCTTCATCAACGCTGAAAACTACAGCGACAAGGTGCTGATGTGGCAGACCCTGATCCACATCGCCTTCCTGTTCTCGGCGCTGGCCATCGCCTACGCCGACAAGCTGATGCAGCCGCCACCGCACGACTGAAGAGAGAGCCCGCCATGACCACCCTGATCCGCCAGAACGACCTCGTCGAAACCGTGGCCGCTGCGCTGCAGTACATCAGCTACTACCACCCGGCCGACTTCATCAGCCACCTGGCGCGGGCCTATGAAAAAGAAGCCTCGCCGGCGGCGAAAGACGCCATCGCGCAGATCCTGACCAACAGCCGCATGTGCGCCGAAGGCCGTCGGCCGATCTGCCAGGACACCGGCATCATCAACGTCTTCCTGAAGATCGGCATGGACGTGCGCTTCGACGGCTTCACCGGCAGCGTGGAAGACGCCGTGAACCAGGGCGTGCGGCAGGCCTACCTGGACAGCGACAACCCGCTGCGCGGCTCCATCCTGGCCGACCCGATCTTCGAGCGCAAGAACACCAAGGACAACACACCGGCGGTCATTCACATGACCGTGGTGCCCGGCGACAAGCTCGACGTGACGGTGGCCGCCAAGGGCGGTGGCAGCGAAAACAAGAGCAAGCTGGTCATGCTGAACCCCAGCGACAGCATCGTCGACTGGGTGCTGAAGACCGTGCCCACGATGGGTGCCGGCTGGTGCCCGCCGGGCATGCTGGGCATCGGCGTGGGTGGCACCGCCGAGAAGGCCATGCTGCTGGCCAAGGAGGTGTTGATGGACCCCATCGACATGTTCGACCTGTTGGCCCGCGGGCCGCAGAACAAGCTCGAAGAGATGCGCATCGAGATCTACGAGAAGGTCAATGCGCTGGGCATCGGCGCGCAAGGCCTGGGCGGGCTGACCACGGTGCTCGACGTGAAGATCGCCACCTACCCCACGCACGCCGCCGGCAAGCCGGTGGGCATGATCCCGAACTGCGCTGCCACGCGACATGCGCATGTGCAGATGGACGGATCGGGCCCGGCTTATCTGGAAGCACCCAGCCTGAGCCTGTGGCCCGATGTGCACTGGGCACCCGACTACAACAAGAGCCAGCGCGTCGACCTGAACACGCTGACGCGCGCGGAAGTGGCGGCCTGGCAGCCGGGCCAGACGCTGCTGCTGAACGGCAAGATGCTGACCGGCCGCGACGCCGCCCACAAGCGCATCCAGGACATGCTGGCCAATGGCGAATCGCTGCCGGTGGACTTCACCAACCGGGTCATCTACTACGTCGGCCCTGTCGATCCGGTGCGCGACGAAGTCGTCGGCCCGGCCGGCCCGACCACCGCCACGCGCATGGACAAGTTCACCGAGATGATGCTGTCGAAAACCGGCCTGATCAGCATGATCGGCAAAGCCGAACGCGGGCCGACGGCCATCGCCGCCATCAAGCAACACGAAAGCGCCTACCTGATGGCGGTGGGCGGCGCGGCCTACCTGGTGGCCAAGGCCATTCAGGGCGCGAAGGTGGTGGGCTTTGCCGACCTGGGCATGGAAGCCATCTACGAGTTCGATGTCGTGGACATGCCGGTCACGGTGGCCGTCGATTCCAAGGGCACCAGCGTGCACAACACCGGGCCGGCAGAGTGGCAGGCCAGGATCGGCAAGATTCCGGTGACCGTGGCCTGAGGGCGGCAGGGCCAACCCCGCTTTCAGCCAGAACGTGTCGCAATACTTCGACGTCCACCCGCAAAACCCGCAGCCGCGTCTGTTGAAGCAGGCCGCCGCCATCCTGCAAGCCGGCGGCATCGCGGCCGTGCCCACCGACAGCAGCTACGCCCTGGTGTGTCGGCTGGACGACAAGACGGCGGCCGAGAATCTGCGCCGCATTCGGCAGGTTGACGACAAGCACCACCTCACGCTGCTGTGCAAGGACCTGAGCGAACTCGCGCGTTTCGCCAAGGTCGACAACCGTCAGTATCGCCTGTTGAAGCTGGGCACCCCGGGCCCCTACACCTTCATCCTGGAAGCCACCAAGGAAGTGCCGCGGCGGCTCAGCCACCCCAGCCGGCGCACCATTGGTTTGCGCGTGCCCGATCACAAGGTGCTGCAGGAACTGCTGGCGCTGTTCGGTGAACCACTGCTGGGCACCACGCTGATACCGCCCGGTGAAACCGAGCCGCTGAACGACGCCAGCGAGATCCGCGACCGCTATGAAAAGCTGCTGGGCGCGGTGGTCGACGCCGGGGCCTGCGCGATGGCGCCGACGACGGTCATCGACCTGAGTGGCGACGACGCGGTGCTGCTGCGGCAAGGCCGCGGCGACTTGTCGCGGCTGGGTTTGTAGCGGTGCGGTTCAGCGGGCCGGCGTCAGCGCCAGCCGCAGCCGTTCGGGGCTGAAGCCCACCTGCGGCCGGCCGCGCACCACGACGACCGGCGTACCCGGGGCGCGCGTGGCTTCGAAATCCGCGCGGCAGGCGGCGTCGCGTTCGATGCTGCATTCGCTGAACGCGATACGGTTGACCGTGAACCAGGCGCGCGCTGCCACGCAGACCGCGCAGGTGTCGGACGACAACATGTGGATGTCGCCCGGCCGGGCCAGCGCCGCCACCTCAGCACCGATCGCGCTGGCGTGCCGGTTGGCCCACCACTGCTGGGCCGCGCCCACCGCAACGATCAGCACCAGCAGGCCAAACAGCGAACGCGGGCTGGCTTTCATCTGGCGCGTGCCCGGGGCTGTGCTGGCGGCGTGTGGGTGGGGTGTGGGTGGGGCGTCAGAGCGCGGCCGTGACCACCAGTTCAACCCGCCATTCGGGCTTGGCCAGGTTGGCCTGCACGGTGGCCCGTGGCGGCGCGTTGCCGGCCGGCAGCCAGGCTTCCCACACCGCATTCAATGCCGGGAAATCGGCCAGGTCCTTGATGAAGATCTGCACCATCAACAGCCGGCTCTTGTCGGTGCCGGCACGGGCCAGCAGCGCATCGATGCCGGCCAGCACCTGATGCGTCTGCCCCGTGATGTCCTGGCTGCCGTCGGCGGCCACCTGGCCGGCCAGGTAGCAGACGCCGTTGTGCACGGCCAGCTCGGAAAGTCGGGTGCCGACGTCGAAGCGCTGAACCATCATGAATGTCCTTTTTTGTGTTTGATCTGGTGTTTGGCGGGGTGCTGGGCGTGACGTTGCCCGTGGTGCAGCGCATGCGGCTTGTCGACGTTCTGCAGCGGGCCCGGCGGCAGGGCCACGACCTTCTGCCCGATTTTGCTTTCGGTACCGGCCAGCAGCTTCTTGATGTTGCCTTCGTGGCGCCAGATCAGCAGCAGGCCCATTGCCGCGATGGCCGCAATCAGCGGCTCGGGGCCCCAGATCAGCGCCTGGTAAAACGGCGCGAACACGGCGGCCACGATGGCCCCCAGCGACACATGGCGGCTGAAGGCCACGACCAGGGCAAAGCTGGCCAGCGTGCACAGGCCCAGCAGCGGGTTGATCGCCATCAGCACCCCGGCTGCCGTGGCCACGCCCTTGCCACCCTGGAAGCGGAAGAACACCGGCCACAAGTGGCCGACGAAGGCCGCCAGGCCGACGAAGGCGGCCACCGTTTCATTCAAGCCCAGGCGCGGGCCGTAGACCAGCACCAGCAGCACCGGCCCATAGCCTTTCAGCGCGTCGAAGGCCAGCGTCAGCAGCGCAGCGGCCTTGTTGCCCGAGCGCAGCACGTTGGTCGCGCCGGGGTTCTTGCTGCCGTAGCTGCGCGGGTCGGCCAGGCCGAGCAGACGGCTGAAGATGACGGCGAAGGAAATCGAACCGACGAGGTAGGCCGCCACGAGGACGGCGAGGAGGGTCAGTGCATGCATGGGGCGTGAAGTTTACGGGCCGCGCCAGGCGGCGATCAGGTAGATGAATCGGGGCTTCAAGCCAACAACGCGCAGTGCACCGTCTTGGCGGCCAGCAGGTCCACCAGCACCTGTGGCGCGATGCCCACCAGGTAGCCGCGCCGCCCGCCGTTGATGTGGATCTTCGGCAGCGCCAGCACGCTGGCTTCGACGTAGAGGGGCATCGCCTTGCGGATGCCGAAGGGCGAAGTGCCGCCAACCAGGTAACCGCTGTGGCGCTGCGCCACGTCGGGCTTGCAGGGTTCGATGCCTTTCACGCCAATCTCGCGCGCCAGGTTCTTGGTGCTGACCTGGCGGTCGCCATGCATCAGCACGATTAGCGGCTGCAACCGGTCGTCCTGCATCACCAGGGTCTTGACCACGCTGTGTTCGTCCACGCCCAGTTGTGCAGCCGACACCGTGGTGCCGCCGTGGTCCACGTAGTCATAAGGGTGTTCAGTGAACGGCACCCCGGCGGCGCGCAACATCTGCGTGGCCGGGGTCTCGCTGACATGTTTGTCTTTCCTGGCCATGGGCTGACGGACTCAGTCCCCTTCGACCCATTCGATCTGGGCACCCAAGGCGCGGATGTTCTCGGCGAAGCGCGGGTGGGCGCGGCGCACCGGCGTGGCGTTCTTGATCACGCTCTTGCCCGGGATGCTGGCCGCCAGCATCAGCAGCGCAATGGCCACGCGGATGATGTAAGGGCTTTCCACCTCGGCCGGCGTCAGCGTCTTGCCGCCGAAAGTGATGATGCGGTGCGGGTCGCTCTGGAAGGCCTGGGCGCCGAACTTCGACAGCTCGCTGGTCCAGCCCATCGCGCCTTCGTAGACCTTGTTCCAGAACATCGCGCTGCCTTCGGACTTCACACCCAGCGCCACGAAGATGGGCAGCAGGTCCACCGGCAGGTAGGGCCAGGGCGCGGCCTCGATCTTCTGCAGGATGTTCTGCGTGAAGGGCTGCTTGACGCGCAGCGGGCCGTCGACCACGGTGTGGCTCCAGCCGTTTTCGTGCACCACCTGCACGCCGAACTTGGCGAAGGTGCGGTCGATCAGCGGGAACTGTTCCGGCGCGCTGTTCTTCACGGTGATGCAGCCGCCGGTGATGGCACCCAAGGCCATGAAGGTGACGGCTTCGTGGAAGTCTTCGGCGAACTTGAATTCAATACCTTCAGGACGGCCCAGCTTGTCCACGCCGTGGATCGTCAGGCGGCTGGTGCCGGTGCCTTCGATCTGCGCGCCCAGCATCGCCATGAAGGTGCAGAACTCCTGCACGTGCGGCTCGCTGGCGGCGTTCATCAGCGTGCTGGTGCCTTGGGCCAAGGCGGCGCAGAGCACGAAATTCTCGGTGGTGGTGACGCTGGCGTAATCCAGCCAGTGGTGGTTGGCCTTCAACCCGCCTTCGGCGCGGATCAGCAGCGCCTCGCGGCTGCGTTCGACGTGGCAGCCGAAGCGTTCCATCACCTCGACGTGCGGGTCGATCTCGCGCACGCCCAGGGTGCAACCTTGCACATCGTTCTCGATGCGCGCCACGCCGAAGCGAGCCAGCAGCGGCGGCACCAGCATCACGCTGGAACGCATCTCTTCGGGCAGGTGGTGGGTCTTGGGGTCGAAATGGGTGTCGCGGTGGTGCACGTCCAGCACGCCGGTGGCGTAGTCCACCTGCACGCTGCTGCCCAGCATGCGAAAGATGTCCAGGATCTTGCGCACGTCGGTGATTTCCGGGATGCCCAGCAAGCGGATCGGTTCGCGGCTGAGCAGCGTGGCGCACAGGATGGGCAGCACCGCGTTCTTGTTCGCCGAGGGGGTGATGCGGCCGACGAGCGGGGTGCCGCCGTGGACGATGAGGTTCGCCATGTGGTGTGGTGCCTGAAAAGTCAGAGCCCGATTGTCGCGGTTGGCGCAGGGTCGCCGTGCCGGTGTGCCGGGCCGGGTGTCACGGGTCCGGTGTCACTGCGCCGGTCTCACTGCGCCGGGTCGCGGCGCTGCCAGCGGATGGCGTCGATGGCTTGCAGCAGGTCGGGCGACAGCGTGGTGCCCCAGGCGGCCAGGTTTTCGTCCAGTTGCGCCAGGCTGGTCACGCCGATGATGGTGCTGGCCACGCGCCAGTTGCGGTAGCAAAAGGCCAGCGCCAACTGCGTGGGGGTCAGGCCGTGCTGGCGCGCCAGGGCGTTGTATTCGCGTGCAGCAGCCAAAGTGTCGGGCCGCGCCCAGCGTTGCTGGCGCATCGTGGCGAAGCGCGCGATGCGACCCAGTTCGGGCTGCGTCTCGTCGAAGCCGGGCGCGTCGTACTTGCCGGTCAGCGTGCCAAAGGCCAGCGGCGAATAGGCCAACAGTCCGACGCCGGTGTGGTGCAGCACCTCGTCCAGGCCGTTGTCCACCACACGGTTGACCAGCGCGTACGGGTTCTGCACGCTCACCACGCGCGGCAGGCCGTGCTGTTCGGCGATGCGCAGGAACTCGCACAGACCCCAGGGCGTTTCGTTCGACAGCCCGATGTGGCGCACCTTGCCGGCCCGCACCAGCCCGCCCAGCGCTTCCAGCTGGGCGTGGATGGCGGTGAATTCGCGGTCTTTCGCCGGGTCGAGGTAGACCTGCCCGAAGCTCGGCGCGTTGCGGTTGGGCCAGTGGATCTGGTAGAGGTCGATGACATCGGTCTGCAGCCGGCGCAGGCTGTCGTCACAGGCCTGCACGATCTCGGCCGGCAGCAGGTTGTCCGACCCGGCGCGCACCCAGTCCATGTTGCGCGAAGGGCCCGCCACCTTGGTGGCCAGCACCACGCGCTGGCGCAGGCCGGGCCGGGCGGCGAACCACTGACCGATGATGGTTTCGGTCAGGCCATAGGTCTCGCGGCGGGCCGGAACGGCGTACATCTCGGCGGTGTCGATGAAGTTGATGCCGCGCTCGACAGCCGCGTCCAGGATGGCGTGCGCGGCGGCGGCATTGACCTGTTCGCCGAAGGTCATGGTGCCCAGGCAGATGGGGCTGACGTGCAGCGACGTGCGACCGAGCGGGATGTGTTGCATGGAATGACGACAGTGCTTGAAAGCCGCCAGTGTGCCGCAGGCTCACCCTATCCTCGCGGCCCATGTCCGATGCCCGCACCCTGCCGCGCCGACCAGCCCGCCGCGGCGCTGTGGCGGTGCCCGTCGGCGTGCTGGGGCTGCACGTGCTGGTGCTGGCCGTGGTGTTGCAATTGGGCGTGTGGCCCGACCGCGGGCCGGTGCCCGCTGCGGCCAGGCCGCTGGTGGTCTGGTTGCTGAACGGCGCGGTGGCACCGCCACCGCCGGCCGTGCGCCGCCCCGTCTTGCCCATCGCGGCGGTGCCGCGCTCGACGCCCGCTCCCCGGCTGCCGCTGCCAGGCGTCGCGCCTGCAGCGCCTGCAGCACCTCCAGCACCCACTGTCCCCGGCGCGCTGCAAGCCATCACCCTGCCCGGCGCTGCCGCCGAAGCATTGCAGGCGACGCCGCGCGACAGACCCGACCCTGACCCGCTCGCCGACCCCGCCAACGGCCCCAAGACCACCGCGCCACTGAATCTGGCCCTGCCGCGCGCAGCGCCTGCCGCCTCGCGACAGCGCAACCCGGCGCTGGACGACGTGCGGGCCAACACGTGGGCACCCGTGAATATGGCCGCGCTGATCGACAAGGCGCTGGGCGGCGACCCCGACGGCGCGATCAGCGAAGAGCGCCTGGCCGATGGCAGCGTGCGCTTCAGGCGCGGCATGCAATGCGTCATCTCGCGGCCCAACCAGGCGCAGAACATCGACCCGTTCAATGGCAGCGTGCTGCCCAAGCCGCGCTTGCTGGACCGGTGCTGAAGCGGAGCGATCAGGCCTTCAGGGGGCGCTCAGCGCACGCCCGCTCTTCTTCCTGCAGCCGCAGCACGCGGCGTTGCACCTTGCCGGTGGTGGTCATCGGCAGGGCGTCGATGAATTCGATTTCCTTGGGGTATTCGTAGGGTGCCAGTTGCCCGCGCACATGCTGTTGCAGGGCCTTCACCAGTGCCGCGCTGCCCGCCTGGCCGGCGGCCAGCACCACATACGCCTTGACCACGGCACCGCGTTCGGCATCGGGCTTGGGCACCACGGCGGCGTTGGCCACCGCCGGGTGCTTGACCAGGCAGTTCTCGATTTCGCTGGGCCCGATGCGGTAGCCGGCGGCCTTGAAGACGTCGTCGCTGCGGCCCTGGTACCAGAGGTAGCCGTCGGCATCCATCACCGCCGTGTCGCCGGTGCGGCACCAGCTGTTCGAGGGGTCGCCGGTGAACTTGGCGGCCGTGGCCGCTTCATTGCCCCAATAGCCCAGGAAGAACACCGGGTCCGGATGGCCGTGCACGTCCAGCCTGTGCAGCGCCACATCGCCCGGCGTGCCGCGCGGGCATTCCTGGCCGGCGTCGTCGATCACCGCCACACGGTGCCCCGGGTAGGCGCGGCCCATGCTGCCGGGGCGCGCCGGCCAGGCCGCGTGGCGCTGGCCGTCGGCACCCCAGAAGCTGCCGCAATTGCCCACGATGTAGTTGATCTCGGTCTGCCCGAACATCTCGTTCACGGTGACCCCCAAGCCTTGCTGGCACCAATGGAAAACGGCGTCGCCGACGGCTTCGCCGGCGCTCATCACCGCACGCAGCTTCAGCTGGTGGTGCTGCCGCGGCGCGGGCACCGCCTTCATCATGGCCTTGAGCGCGGTGGGGAACAAAAAGCTGTGCGTCACCGCATGGCGCTGCATCAGATCGAAGGCCCGCTCGGGCGCAAAGCGGCCCTGCAAGGCCACGATGCGGCGGCCGAAATACAGCGTGGGCAGCAGCGCGTCCATCAGGCCACCGGTCCAGGCCCAGTCGGCCGGGCTCCAGAAGACCTCGTCGCTGTTTTCGGGTGTGCCGTGGCCGAAGCCGTTCTGGCTGCAGACGAAACCGCTCAGGTTGCCGATCAGCGCGCGGTGCGGCACCAGCGCGCCTTTGGGCGGGCCGGTGGTGCCGCTGGTGTAGATCAGCACCGCCGCGTCGTCCGCGCGGGTGTCCACGGCGTCGAAGCGCTGGCCGCTGCCGGCCAGGGCGTCAGCCCAGTCCAGATCGCCCTCGCCCGCCGCGTCGCCCACGGCCACCACGCCGCGCAAGACCGGGCAATCCGCGCGCACGGCGCTGATGTTG
>JANMZP010000115.1:0-2125 GCA_031383435.1 Betaproteobacteria bacterium | reverse complement strand
GTGCAGCACCAGCAGGCGTTCGCAGATGCCCATCACCAGCTTCATCTTGTGTTCCACCAGGATCACGCTGCGCTCGGCGGCCAGCGCGGTGATGAGGTCCATCATGACCACCGTTTCCTCGGGCGACATGCCCGCCGTGGGCTCGTCCATCAACAGCAGTTCGGGTTCGGCCGCCAACGCCATGGCCACTTCCAGCGCGCGCTGCTGGCCGTGCGCCAGGTCGGCGGCGGGGCGCTCGCGCAGCGCGATCAGGCCCACACGTTCCAGCAGGCCGTCGGCGCGTTCACCCAGCTCGGCCATCGCAGCGCGTGGCCTGAAAAGTTCGTAACGGCTGTGGCGCATCTGCACCGCCACGCGGACGTTCTCGTGCGCGCTGAGTTGCTTGAACACATTCGTGATCTGGAAACTCTTGGCAATGCCGATGCG
Organism: Betaproteobacteria bacterium; assembly: GCA_031383435.1. GTDB lineage: Bacteria > Pseudomonadota > Gammaproteobacteria > Burkholderiales > Burkholderiaceae_C > Rubrivivax. The sequence goes on along the minus strand of JANMZP010000115.1, from coordinate 1,699 downwards.
CGCGAAGCCGTGTTGCGGCAAGCCGGTGATGTCGCGGCCCTTGAACTTCAAGCGCCCTTCACTGGGCGGGAAAGCCCCGCTCAGCACATTGAAGAAGGTGCTCTTGCCGGCCCCGTTGGGGCCGATGATGGCGCTCAGCTTGCGCGCCTCGAAGCGGGCCGTGACCTGGTTGAGCGCAACGAAGTTACCGAAGCGTTTGCTGACGCCTTCGACTTCGACAATGGGGATACCAGGCACGACAAGCACGCCGGCCGTCATGCTGCGCGCCCGCTGCGTTCGATGCGCTTCAGCAAAGAGCCCCAGACGCCGGCCGGGAAGAACAGCACGAAGACCATGAAGACCGCGCCGACGATGGCCATCCAGTGGGTGGTGAAAGTGGTGGCCACATCTTCCAAAGTGAGGAACAAGCCCGCGCCGATGAAGGGCCCGAAGAAGGTGCCCATGCCGCCCAGCAGGCACATCATCACGGCCTGGCCCGACAGCAGATAGTGCAGGCTGTCGATGGGCACCACGCTCAGGTGCAGCGCGCGCAGCGCACCGGCCAAACCGCAGAGGGCGGCCGACAGCACGAAGACCAGCAGCTTGGTGCGCGCCACGTCGTAGCCGCAGGCCGCCGCGCGTTGTTCGTTTTCGCGCACGGCCTCGATGACCGCGCCAAACGGCGACGCCAGCACGCGCGACACGAACCACAGCGCAGCGGCGACGAAGGCCAGGATCACGTAGTACTTGGTCGTGGGGTTGAGGAAATCGAACTGGAAACCGAAGAGGTCAGCGGCCGGAACCTGGATGCCACGCAGGCCGTTCTCGCCGCCCGTCCAGCGTTCGGCCTTGTAGAAGGCGTAGTAGACGATCTGCGCCAATGCCAGCGTGACCATCGAAAAATAGATGCCCCGCGTGCGGATGGCCAGGTAGCCGATGAGCAGCCCGGCCAGCGCCGCCGACACCACACCCAGCAGCAACGCCACGCCCCAGGGCAGGCTCAGGTGGACCATGCCGATGCCGGTCAGGTAGCTGCCCACGCCCAGGAAGGCCGCATGGCCGAATGACAGCAAGCCGGTGTAGCCAAAGAGCAAATTGAAACCGACGGCGAACAGGCCGAAGATGAGGATGTTGATGGCCAGCGCCTGGTAGGGCATCAGCAGCGGAAAGACCAGCAGGAACGCGATGACCGCGGCCACACGGTGGCGGCGGATGGTTTCGACTAAACCGTTCATCCCGTCCTTCATCCCATCAAGCCGGCTTTGCCGAACAGGCCCTGCGGCCGCACCAGCAGCACCACCGCCATCAGCACGAAGATCGACAGCTCGGCCAGTTCGGGCGCGAACAACGACGTCATGCTGAACACGATGCCGACCAGCAGCCCGGCCACCACCGCACCGGGCAGCGAACCCATGCCACCGACCACAGTGACCACGAAGGATTCAGCCAGCACGTGCACGCCCATTTCCGGGTTCACAGCGCGTGTGGGCGCGGCCAGCACGCCACTGAGGCCGGCGATGGCCGTGCCGATGCCGAACACCGTCAACCAGACCCGCGCGATGTCGATGCCCAGCACCTTGCAGATCTCGCCGTCGCGGCTGCCGGCGCGCACGATCAGGCCGTAGCGCGTCTTCTCCAGAAACAGCCACAGCGCCAGCACGACGACGGCCGTGGCGGCGATCAGGAACAAACGGTACTTCGGAAAGAAGCCGAAGCCCAG
>JANMZP010000114.1:0-2086 GCA_031383435.1 Betaproteobacteria bacterium | reverse complement strand
GTGCAGCACCAGCAGGCGTTCGCAGATGCCCATCACCAGCTTCATCTTGTGTTCCACCAGGATCACGCTGCGCTCGGCGGCCAGCGCGGTGATGAGGTCCATCATGACCACCGTTTCCTCGGGCGACATGCCCGCCGTGGGTTCGTCCATCAGCAGCAGTTCGGGCTCGGCGGCCAACGCCATGGCCACTTCCAGCGCACGCTGCTGGCCGTGCGCCAGGTCGGCGGCGGGGCGGTCGCGCAGGGCGATGAGACCGACGCGTTGCAGCAGCACATCGGCGCGCTCGTCCAGTTCGGCCATCGCCGCGCGGGGCTTGAAGAGTTCGTAACGGCTGTGGCGCATCTGCACGGCCACGCGGACGTTCTCGTGCGCGCTGAGTTGCTTGAACACGTTGGTGATCTGGAAACTCTTGGCGATGCCGATGCGCGCAAAACCGTGCTGCGCCAGGCCGGTGATGTCGCGGCCCTTGAACTTCAAGCGGCCTTCGCTGGGCGGAAAGGCGCCGCTCAGCACGTTGAAGAAGGTGCTCTTGCCCGCGCCGTTGGGGCCGATGATGGCGCTGAGCTTGCGCGGCTCGAAGCGGGCTGTCACCTTGTTCAGCGCGACGAAATGGCCGAAGCGCTTGCTGACGCCCTCGACCTCGACGATGGGAACGCTGTTGCTCATGCGCTGCGCTCGATGCGCCTGAGGAATGAACCCCACACGCCGGCCGGGAAGAACAACACGAAGACCATGAAGACCGCGCCGACGATGGCCATCCAGTGCGTGGTGTAAGTGGTGGCCACGTCTTCCAGCGTCAGGAACAGACCCGCGCCGATGAAGGGCCCGAAGAAGGTGCCCATGCCGCCCAGCAGGCACATCATCACGGCCTGGCCCGACAGGAGATAGTGCAGGCTGTCGATGGGCACCACGCTCAAATGCAGCGCGCGCAGCGCGCCTGCCAAACCGCAAATGGCGGCCGACAACACGAAGACCAGCAGCTTGGTGCGCGCCACGTCGTAGCCGCAGGCCGCCGCGCGCTGTTCGTTTTCACGCACGGCTTCGATGACCGCGCCAAACGGCGACGCCAGCACGCGCGAGACGAACCACAGCGCGGCCGCCACGAAGGCCAGGATCACGTAGTACTTGGTCGTGGGATCGAGGAAGTCGAACTTGAAACCCAGGATGTCGGCGGCCGGCACCTGGATGCCGCGCAGACCGTTTTCGCCGCCCGTCCAGCGTTCGGCCTTGTAGAAGGCGTAGTAGACGATCTGCGCCAGGGCCAGCGTGACCATCGAAAAGTAGATGCCGCGCGTGCGGATGGCCAGGTAGCCGATGAGCAGGCCGGCCAGCGACGCCGAGATCACGCCCAGCAACAAAGCCACGCCCCACGGCAAACCCATGCTGACCATGCCGATGCCCGTGAGGTAGCTGCCCACGCCCAGGAAGGCCGCGTGCCCGAAGGACAGCAGGCCCGTGTAGCCGAAGAGCAGGTTGAAGCCCACCGCGAAGAGGCCAAAGACCAGGATGTTGATGGCCAGCGCCTGGTAGGGCATCAGCAGCGGAAAGACCAGCAGGAAGGCGATGACCGCAGCCACACGGTGGCGGCGGATGGCAGCGATCGTGTCCCTCATCCCATCAAGCCCGCTTTGCCGAAGAAACCCTGCGGCCGCACCAGCAGCACCACGGCCATCAGCACGAAGATCGACAGCTCGGCCAGGTCGGGCGCGAACAGCGAGGTCATGCTGAACACCACGCCCACCAGCAGCCCCGCCACCACCGCGCCGGGCAATGACCCCATGCCGCCGACCACCGTGACGACGAACGACTCAGCCAGCACCGGGATGCCCATCTCGGGGTTGACCGCCCGTGTCGGCGCGGCCAGCACGCCGCTCAAGCCGGCGATGGCCGTGCCGATGGCGAAGACCGTCAGCCAGACCCGGGCGATGTCGATGCCCAGCACCTGGCAGATCTCGCCGTCGCGGCTGCCGGCGCGCACGATCAGGCCGTAGCGCGTCTTCTCCAGAAACAGCCACAGCGCCAGCACGACGACGGCCGTGGCGGCGATCAGGAACAAACGGTACTTCGGAAAGAAGCCGAAGCCCAG
>JANMZP010000190.1:0-14944 GCA_031383435.1 Betaproteobacteria bacterium | reverse complement strand
CCGCGTTCACGTTCAACCAAGGTTGAACGCAGTCGCGTAGTGTGGCAGTGCAGCAAAGGGTTGCCTCGCGTGCCGGTCACTTCATTTCCGGTGGAGTTGTTCCGGTATTGCCCGGAACGCGGTGCCGGCGTGCCGGGCGTCAGTTTGCTGGCCATGTCGGCCCTTTCACAGTGTGGAATCAAAGAAGCCCTAGGACCGCTGCCGGCGACGTTCAGAAGTCGCAACAGGCTAGAAGGTCTTTCCCCAGGGCGATAGACATCACTTTGCTGCACTGCCACACTACGCGACTGCGTTCAACCTTGGTTGAACGTGAACGCGGTTGTGACCTCAGTTCATACGGGTCGCTTCCTCGTTGCTCAAGCCCGCAACGTGGGCGCCTGGACAGGGCAATGTTGCAAATGAGAGGTCGGTGGCTGTAGGAGGCCACCGGCCTTTCGCCTTTTTTGGCACTCGATTCCTCGGAGTGCTGACGCCAATTATCGGGCATCAGCCGGTTCGCGCAAGCCCCTGGCAAGAGCTCTTGTCCACAAGATCAGCCGCGGCATTGGAATGGGATGGTTGTTGCCGTTGATGCCCTACTTGACACAGGCAGCGTGGTTAGTGCTGCGGTGTGCTTCGCCACCGAGTTATGCACTGGAAGCTAGAAACTTATCCACAGGCTTATCTGCCAGCCTAGGGCAGGCTGGTTTGTCTCGAATGAGCAGGCGATTGGGGCTACCCGCTACCTGTGCGTCATAGGAGAAATAGCTGTTTAAACGTCCAGTCTGCAGGCGTTGCGCGCGCACGATGCGCGGGCACGACGCCGACTTGTCCACAGCAATCACATAGATCACGAAATCATCGACGTCAATTGGGGGTTTGGTAACTGCAATCCCCCAATTCATGGGGTCAGTGGTGCAGAACCTGAAGTCTCTTCTGGACGTTCTCGACGATGACCTTATTGCTGAAGTGGTCTGAGTCGGCATCTGCGACGCGGATGAGGTCGATGCAGTTTCCGCGAGTGGCGGCTGGCAAGAACCAAGGTTCGTGTGCTTTAGGGACCCGAACGGTTGGCCTTCGTTCTGTTCAATGTACCGGCTGCCGACGGCAGATTTAATGGGGCACCATATCTTGCTGGTGGGGCCGCCGGGCACCGGCAAATCGATGCTGGCGCAGCGCCTGCCCGGCCTGCTGCCGCCGCTGACCGACGACGAAGCGCTGGCCAGCGCCGCGCTGCGCGGCCTGACGGCCCACGGCGAAGAAGCCGCCAGTCACCGCGGCCGGCCGGTGCGCGCACCCCACCACACGGCCAGCGCCGTGGCCCTGGTGGGTGGCGGCTCGCCGCCGCGCCCCGGTGAAATCTCTTTGGCCCACGGCGGTGTGCTGTTCCTGGACGAACTGCCCGAATTCCCGCGCGCCGCGCTGGAAGCGCTGCGCGAACCGCTGGAAACGGGCCGGGTGACGATTTCACGGGCCGCGCGCCAAGCCTCGTTCCCGGCCTGCTTCCAGATGGTGGCGGCGATGAATCCTTGCCCCTGCGGCTGGCTCGGGTCGCCACTGGGCGTGGGCAAGGCCTGCCGTTGCACGCCCGAGGCGGTGGCCCGTTACCAGGGCAAGTTGTCGGGCCCGCTGCTCGACCGCATCGACCTGCAGGTGGAGGTGCTGGCCGCCCGAGCGGAAGACATGCTGGCCGCGCCGGACGGTGAATTCAGCGCCGCAGTGGCCGCCCGCGTGGCCCTGGCGCGCGCCATGCAAACACGCCGCCAGGGCGTGCCGAACGCCAGGCTGGAAGCCGGCCGCATCGACGACATCTGCGTTCTCGACGAAGCGGTCGCCAACTTCCTGCGCATGGCGGCGCAGCGCCTGGGCTGGTCAGGCCGGCGCTTGCACCGCTGCCTGAAAGTGGCGCGGACCATCGCCGATCTGGCCGGCAGCGAGCGCATCGCCACGCTGCACCTGGCAGAGGCGCTGCAGCTCCAGCGTGTGCTGGCCGGTTGACGGGCCGAAACCTGCTGGGCTAGTCCGCCGCCCAGCGCGCCGCGTCGAAGCCCACCGTGATGCGACCGTCGTCCCATTCGACGACCGGGCGCTTGATGACGCTGGCCAGTCGCAGCATCAGCGCGCGGGCCGATGGGGCGTCGATGACGGCCTGCCGGTCGGCATCGCTCAGCTGGCGCCAGGTCGTTCCTTTGCGGTTCAACAGCACTTCCCAGCCGGCTGCGGCCAGCCAGGCGTCGAGCCGGTCGGGCGGTACGCCGGTTTTCTTGAAATCGTGGAAAGCAGCGTCGTGGCCGTGTTCAGCCAGCCAGGCGCGGGCGCGCTTCACGGTGTCGCAATTGGGAATGCCGTAGAGCTTCATCGTTCAGGGTCTCCAGACGGCAGTGGGCGTGTGGAAAAGGCGTTCAGATCGCCAGCGGGTCGATGTCGACCGCCCAGCGGATCAGGCCTTTGTGCCGCCCGCGCAAGTCGTGCAGCCCGGGCAGCCAGGCCGCCAGCATGCGCTGCAGGGCCACGCGCGACGGTGATTCGACCAGCATCTGCATGCGTTCGACGTCGGCCAACTTGGAGACGTGCGGCGGCACCACCGGGTAGACCGTCACGCCCGGGTGCGCGCTGGCCAGCGCGGCGGCGTCGTGCAGGAAAGCGGCCGCCACCTCGGCGGTGCGGGCGTCGGCGCGCAGCAGCGCCAGGCTGGCGAAGGGCGGCAGACCGGCACACAAGCGGTCGGCCAACTGGCTGGTCGCGAAGGCCACGTAATCGTGGGCCTTCAGCGCGGCGTACAGCGGGTGGGTGGCGTTCCAGCTTTGTATCCACATCTCGCTGGCGGCGGCCTGCGCGGCGTCGCGGCCGGCGCGGCCGGCGGCCTGCATCAGCAGCGCGAACAGGCGTTCCGGGGCGCGGAAATCGCTGCTGAACAGCGCGCCATCGGGGTTGACGGCGGCCACCAGCGTGACGCGGCGGAAGTCGTGGCCCTTGGCCAGCATCTGCGTGCCGACCAGGATGTCGACCTCGCCGGCGTGCACGGCCTGCAGTTGTTGTTCCAGCGCGCCCACGCCGCGCGTGCTGTCGGCGTCCAGCCGGGCGATGCGCGCTTGCGGCAGCAGCATGGCCAACTGCTCCTGCAGCTTTTCGGTGCCCCGGCCGATGGGCGAGATGTCGAGGTTGCCGCAGTCCGGGCAGGCGCGCGGCACGCGCTCGCTCAAGCCACAGTGGTGGCAGCGCAAGGTGCGGTCGCCCTTGTGGAACACACGCCAGGCGCTGCAATGCGGACAGCCGCTTTTCCAGCTGCAGGCGCTGCAGTGCAGCACTGGCGCGTAACCCCGGCGGTTCAACAGCAGCAGGCTTTGCTCGCCGCGCGCCAGGCGGGCTTCCACAGCAGCCAGCAGCGGCGGGGCCAGCACCCGTTCACTGCCGGCGGCCACCTGCGGCAGCGCGGTCATGTCGACCAGGCGCACGCGCGGCATGACACCGCCGCCAATGCGACTGGGCATGGCCACGCGCAGGTAGCGCCCTTCCAGCGCGCGCTGCCAGCTTTCCAGCGACGGCGTGGCGGAGCCCAGCAGCACCGTCACGCCCTGGCGGTGGGCGCGCCAGACGGCCAGGTCGCGCGCCGAATAACGCGCGCCTTCCTGCTGCTTGAAGGACGGGTCGTGCTCTTCGTCGACCACGATCAAACCCAGCCGCGGCATCGACGCGAACACCGCCAGCCGTGTGCCCAGCACCAGATCGGCCCGGCCCAGGTGGGCCAGCAGCCAGTGGCGCAGGCGCTGCGCCGGCGTCAAACCGCTGTGCAGGCTGACCAGCACGCGGCCCGGGAAGCGTTCGGCAAAGCGCGCTTCCAGCTGCGGCGTCAGGTTGATCTCCGGCACCAGCACCAGCGCTTGCTGACCGCGGGCCAGCGCATCGGCACCGGCGCGCAGGTAGACCTCGGTCTTGCCGCTGCCGGTGGCACCGTGCAGCAGCACGGGCTGGCGGCTGGCCGCAATGGCCGTCAACGCCGAAGCCTGCTCGGCGGTCAGCTCCGGCAACCGGGGTGCTGCGGGCTCGGCCCCTGGCGGCGGCGCTTCCAGCTTCTGCAGCCGGGCGACGCGACGCGCCAGGCGGGTGTCGTCCAGCTTGCGCAATTCGGGCGGCAGCACGGCCAGCGCCAGTTCGCCCACACCACGCTGGTAGTAGGCCGCCGCGAAATCCACCAGCGCGCGCCATTCGGCACCCAGCGGCGGCAGCGCGCCCAGCGCCTGGGTGATGGGGCGCAGGTCCGGCCGCAGTTCGGCGGGCGCGGGTTCGGCGTCGTCAGGCTGCGTCCACACCAGCCCGGCCACTTCGCGCCGGCCCAGCGGCACGCGGACCAGCGTGCCGGGCGGCAAAGCGTCGGGGTGGCTGTAGTCCAGCAAGCCGCCCACGGCCGAATGGCGCGGCGTTTCCACCGCCACAGCCAGATTCAGCAGGTCGGCCATCGAAGAATGATCAGCAGGTTAAGCGCGCAATCTCGGCTCAACTTCAAAGAATGGCCGCAAGTGCATGATTGAAAAGGACTTTTACAGTTGCCCACCAAATCTGTGGATAACTTTGTGCAAAAGCTGCGCTCAGACGCGCCAAGTGCTTGATTCTTCGTGACTCAGCTGGCTATGCCTCATTTGGCGGCAGCGCCGGTAGTGATTGAAAATCAAGCACTTAGCACAGATTACGGCGGTTTTTGGCGGTCTGGACTGAAGTACGGGCCGCCGCAGAGCCCGGTCTGCATTTTGGGGATAAGTCAAGCCTTTCGCGGCTTTTCGCTGCGCTTTTTGGCATCCGCTTGGCGGCCCAATCCAGACCGTACAGAAATGACAGGCCTAACGGCGAAGTGCTTGCTCACGACGCCCGCTGGGCAGCGCATGGACACACGCCAGACGGGCCGGCCCGGCACTGTCAGGCACCGGCCGGCCGGACCCCGCAGACGGATCAGGCCGGTGCGCGCTGGCGGCGCGAATGGGCGTGCACCGCTTCGCACAGCGCCGACACGTGGTCGGGCGGCGTGTACTGGCTGATGCCGTGGCCGAGGTTGAAGATGTGGCCGTCCCAGCCGCCGTCTTGTCCAGGGCCATCGCGTTGCGGGCGGCCGAAGCTGTCCAGCACCGCCACGCCTTCGCGGGCAATGGCCTCGGGTGGCGCGAACAGCACGCTGGGGTCCAGATTACCCTGCAGGGCGACCTTGCTTCCGACGGCAGCACGGGCCGCGCCCAGGTTCACGGTCCAGTCCAAGCCGACGACGTCGGCACCGCAGGCGGCGATTTGCTGCAGCCATGGGCCGCCGCCTTTGGTGAAGACGATGACCGGCACGCGCGCGCCGTCCTTCTCACGGGTGAGGCCGGCCACCACCTGGCGGGTGTAGTCCAGGCTGAAACGCTGGAAGGCACCGTCGGCCAGCACGCCGCCCCAGCTGTCGAAAATCATCACGGCCTGCGCGCCGGCGTCGATCTGCGCGTTCAGGTAGGCCGTCACGGCTTGCGAATTGACCGCCAGGATGCGGTGCATCAGGTCGGGCCGGCTGTACAGCAAGGTCTTGATCAGCCGGTAGTCGTCAGACCCCGCGCCTTCGACCATGTAGCTGGCGAGCGTCCAGGGGCTGCCTGAAAAACCGATCAGCGGCACGCGGCCGTTCAGCGCCTTGCGGATCGACGTGACCGCGTCGAACACGTACTTCAGCTTGTTCAGGTCGGGCGACTGCAGCGCCATCACGGCGGCTTCGTCGCGCACCGGCCGGGCGAAGCGCGGGCCTTCGCCGGCACCGAAGCTCAGGCCCAGGCCCATGGCGTCGGGCACGGTCAGGATGTCGCTGAACAGGATGGCGGCGTCCAGCGGGTAGCGGTCCAGCGGCTGCAGTGTCACGTCGGTGGCGTACTGCGGGTTGGTGGCCAGGCCCATGAAGCTGTTGCCGGCCTTTTCGCGCGTGGCCTTGTACTCGGGCAGGTAGCGCCCGGCCTGTCGCATCAGCCAGATCGGCGTGTGGGTGGTGCTCAGGCGCAAACAGGCGCGCAGGAAGGTGTCGTTCTGGAGGGCTGCAAACATGCGACAGATTATGGCGGGGGGTGGCCTTGCAGCCACCCGTGCAAGCCCGCTTCCAGGCGCAGCGGGTCGCTGGCAACGCCGACCAGGCTTTCCGGTGCCAGCACGCGGGTGCCGGGCGGGGCGGCCGGCAGTTGGCGCGCCAGTTGCACCACGCAACGGGCCAGCACCACGGCGCGCAGCGGTTGCTCGGCGCTGGGCACCATCAGCTTCAATTGCGACAACCACCAGCGCGCAAAACGCTGCAGCCACGTGCCGCCTGGCTCGGCGCTGGCGAACTGCGCGGCCCGCACGAAGACCAGTTGCTCGTAGCCCAGCGCCGCCACTGCGCCTTCGTCCAGCGAGGCCAGGCCATGGCGCAAGGCCTGCGGCAACAGCGCCGGGCTGTGCGGCAGCACCACCAGCAGCCGCCGCACACCGCGCGCGTGCAGCGCCCGGGCCAGGGCTGGCAGGTCTTGCGGTCCGGGCTGGCTGTAGGCCTCGTCGCGACCGTTGCTGTGGCGCGCGCGCTCGAAGACCAGCACCGCCGTTTCGGCATGCAGCGCATCGGGGCCCAGCAAGGCGTTCTCATGCAGGGCTTGAAAGCCGCTCAGCGTCGACAACAAGGGCCCGCTGACCAGGGCCTGCACCTGCGCGAAGCGCCCCGCCACCAGGGCCTCGGCCAGGATGGCCGAACCCAGCACGCCGCCGGCACCGACGACCAGCAGCCGGGTCTGCCGCTGCAAGGGCGGCACTGCGGGCTGCGGTGGGGTGTGGCGCGCGCCCTGCAGCGCGTGGTGGAGCAGGTTCATGGCATGGCCGGACAACTTGAAGCGCCATTGTCAGGCCCCAACTGCAGGGCACGTGGCACGTGCCCGTTAGCATCCGCCGCGTCAACTGAGGAGAAGCATCCATGACCACTGCCCCTGTGTTTGCCCGCTGGACCGCCCGGATTGCCCTGGTGGCCGCCGCCGTCAGCCTGACCGGCTGCGGCTACAACGACTTCCAGCGCCAGGACGAGCAGGTCAAGTCCGGCTGGTCGGAAGTGCTGAACCAGTACCAGCGCCGCAGCGACCTGATCCCCAACATCGTGGCCACGGTCAAGGGCGAAGCCGGATTCGAGCAAGACACGCTGACCAAGGTCATCGAGGCGCGCAGCCGCGCCACGTCCATCACCGCCACGCCCGAACTGGTCAACAACCCCGAGGCTTTCCAGAAGTTCCAGGAAGCCCAGGGCCAATTGACCGGCGCGCTCAGCCGCCTGATGGTGGTCAGCGAGCAGTACCCCAACCTGAAGGCCAACGCGGCTTTCCAGGACCTGCGCGTGCAGCTGGAAGGCACCGAGAACCGCATCACGGTGGCGCGCAACCGCTACATCAAGGACGTGCAGGCCTACAACGTGCTGACCCGCAGCTTCCCGACCAACCTGACGGCCATGGTCTTCAGCTACAGCGTGAAGCCCAGCTTCACGGTGCAGAACGAAGCCCAGATTTCGCTGCCGCCGAGTGTCAGTTTCGACAAGCCCGCACCGGCCGCCAAGCCGCCGGCACCCGCCGCCTCGAAGTGATGCCGTGACCCACCGGCGCGCTTTGCCGCACGCGTTGCCGCACACGTCGCCGAAGACGTTGCTGCTGATGCTGGCGCTGCTGTGGGCGGCGCTGGCGGGTGCGCTGCTCGGTGCGCCGGCCTGGGCGCAGGACGTGTTGCCGGTGCCCGCTTTGAGTGGCCGCGTCATCGACCAGACCGCCACCCTCAGCGAGCCGCAGCGCGCCGCGCTGGACGCCAAGCTGGCAGCCTTTGAAGCGCAGGCCGGCCCGCAGATCGTGGTGCTGCTGGTGCCCACCACCGCGCCCGAGGACATCAGCAGCTACGCGCAGCGGGTGGCCGACACCTGGAAGATCGGCCGCAAGCAGGTCGGTGACGGCCTGCTGCTGCTGGTGGCCAAGAACGACCGCGCAGTGCGCATCGAAGTGGCCAAGGCGCTGGAAGGTGCGGTGCCCGACCTGGCGGCGCGGCAGATCATCGACCGCGCCATCGTGCCGGCCTTCAAGGCCAACGATTACGGCGGCGGGCTGGACCGGGCGGTTGACCAGTTGATCGCCCGCGTGCGGGGCGAAGACCTGCCGCTGCCGGCCGCGCGCGGCGGTTCGGGCGCGCGCAACGCCACGCGGGGCATGCCGCTGGAACAACTGGGCCTGGTGGTGTTCGCTGGCGTGGTGCTGGTGGGCGGCCTGATCGGTGCGGTGCTGGGGCGCAAGGCGGGTTCTGCCGTGGCGGCAGTGGCGGCCGGCGGCGCGGCCTGGTGGCTGGGCACCGGCTTGCTGATGGCGCTGGGCGCGGCCGTCGCCGCCGTCTTCGTGGTGGGAGTGGTCGGTGTGGGCAACGTATTGCAGCTGCTGATCATGATGAGCGGCCGTGGCGGCGGTGGCGGCCGGGGTGGCGGTGGCGGCTTTTCTTCAGGCGGCGGCGGTGATTTCGGCGGCGGCGGCGCGTCGGGCAGATGGTGACGACGATGGCCAAACTGACCCGCATCCTGAAACACCGCTGGCTCGACGAAGCCGACCGCCGCCGCGCGCTGGACGACGCCGCGCTGCAGCGCCTGGCCGCGCAAGTGGCCGCCAGCGAGTTGCACCACAGCGGCGAGATCCGCGTCTCGGTTGAGGCCGGTTTGCCGATGTCCTACCTGCTGCGCGGCCTGCAGGCCCGCGACCGCGCCGTGATGCTGTTCAGCAAGCTGCGCGTGTGGGACACCGAGCACAACAACGGCGTGTTGATTTATTTGCTGCTGGCCGAACACGCCATCGAGATCGTGGCCGACCGAGGCCTGACCCGCCACGTGCCGCAGGCCCAATGGGACACGCTCGTCGCCGGCATGCGCGAGGCCTTCCAGCAAGGCCGCTTCGAGTCTGGCCTGACGGCCGCCATCGCCGCCGTGGACGGCCTGCTGCGACTGCATTTCGCCGTGGATTCGGCGGCTGAGAACCCCAACGAATTGCCGGACGGCGTGGACTTGCGCTAGGGCGATGGCTCTCGGTGCTGTCCTTGGCGACCGGCGTGCGCGGTGCTGGCGGCGAGACCGATGGCAGGGTGCCCGGCTGCTGCTCGAGAGCCTACTCACGACCTCGAACCGACATTCACGCCCCTGAACCCGTCGCCCCGGAGCTGTCGGTCATTGACAGCACCTTGGTGCCGTGCGACAGCTTGAGCGTGTTGTGCAGCAGGTCGCGATCAAGTTCTCGACGGTCTTTCCCCGCAGCGCCCAGAGCCCGCCGGCAGGCGAGTCAAATCGGCCCTAACCTTGCGCCCATGCAGAGACTGGACAGTGCCTGGCGCGACGAAGTGCAGCAGCGTTTGCTGACGTTCGAAGTGCAGACCCTGCCTGCCGATGGCCGCCGCCACGCCGCTGTCGCCCTGGCCCTGACCGAGGCCGGCCCGGGCCCCAATCTGGCCGGCCTGCCGCAACACGCCGAATGGCAGCACGCCCCCGCCCTGCTGCTGACCCGCCGCGCCGCGAACCTGCGCAGCCACGCCGGCCAATGGGCCTTGCCCGGCGGGCGCATCGATGCCGGTGAAACACCCGAGCAGGCCGCCTTGCGTGAACTGGCCGAGGAAGTCGGCCTGCAACTCGACCCCAGCGCTGTGATGGGCCGGCTGGACGACTACGCCACGCGTTCGGGCTACCTGATCACGCCGGTGCTGGTGTGGGCCGGCGCGGCGCGGGTGCTGCAGCCGAATGCAGACGAGGTGGCCAGTGTGCACCGCATTCCGGTGCAGGAACTACTGCGCCCGGATGCGCCTTTGTTGAACACAGTTGCCGGGGCTGAACACCCGGTGCTGCGCATGCCGGTGGGCGAAGGTTGGATCGCGGCACCGACGGCGGCGTTTTTGTACCAGTTTCGGGAATGGTGTTTGTTGGGACAGGGGACGCGGGTGGTGGACTTTGATCAGCCGGTGTTTGCGTGGCGGTAGCTCGTGCAAGTTTGATTTGCGAGCACATGGCAACGAACCACCTCGAACCATCCCGGCCTAGAGTGGTGGGTGTGCGATGCCGAACCGTAAGAGTGCATTCCGCGCTTGCTCGACCCTACCGAGCACCCCCGCATCTGTCGGGACATCCAATGTTGTCCCACCCCCATCGCCAGATGAGGGGACGTCTCTGAACAGATTTTGCTCGTAATCGCTGATTGAATCGATGGCATCGGACACAAACGCATCAAATCCAACCTTCAATTCAACGGGATAGCCGGGTACCGCCAGTCCAAGCCCGTTCAATATTGCAGTCAGACGCGTGTGAACCTCTCCTCGACGTTTGCCTTGAATGTGGTCGTCGATAAGATTCTTGGATATCCAGTTGGATGGAACATAGTGCTTGATTGACCCTGTGTTGGTGCCGTCGCCCAGGGTGTAGACAATTCCACCAACCCTGGCGTAGCGCACGAATCCAATCGTCTGATGCCAATAGCCATCAGCGGCATGAGGATCTTCGTAGCCCATATCCGTATTGGTATAGCAAGCTGCGAATCTTTGTACGGGACTCTGTCTTTCAGTATTCGTCGGTTGGGCCAACAGGGAACCTTGATCTCTCACTCGAATGGATTCAAATCTCTGCACTGCAGTTCTTGCCGTCAGAGCATTCGCCCCCACCACATCCGCCTCCGCCTCCGCCTCCGCCTCCAACCCCGGATCGTCATTCACTGCCACCCCGGCGGCCAATGCAGCCGGCAGGCCGCCGGCTTCGAAGCGACCCTGCATGGGTTCTTCGTCTTCAACGCGTTGCGCGACGTCAAACTGGCCCTGCAGCGGTTCTTCTTCCACGCCGACTTTCTGCACCGGGATGCCAAAAGCCGTCTGTATGCGCTGACGTTGCGCGGCTTCGCGGGGGCTGCAGGGGGCCTGAGCTGTCGCCCCACCGGCAGAGACACGATCAGCGGCAGCAGCAGCGCGGCGGCTGGTTTGGGTGTCGGCGTCAGCGTGGTTCTTCATGGCTGGACAACTCCTGTGAAGGGCGAGACAAGGTGGACGTGGGCCCAGCACGGCTGTGGCGGGCCGTGTTCACGACTTTGAAGCTGAAGGCGGCGTTGCCTGGCACCCGCAAGACAGCTGGCTGAAACTTTGCCATGGGAAGTTGTTGAGCACCATCCTGCTGGCGCTTCAACACTCGCTGGGCCCATCCATGTGCTGACGCCACTTCCTGCGAGGTTGACCAAGCCGCTCGGGTTTGCGCTTTCGAGGACACCGCAGCGGTCCACCCCCGGCGAAGACCGGCCAGGGCAAGCTGCGGTATCAGGCGCTGACCTTGCAGGCCGTCTCCGACCCGCTCCAATCGGCCAGCCGCCCGTCCAGCGCCACGCCGCGCCGCACCGCAGTCATCTCGGCGACGATGGCCATGGCAATCTCGGGCGGCGTTTTGCCGCCCAAGTTCAGGCCCACCGGGCCGCGCAGCGTACCCACCTCGGCTGCGCTGACGTCGAATTCCAGCAGCCGGTTGCGCCGCGTTTCGTTGTTGCGCCGCGAACCCAAAGCGCCGACATAGAAAGCCGGCGTCTTCAGCGCTTCCATCAGCGCCAGGTCGTCCAGCTTGGGGTCGTGCGTCACGGCCACCAAAGCGCTGTTGGCGTCGAGGTTCATCGCGATGACCAGGTCGTCGGGCATCTGGCGGCTGAGGGTCACGCCTTCGAGTGCAGCCCAGCCTTCGTGGTACGCCTCGCGCGGGTCGCAGACCGTGACCCGGTAGTCCAGCATCACCGCCATGCTGGCCAGGTAGCGGCTGAGCTGCCCGCCGCCGATGATCACCAGGCGCAGGCGCGGGCCGTGCACCGTTTCCAGCGTCTGGCCGTCGAAGCGCAGCGCGTCGCCGTCCAGGCAGGGCGCCATGCTGACCACGCCGGTGGACAGTTCCAGCCGGCGGCGCACAACGCGGTGTTCTTCAATGGCTGCCAACAAATCACGCAGCAGGCTTTGCGCCGACAGCGGCTCCAGCACGATCTGCACCGTGCCACCGCAGGGCAGGCCGAAGCGCTGGGCTTCTTCGGCGCTGGCGCCGTAGGTGGTGGTCTGCGGCAGGCGCTGCGCCAGTTCACCGCGCGCCACGCGGCCGATCAGGTCGTCTTCGATACAGCCGCCCGACAGCGAACCGGCCACCTGGCCGTCGTCGCGAATGATCATCAGGCTGCCCGGCGGGCGCGGGCTGCTGCCCCAGGTGCGCACCACCGTGCCCATCACCACGCGGTGGCCGCGGTTCATCCAGTCCATCGCGGTGCGGACGACTTCGACATCCATGCTGTTCATGCGCGGGGCTCCGGGGTGGTGGCTGGGTGAACGGGCGGCAGGCGGGGAGCGCAGGATGCCACAGCCGCCGACGTGGCATGGGCGCGCACCCGACCGGCACAATCGGCCCGCATGAACGCACCCCAGCCCGCTGAAATCGCCGTCGTCCACAACCCGGCCGCATGCCAGTTCGAAGCGCGGCTGAACGGCGCACTGGCCGTTTGCGCCTACGACCGCCACGGTGAGGTAGTGGACATCCACCACACCGAAGTACCCGAGGCCCTGAGCGGCCGCGGCCTGGCCGGCCTGCTGGTGGCGGCCACGCTGGCCTGGGCGCGTGAGCAAGGCCTGAAGGTGCGGCCGACCTGCAGCTACGCGGCCGCCTTCATGGCCAAGCGGCCGGAAACACAAGACCTGCTGGCGCGCTGAAGCGCCGATCCGCCGTGCAGCCCGCGCCCCTGCTGTTTCATGCGGAGCGGCACGAGCCGCTGCGCGGCGCGCCCTGGAATGCAGCCCAGGCGCTGGCCGCCATTCGGGGCATCGTCAGCGACGTGGAGGCGCGGCGCATAGCGCCCGCCCACTGGCCCGTGCATCCACTGGACGGGCCAGCGGACGGGGGCCAGACCCCTTCATCGGGCTACAAGAGCGTGTACCTGGGCGCAGCCGGTGTGCTGTGGACGCTTTGGACCTTGCAGCAACAGGGCGCCGTGGTGCTGCAGCGCGACCCGCGCCGCGACCTGGCCGCCCTGGACGCGGCCTACCGGGCCGAGCCCGATGAAGGCAGCGTCATCCCGTCGCACTACCTGGGTGAGGTGGGCATCCTGCTGGTGATGTGGCGGCTGGCCGGTTCGGCTGCTTCGGCCAATGCGGCCGAAGTGGCCGACCGCCTGCACGCCGCCGTGCACGACAACATCGAGCACCCCAGCAACGAAGCGCTGTGGGCCGCGCCGGGCACCATGCTCGCGGCCTGGCACCTGTGGCGCGCCACCGGCGAAACCCGTTGGCGCGCGCTGGTGCAGGCCAACATCGAGCAACTCTGGCGCACCTGGCTGCCCGACGAAGCCCACCACGGCCCGCTGTGGACGCAGGCCCTGCCGGGCAGCCGGCCGGTGCAGTACCTGGGCGCTGGCCATGGCTACGCGGGCAACGTCTGCAGCCTGCTGAAGACCGCCAACTTGCTGGACGCCGAACGCCGCGCCTTGCTCTACAGGCGCTGCGTCCACACCCTGCAGGCTTGGGCGCGCCGCGACGCCACGGGTGCCGTGAACTGGCCCGCTGGCACCTACACGCCGCGCGCCGATGGGCCGCAAATGCTGGTGCAGTGGTGCCACGGCGCGCCAGGCATCGTGACGGCGTTGGCCGACTTTCCGTTGCGGCGCTCGCCAGAACTCGATGGGCTGTTGCTGGCGGCCGGGCAGGCCATCTGGCAGGCCGGGCCGCTGGCCAAGGGCCCGGGTCTGTGCCACGGCACCGCCGGCAACGCCGCCGCCCTGCTGGTGCTGTACCGGCGCAGCGGCGACACGCTGTGGCTGAACCGCGCGCGTGCCTTGGCGATGCACGCCATCGTCCAATGCAACGACGCGCGGGCCGCGCACGGCCAGGGCCGCTACAGCGTCTGGACCGGCGACCCGGGCCTGGCGCTGGTGCTGTGGCAATGCATCCAGGGCACGGCCGGGCTGCCGCTGCTGGACTTCATCGATTGAAACGGCGCGCCCCACAGCGCCTTCACTTCGCCCTCACACCGCGCAGTACTTGTCCTGAATGGCGCGGTCGTCCAGCAGGTCTTGCGCGCTGCCCTGGTGGACGATGCGGCCCTGGTCGAGGATCACGGCGCGGTCGGAAATCTGCAGCGCGCGTTCGACGTTTTGCTCGACCAGCAGGATGGTCGTGCCCTGCTCTTTCAGCCGCACGAAGAGCTGGAACATCTCGTGCACCAGCAGCGGCATGATGCCTTCCGACGGTTCGTCCAGCAGGATCATGCGCGGCCGCGCCATCAGCGCGCGGGCGATGGCCAGCATCTGCTGTTCGCCGCCCGACATGCTGGTGCCGTCCTGCTCCATGCGCTCGGCCAGACGCGGGAAGGTCTGCGCGATGTCGGCGATGCGTTCGCGCTCGTGCTGGCGGTCTTGGCCGGCGATCAAACCCAGGCGCAGGTTTTCGCGCACTGTCAGGCCGGGCACGATGCGGCGGTCTTCGGGCACATAAGCCAAGCCACGGTGGTAACGCGTGTGGGCGGGCTGGTTCAGCAGTTCCTGCCCGTCGAAACGCACGCTGCCGGCGCGCTTGGCCATCAAACCCATGATGGCGCGCAGCGTGCTGGTCTTGCCCGCGCCATTGCGGCCCATCAGCGTGACGATTTCGCCGGCCCGCACGTCAAACGTCAGCCCTTGCACGACGTGGCTGCGGTCGTACCAGGCATCGAGGTTCTCGACTTGCAGCATCTTGCTCAGCCCTGTCCGAGGTAGACGCGCTTGACCTCGTCGTTGTGGCGAATTTCATCCGGCGTGCCCTCGGCCAAAAATTCACCGTGGTGCAGCACCAGCAGGCGTTCGCAGATGCCCATCACCAGCTTCATCTTGTGTTCCACCAGGATCACGCTGCGCTCGGCGGCCAGCGCGGTGATGAGGTCCATCATGACCACCGTTTCCTCGGGCGACATGCCCGCCGTGGG
>JANMZP010000187.1:0-22316 GCA_031383435.1 Betaproteobacteria bacterium | reverse complement strand
GGCGCGCGCCCGCTCGATGCGCGCCCGCGCCGCCGCGAGCGTCGGGCTGGCCTGCTGGGCAGCGGCGATCAAGCCCGGCAGCAGCGGGTCATTGAAGCGAGCCCAGGTGGTGGCGTCCAGCGGCGCTGCAACTGTTGCCGTGCTGGCTGGGTTGTTGGCGCCTGTTGCGCCTGCTGGCGGCAGCGGGGCCTGCCAGGCCGCAGCCAGCGGCGGTGCCTCGGCCTGCCGGTCCGCATGCGGGGCCGGCCCGCTGGCGCAGCCGGTCAAGCAGGCGGCCAGGACAAGACCTGCCGCGCCAAGAGCGCTGCTGCCGCCGCACCGGGCCATGGGAGCTTGCTCGATCACGTTTCAGTTTCCTTTCAAGCGCAGGCCGCGCCGCGCGGCTTCGGCCTGCACCATGGCCATGGCGTACTCAGACAGCCGTTCAACCCACACGTCCACGCTGTCGGGCTGGTCGTTCAGACCCGGGGCCAGTTGGTCGGCAATGTCACGCCCCACGTGCACATGCACGCCCAGCCCGGCCAGGCTGATGACCAGGCGGTGCAATTCCAGGTCGGGCTGCTTCAGTCCCAACTGGCGTGCCAGCAACGCCACCATCGCGTCGTGCAGGGGCTTGATGCCCTTGGCGATTTCCTCGTCCCACAAGCCGGTCGGTTCCAGCATCTCGCGAAAGCGCAGCTTCATGCACAGGCGCGCGGCGTGGCCGTGGCGCAGCGGGGCCATGAAGCTTTCGAAGAAGCTGCACATCGTTTTCAGCAGGCACTGCCCCGGCGCGTTGAGGCGTGCGATGTCGTCTGCCGACTCGGTCATGGGTTCGAAAAACACCGCGCGGTACAGGCCGGCCTTGTCGCCGAAGTAGTAACTGATGGCCGCCACGTTGACCTTCGCCGCTTCGGCCAGTTCACGCGTGGACGTCTTGCTGTAGCCCTGCTGCGCGAACAGGCGCAGGCCGCTGTGCAGCAGCCGCGCGCGGGCGTCGTCGGCGGGCGGGACCGCAGCCTCCGCCGGCGGCGAAAGAGGCGGCGAAGGCGGTGGCAACGGGGGCAGCGGCGCGGCGCCGGCAACAGCTCGGGAACGGTTCATTGGGCGCAGTCTAGCGCCACGAATCAAACGTTTGATTAACACCCGCTGCCGCAGGGTTACCGCAGATGACGGCGCTAGAACAGTTCGACGTCGCTGTCGCGTGACTCGTCGGTCAGCTGGCCCTGGGCCACCAGTTCGGCGTGGTGGCGCACCTGGTTGCGGCCGTGCTGCTTGGCGTAGTACACGGCCTTGTCGGCGCGGTCAAAAGCCGTGGCCGGCGTGTCATTGCCGCGCAGCTGGGTGAAGCCCGCGCTGACGGTGATGCGGCCGACCTGTGGAAAGGTGTGCGCCTCGACAAGGGTACGCAGGCGTTCGAAAGCCACGGCCGCATCGGCACCGTGGGCACAGCGCATCAGCACGACGAATTCTTCGCCGCCGAAGCGGTACAGCCGGTCCTGGAAGCGGAAGCTGCTGCGCATCAGGCGCGACAGCAGCAGCAGCACTTCGTCGCCGATCAGGTGGCCGTAGCCATCATTGACGCGCTTGAAGTGATCGATGTCGATGAGGCCCAGCCACAAACCGGCCCCGGCTTGCGAACGGCGTTGTCCGGCGGCGTCAGGCCACGCGACCGCGGTCTGCGGCGCCTGCAGCGCGGGCACGGCAGTCGGTCCTGTCGCGGCAATCAGCCGCAAAAAGCTGTCGTCGAAGGTCTTGCGGTTCAGCAAACCGGTGAGC
Organism: Betaproteobacteria bacterium; assembly: GCA_031383435.1. Lineage (GTDB taxonomy): Bacteria > Pseudomonadota > Gammaproteobacteria > Burkholderiales > Burkholderiaceae_C > Rubrivivax. Next base: position 20,558 of record JANMZP010000187.1, on the reverse strand, counting down.
GTGTCGCGCTCGCTGTAGTCGAGCAGGCCCTCGAAGTTGCGGTAAACGCGCAAGATGCTGGCCACCAGGCGCAGGTCTTCAGCGGCCAGCGGCTGCGCGGTGTCGATCTGCAGCACGCCGTGCGCGTCGCTGTCGGTGGCCAGCGGGAAGCAGGTCAGCGTGGGCGGACCGGGCACCACCACGGCCACGCGCGACTGCAGGCAGGCCAGACGTTCGGGGAACGCCGCCAGCTCGGGCAGCGTGCTGATGTCGACCCAAACCGGGTCGGCACCGGCGATGCGGTCGCCGCGTGCCAGCCGGGCCCGCGTGATCCAGCGCTGCTGCCCGGCTTCGCCCACGCAGCGGTGGATGGCCAGGCTGTCGGGATCGAGCAGGTCTTTCAGCGCCCCCACCAGGGATGCGTCGAGCACGTCGCGGTCGCGGAAGGCGGTCAGTTCCGCCAGGTGTTCAACAACCCGCGACATGCTGCGGCTGCAGTCAGCGCGTCACCGCTGCGCGGGCGTAGCGGCCCACCAGCGCCAGCAGTTCCTCTTCCGAGAAAGGCTTGCCCAGGTAGTGCTGCACGCCCAGCTCGGCCGCGTAGTCGCGGTGTTTTTGCGCAATGCGCGAGGTGATCATCACCACCGGCAGGCCGGCCAGCGTCGCGTCGGCGCGCACATTGCGCACCAGGTCGAAGCCGTCCATGCGCGGCATCTCGATGTCCGACAACAGCACGCAGGGGCGCTCTTCGGCCAGCCTTTCCAGCGCGTCCAGGCCGTCCTTGGCCAGCACCACGCGGTAACCTTCGCGGACCAACAGGCGCTGCGTCACGCGGCGCACGGTCAACGAATCGTCGACCACCAGCACCATCGGGGCCTGCACCGGCTGCGGCTCGGTCTCGGCCTGCGGTGCGGCTTCCAGCGCAACCGGCTGCACCTGGCGCGCCCGGGCTTCAACGCCATACAGACTGGCCAGGGCCACCGGGTTGTAGATCAGCGCCACCGCGCCCGAGGGCAGCAGCGTGACGCCGGCCAGACCGGGCAGGCGCGACAGCTGCGGGCCGACGTTCTTGACCACCACTTCCTGGTTGCCCAGGACTTCATCGACGTGCACCGCGACGCGCTGCGCGGCACTGCGCACGATGACCACGGTTTCGGTGCGGCTGGCACTGGCGCCGCTGCCGACATGGCCCCGACCCCCGCTGCGCAACAGCGTGGGCAGCCAGTAGAAGGGCAGCGCCTGGCCACCGTATTCGAAACTGCCGCTGGCGTAGGCCTGCTCGACATCGGCGCGTGGCGCGCGGCGCACCAGTTCGATCAGCTGCGAAGGCACCGCCACCTGCAGGCCGCCGCAGCGCAGCATCACCACCTGCGTCACCGCCGTGGTCAGCGGCAGCAGCAGCTTGAGGCGCGTGCCCTGGCCGGGCTGGCTGGCGGTTTCGATGCGCCCGCCCATGGCGTTGACTTCGGCCCGCACCACGTCCAGGCCGACGCCGCGGCCGGCCAGTTCGGTGACGGTCTCGGCGGTGCTGAAACCGGGCGCGAAGATCAGCCCGGCCAGTTCGCCGTCTGTGACCGCTGCGTCGGCCGCGATCAGCTTGCGTTCGATGCCGCGCTGGCGGATGCGCGCCAGGTCCAGGCCGGCACCGTCGTCGGCGAACTCAACCGCCACTTCGTTGCCCGCCTGGGCCACGGTGATGGTGATGACGCCGGTCGCGTCCTTGGCCTTCTGGGTGCGCAGCGCGGGCGTTTCGACGCCGTGCGCCACGCTGTTGCGCAGCAGGTGTTCGAAGGAACCGACCATGCGTTCGAGCACGCCGCGGTCGATTTCGATGGCCCCGCCGACGATGTCCACCCTGACCTGCTTGGCGGTGTCCTTCGCGGCCTGGCGCACGGTGCGTGACAGGCGCTCGGCGATGCTGTCGAACTCGATCATCCGCGTGCGCAGCAAGTCGTCCTGCAGCTCGCGCGTCAGGCGCGCCTGCGCGGCCAGTTCGTCTTCGGTGGACTGCAGCGTGCGCTGCAGGCTGCGCTGCAAGGTGGCCACGTCGTTGACCGACTCGGCCATGAAACGCGTCAGCTCCTGGAAACGCGTGAAGCGGTCCATCTCCAGCGGGTCGAAAGCCTGGGCCGCAGCCTTGGCGGCTTCGATGCGCGTGGTGATCTGCGTTTCGGCCTGCAGTTCGATGTCGCGCAACTGGCGGCGCATGCGCTCCAGGCTGTCGGTCAGGTCGCCCAGCGAGGACTGCAACTGCTTGACGTCGGCGTCGATGCGGGCTCGCGTGATGCTGACCTCGCCGGCCTGGTTGACCAGGCGGTCGAGCAAGCCGGCACGCACCCGCACAACCGCACCCGCACTGGCCGTGGCGCGTTCGGCGGCCGGCTGCGCGCCGGCGTCACCGGTCGCAAAGCGCGTCCAGTCGATGGGCAAAGGCGCGACGACGGTGGCGGCCGGCTGCGCCGGCGCGGCGGGCGCGGGCGGCAGGACGGCCACGGGCTCGGGCACAGCCACTGGTGCCGGTTCAGCGTCGGCTGCAGGAACTTGAACCGGAACCGGAACCGGAACCGGAACCGCAAGCGCAACAGCTGCCAGAACGGGAACGGGAACCGCTGCCGGCACGGTCGGCGGCTTGCGCATGGCGTCGAAGACGGCGCTCATGGCGTCGGCCTGGGCCAGCAGGGGGGCCACATCGGCGGCCTGTGCAGCACCGCGCGCCGCGAGGGCTTCAATGGCTGTTTCCAGGCGGTGCGCCATCTCGCCGATGCGCATCGCACCGGACAGGCGGGCACCGCCCTTCAGCGTGTGCAGCGTGCGCATGCAGGCCATGCCGGCGTCGGCGTTGTCGGGCTGCTTCAGCCAGTCGCCCAGCCGTGTTTGCAGCTGCGGCAGCAATTCGTCTGCCTCTTCCTCGAAGATCGGGAAGAGCTCGGCGTCGATGGCATCGACGACCGAGCCATCGGCCCCACTGACCCCATCGAGATCGACCAGCACGGCCGAATCGGCAGGGGCCATCGGCAGCCGTTCGTGGGCCGCCAGGCGGTCCATCAAACCGGGCGCAACGCCGCGCAGGAAGCCGGCTGCGAACTGGTGCAGCAAACGGCGGATGTCGTCGGCCACGTCGTTGAACAGCGCCGCTTCGCCCGCCCGGCCCGGGCCTTGGCTGTGCGAACGTTGCAGCGCGTGTTCCAGCGCCCGGGCCAGGTCCGACAGTTCCAGATAACCCACGGTGGCCGAATTGCCAGCCAGTTTGTGGGCCAGCGCCGAGGTGATCTCGGGCACCGCGTGGCGCTCCCATTCCAGCGCCCATTCAGCCAGTTCGGTGCCCAGCCGGCGCGACACCTCGTCGGCTTCGTTCAGGTAGATGTTGAAGAGCGGGATGCTGATGCGCAGTGGGCCGATCTCCTTCACCGGTTCTTCCGGCTCGGGGTCTGCTTCTGGTTCTGGCGCAGGTTCCGGCGCAGGTTCCGGCGCAGGCGCTGGCGCAGGTTCCGGTTCCGGCTCTGGCTCTGGCTCAGTCGCAGGCTCGACCTCGGGCCCGGGCTCGGGCTGCAAGGGTGCGGTGCCAAAGATGTCGCCGAGCTCGTCGAGGTCGATCTCCAGGGTCTCGGCTTCGGGAATGCTGTCGGGCCGGGCCAGGGGCTGCGGCGCGGGCGACTCCAGCGGCAGGTTCAGCAAGCTGTCGCTGCCGCTGCCGTGCGGCAAGGGCAGGGTGGCCTGCACGTCCCCGGCGGGTACTTCGGGCTCGTCCAGCGTGTTCAGGTCGAGATCGAAGGTCAGCTCGGACGGCACCGGCGGCGGCGCGAAAACGGTCAAAGTGTCCAGGTTGAGATCGGCGGCACTGGGCAGGCCCGGCACGCGCTGGCTCAGCGTGTTCAACGGCAGCGTCTGCTCGGTGTAGAGCTCGGGCTCATCCAGCAGATCAAAGTCCAGCGACAACAAGCCGTCGGCCGCAGCGGCCGGCACGGCCGGCGGCGGCAGCGTGATGGTGGCTTCAGGGTCGGTGTAGGCGGCAACTTGCGGTGCCGAGATCTCGGGGCCGTCGGGCAAGGCGATCAGCCTGCGCTCGCCACGCAGGCGCAGCGCGTCGGCGGCTTGCGCCACCTCGGTGGTGCGGTGGCGCCCGGCGTGACCTTCGGCGATGGCTGCGGTCCAGTCGGCCATGTAGGCCAGCGCTTCGGCGGTCAGCACACGCAGCGCATGGTCCATGCGCGGTGCGGTGGCCAGGCGGTCGTTGTAGAGCTGTTCGCAGGCCCAGCCGGCTTCGCCAAATTCGCGCAAACCGACCATCCGTGCGCTGCCCTTCAGGGTGTGGAAGGCGCGGCGCAGTGCGGTCAGGTCGCCGCTGCTGTCGGGGTCATCGACCAGACGTTCCAGCGCGGCTTGCGCTTCGGTGATGACCTCGCGCGCTTCCTCGATGAAGATTTCCCGCATCTCGGGATCGTCTTCCAGCCCGGTGTCGGTGGTGACCTCGGCCGACGGCAGCAAGGGCACCGGCGCGGGCATGGCGGGTGCGGCGGGTGCGGCGGGTGCGTCAGGCTCCAGCAGCAACATCGGCAAGGCAACCGGTTCGTCCGGCGGCGCGGCGACAGGAGCACTGGCGGGCGCAACGACGGGCGCAACGGCAGGCACCCGCTTCACCGAGGGCAAGGCGATGGTGGTTTCGCTGACAAAGCGACTCAGGTCCAGGTCCTGCGGCAAAGCCTCGGCGGGCGGCGCGGCGGGCTGCACCGTTTCGCGCAGGTCGAGCTGCAGTTCGGGTTCGTCGGACTCGAAAGCCGCGAAGGCCGAGACCCGCTCGCTCTGACCCATCACGGCGCTCAGGCTGCCGGTGGCCGGGTCGAAGTTGAACAGCGACTTGGCCAGTTGCGGCTGCACGCTGAGCATGTCGATGAGGAAGCTCAGCGCGCCCAGGTTGTCGGCCAGGCGGTCGAAGGTGCCGGTGCGCACCGCGCGCTGCGGGTCGACCTCGGTTTGCGCCAGCGCTTCGACCTCGTCGCGCATGTGCAGCGCTGCCTGCGAGGCCTGATCCATGCCCAGCACCGACAGCACGCCGCGCATGGCCGACAACTGGTTGGGCACCGGGATCAGCAGATCGCGCCGCGCGGGTTCGCGGAAATACTGGTCGATCTGCTTTTCGATTTCGGACAGCGACGCGCGCAATTCCTGCACCACGCTGCCCATGGTCTGGCGGTCGGACACCCGGCGGTACAGCTCTTCCATCCAGGTCTCGAGCGCCTGGGGGTCGGCACCGATGCGCACATCGTCGATGCGGCGGGCCAGGTGTTGCACGCGGCTGGCCAGCTCGGGGTGGTCGAACTGCGCGTCTTCCAGCGAAGCGTCGACATACAGGATGGCGGTGGCCACCTCCATCGCCAGGCTGGCCGGCGGCTCGGCATTGGCGGCCACGGTCTGCGCCGCAGCGGCCTGCAGCGCGTCGGCCAGGATCTGGCCTTCAGGGAACAGGCGTTGCAGCGATTCACCCATCAGCGTGAACTGCTCGGTCAGGCCACCGATGCGGTGCAGTTCGCTGCCGGCCACGGCCGACCACGATTCTTTCGCGATGGCCACCCGCTTGCGCGCCAGGGCCAGAACGGCCGGGTCGTAACGACCCAGGCGGGCGGTTTCGTAGTCGGCCGTGGGCAGCTGGTCGAGCTGCCACGCCTGTCGCACGGCCATCAGGCGGGGCGCGCTGGCGGCGTCGGCCGGCACCCGCGCATGGCTGCAGAAGAACAACAGGTCTTGCGCCTGGCGCTCTGACAGCTCGGCATGGCCTTTGACGCGCTGGCGCAGCAGCGCCAGCATGCCCGAGGCGATGCGCTTGGCGTAGATGTCCACCGGCAGCAGGCCCAACGACTGGGCTTCGAAAACCGCTGCCGCCAGTTGCCAGAACGTGGCCAGTTCGGTGTCGCCGTTCGGTGTGTGAACGGCACCCGCGTCGGCCTCGGCCTTGGCGTTGGCGCTGGCCGCTTCACGCGCCCCCACGCCCAGCCCGGCACACAGGTCGCTCATGTGCATCAAGGTGGCCTGTCCGGCGTCGGCACCGCTGGGTCGCATCAGCGACAGCACCAGCGTTTCCATGGTGGTGCGCGCCGCGTCGTTGGCGTTCAGCGGCTCGGCCCGGGTGTCGGCCGGCAGCGCTTGCCACTGCCAGTCGATCTTCCACAGGTCGGCCGGGTGGATGCGCTCGGCACCCGCCAGCTGCAAGACCGCGCGGTATTGCGGGAACAGCATCACCGGCGAGACCGGCTTGCCACCGAGTTGGCGGGCAATGAAATCCAGCAGTGCGAAAGACGCTTTCTCAATGGTCTCGACGGCCGCCATGTCCAGCATGGCCGGCTTGCTGGCCATGCGCGTGACGGCGGCTTCGCTGGCGTGCAGCATCTCGGCGGCGGCCGGCAGGCCGACGAGTTCGAGAGCCCCCACGCTCTGGTGCAACAGGTTGCGCGCCGCGCGCAGCACGGCCGGGTCGACGCTGCCGACGTCAGAACCCCGCACCGCTTCGGCTTCCTTGACGTGGCGCCGCAGGGCCTTGTGCGCGGCCTCGAGCGATCGGCGCAACTCGACCTGCACCCAGGACAGCGCGCTGAGGTCGTCGCCCAGCGGGTTGCCGGCCGGGTTGCCAGCCGGGTTCGCAGCCGGGTCTGCTGCGTCCAGGCCGCCGGTCTCGAAGGTCAAGGGAGTCTCGGACATGCGCGTGCTCGGTGCCTCAGGCCAACCTGTCCATTAACCGATCTTGAACCGCGACACCGAGGTCTTCAGTTCCTCGGCCGTCAAGGCCAGCTCGCGCACCATCTGCGCGGTCGAACGCGTGCCGTCCGAGGTCTGCTCGGTCACAGCGAAGATGTGCTGGATATTGGCCGCCACTTCATTGGCCGATTCGGCCTCGCGCAGCGCTTCCTTCGAGATCCGCCCGATCAGGTCGGACAGCTCGCGCGTGACGCGGTCGATGTCACCCAGTGCGGTACCGGCGGCGTCCGACAGGCGCGCCCCTTCCACCACGCCCTGCGTGCTGCGCTCCATCGCGCCGACGGCATCCTGGGTGTCGGTCTGGATGGTGCGCACGATGGCCGCGATCTGCTTGGTGGCGTCGGCCGAACGTTCGGCCAGCCGTTGCACTTCCTCGGCAACCACCGAAAAGCCGCGACCGGCTTCACCGGCACTGGCCGCCTGGATGGCGGCGTTCAGCGCCAGCACGTTGGTCTGTTCGGTGATGTCGGAGATCAGTTCGGTGATCTCGCCGATTTCCTGCGACGACTCGCCCAGCCGCTTGATGCGCTTGGAGGTGTCCTGGATCTGGTCGCGGATGGTGTTCATGCCGCCGATGGCGTTCTGCACCGCCGCCAGGCCGGTTTCGGCGGCCTGCAAGGACTGGCGCGCCACCTGGGCGGTTTCCTGCGCCTGCTGGCTCACGTCGTTGATGCGGCCGGCCATCTGCAGCACCGAGTCGCCGGTGTGGCGAATTTCCCGCAATTGCTCGTCCGACGCAGCCAGCAGTTCGGTCGAATTCACGTCCACCTGGGCCGTGGTGTCGGTCACCCGGCCCACCGTGTTTTGCACCTGGGCGACCAGCGTGCGCAGCTCTTCCACGGTGTAGTTCACCGAGTCGGCGATGGCGCCAGTGATGTCTTCGGTCACGGTGGCCTGCTGCGTCAAGTCGCCCTCGGCCACGGCCTGCAGTTCGTTCATCAGCCGCAAAATGGCCGCCTGGTTGGCGTCGTTGACGCGCTTGGCTTCCTGCTCTTGCCGTTCGGCTTCCTGGCGCTGTACGTCGGCCACCTGCATGCGGCTTTTCTGGTCGATGACGAACAGCTTCAACAAACCCAGGCCGCCGGCCACCAGCACCAGCAGCGCCAGCAAGCCCATCACCACGCGGGCGCCGCTCAGGCCGCCTTCAGCCCCGAGTCCCTTTTGCAGGGTGTCCAGGCCCAGGCGCAGCGGCTCGCTGTCCGCCACCACCTGGGTTTGCGCCTCGCGGGCCGCCACCAGGCCTTGCAGGTTGCCCAGGATGGCGCTGGCCTCGGTGCGCGTCTGTTCGTATTGGGTCAGCAACTGCTGCAGCTTCTCGCGCTGCTGCGCGTCGCGCGTGCCAGGCAGGCGCAATTCGGCGCTGCCGTTGACCACGCCCTGGGCGATTTCGCGGAAGGAGTTCAGGTCCTTGCCCAACAGGAAAACCGCTTCGGCGCTGACCCCTTCGGTGGTCAGGAATTCATTGGCGCTCTTGCCGATGCGCTGGGTCAGCATCACCAGCTGGCCCACCGCCGACAACTCGGCCGCCGAAGCACCGCTTTGCAGCTTTAGCGACGACACGGTCTCGGCCGTTTCCAGCAGGTCCGCGCTTTGCCGGTTGATCGCGCGCAGCGCCTTGCCCACCTGCGTCAGCGTCTTCTGTTGCGCCAACACGGTGGCCGACGACTTCTCGGCGCGGTCGACCAGCGGCAACAGCTTGTCGACTTGATCTTGCAGACCAAATGGCGCGGCCGCGATGTCGCTGTCGCCGTTCTTCAGCGCGCGCACGTTGCGCGCCAGCACACCGATGCTGTCCTTGACTTCGGTGAAGGCGGCGGCGTTGCCCACCAGCGCCTGCGAAACCGATTTGGCCAGGCGTTGCGACTGCGTGCCGGCCTGGCCGGCCGCGCCCACCTGGTCGGCACTGCGACCGCTGGCGGACAGCGACAACCCGGCCCAGACCAGCAAGCCCAGCAAGCCCGCCGCGAACAACACCCCCAGGCTGCGCTGTTGGCGGGCAATGGGCCAGGCCCCGATGATGGGCAGACCGCTGTTGAAGACGGCCGGCTCGGCACCGGCCGTCATCTGGCGGCTGTCGCTGAAGTCACCCGCCAATTCGGACGGCGCAGCTTCGGAAATGATGGACGCGTCGTCATCGGCCCGCGTGTCGTGCGGCGACAAGGTGCTCTGCCCCAGGCGCACCGTGGCCTCCATGGGGTTGGCGGGTGGCGCCATCTCGTCGAAGGGCTGCAGGTCGGGTGCCGCGTCGGCAGCGGGGGTGCGAGGCGTGCCCTTGATCCGGTCTAGAAAACTCATGTCGTCCTCTCTGGGGTTCCGCCGCACAGACGGAAACACCCGCGCAGAACGCCGCAGCGTGCAGCGCGAGCCTGCTCTTGTAGGGGAATACCGATGGCGAAAAGGCGCGCCGCGATCATGCCGCGATGGCCAGGTATTGCTCGTTGCGGGCCAGCGCCCCGAGATCGATTTCTTGCCACACCCGGCCGTCGGCATCGCGCCAGCGCGCAACCGCGAACACCGGGCGCAACGCACCGTCAGACGGCATGGCTGTCAATTGCGCCTCGCTGCGCAAACCCGCCAGCTTGTCGACCAGCACGGCGCAGTGCGCGCCCTGATTGGCATTGAAGGCCAGCAACTGCGACTGTTCGCGCACGGAATCGATCGCCGTTGGCGCGCGCAAGCCCAGAAAGGCCGCCAGGTCGACCACCCCGTGCAGGCCGCCACGCAGATTGGCCACACCCATGAACCAGGCATGCGTGTGGGGCACCGGCAGCAGCTTGCCAACCGGGAAGATTTCGCCGGCGCTGGGCAGCGGCACCAGAAAGCCCTGCCCCGCGCATTCAACCGCCAGCCACGACTGCAGCCGCACCTCGGTGCGCGCCTGCTGCAGGCGTGTCGCCAGGCGGGCTTGCAGTTCGCGCAGGGCTTCGCGGTTGGCCATCAGTCGAAAGCTTTGATCTTGGTCATCAGCTCTTCGGTGCTGACGGGCTTGACGATGTAGTCGCGCGCCCCTTGGCGCATGCCCCAGACCTTGTCGGTTTCCTGGTTCTTGCTGGTGCACATGATCACCGGCACGTCGGCATAGCGCGCATCACGGGTGATGCTGCGGGTCAGCTGGAAGCCGTTCTGGCCGGGCATCACCACATCCATCAGTATGAGGTCGGGCTTTTCTTCGGCCAGACGGCGCATGGCTTCGTCGCCGTTCTCGGCAGTGCGCACGGCGTAACCGCGCTTGCCGAGCACCTCCGACAGGTGGTGCAACTCGGTCTTGGAGTCGTCAACGACGAGGATTTTCTGGATCGGCATGTGGGTGTCCTGGCGGGATCCGGCGACTTCAGCGTGCGCTGCGCCGGTAGGCGTCAACGGCGCGCAGCAACTGCTCTTTGGTGAACGGTTTGGTCAGGTAGTCTTCTGAGCCCACCATGCGCCCGCGTGCCTTGTCGAACAGGCCGTCTTTCGATGACAGCATGATGACTGGCACGTGCGCAAAACGCGGGTTGCGCTTGATGATGGCGCAGGTCTGGTAACCGTCCAGACGCGGCATCAGGATGTCGCAGAAGATGAGTTCGGGGTCGTGGTCGCTGACCTTGGCCAGCGCATCGAACCCGTCTTCGGCCAGCAGCACTTCATGGCCACCCTGGCGCAGGAAAATCTCGGCGCTGCGGCGGATGGTGTTGCTGTCGTCGATGACCAGCACCTTCGCGCCGACGGCTGCCGTGGTGTTGCTGGTCGCGCCCGCAGGTGCCTGTATCTCCAAGCGCTCTCTCCTCAACGGATGCCAGCCGCGCGGGCCGCAGCCCTCAGGCCGCAGATTAGACCGCGATCATTTCGAAATCTTCCTTGCGGGCTCCACACTCGGGGCAGGTCCAGTTCATGTCGACGTCGGCCCACGCGGTGCCCGGTGCGATACCGTGCTCCGGATCGCCATCGATTTCGCTGTAAATCCAGCCACAGATCAGGCACATCCAGGTACGCGGTTCACTCACGATCAGACCATCACCTCACTACAATGGATGCGGATTGTAGCCACGCATTTCCGGACAATTTCCAGGAATTGTCAGCACCTACATCTTGTTCCTCAGAATCCGCTGGAGGTTGGTAACGGTCGCGCAGACCGTCGCCGATCGCCCGCCGAAAATCCCGAGCGAACGCACTGAAACCAGCGACCAGGCCTGCCCATGATTCCCGAACCCACACCGGCTACGTCCATCGAAGACCCCGGCACCGAACCGCCACCGCCGGCCTGCGTGATGTGCTTCAACGCCAGCGACCCCAGCGGCGCGGGCGGCATCGCGGGCGACATCGCCACCATCGCCGCGATGGGCGCACACGCGCTACCGGTGGTGACCAGCATCGTGATGCGCGACACCGCCGACACCTTCGACCAGCACGAGATCGACCCCGAAGTGGTCGCCGAACAGGCCCGCACGATCCTGGAAGACGTGACCATCGCCGGCTGGAAGGTGGGCTTTCTGGGCAGCGCCGACAACGTCAGCGCGGTGGCCGAGGTGCTCAGCGACTACACCGAGATCCCGCTCGTCAGCTACCTGCCCAACCTGAGCTGGATGGACGAAGACCCGCAGCAGATGTACCTGGACGCCTTCCGCGAACTGATCTTGCCGGCCACCGAAGTGCTGGTCGGCAGCCACAAGACCTTGCAGGATTTTCTGCTGCCCGAGTGGGACAACGAGCGCCCGCCGTCGGCGCGCGAACTGGCCGTGGCGGCTGGCGAACACGGCACCCGTTACGTGCTGGTGACCGGCATCATGCTGACCGGCAAGCTGTCGGGCGCGGGCCCCGAGCAGTACATCGACAACGTGCTGGCCTCGCCACAGGGCGCCATCACCGGCGAGAAGTTCGAACGCTTCGAGACCTCGTTCATGGCTGCGGGCGACACGCTGGCGGCGTCGCTGGCCGCGCTGCTGGCGGCGGGCAGTGAACTGCAGCCGGCCGTCGGCGAAGCGCTGTCTTTCCTGGACCAGAGCCTGGACGCGGGCTTTCGCCCCGGCATGGGCCAGATCGTTCCGGACCGCTTCTTCTGGGCCCTGCCGCCGCCCGATGAAGACGAGATGGAAGAGGGCGGCATGCCCGAACCCGAACCCGAAGACCCCAGCAACAAGGGCGCGCCGCGCCGTGTGCACTGAGAGCAGATCCCGATGCAGTCGAATGAAGAGTTGTTCGCACGCGCCCAGCGCGTCATTCCTGGCGGCGTGAACTCGCCGGTGCGGGCCTTCCGCGCGGTGGGCGGCACGCCGCGTTTCATCCAGCGCGCCCAGGGTGCCTACTTGTGGGACGCCGAGGGCCAGAAGTACATCGACTACATCGGTTCCTGGGGTCCGATGATCCTGGGCCACGGCCACCCGGCGGTGCTGGAAGCGGTACAGAAGGCGGCCGTGGACGGCTTCAGCTTCGGCGCGCCCACCGAGCGTGAAATCGAACTGGCCGAGGCCATCATCGCGCTGGTGCCCAGTGTGGACCAGGTCCGCCTCGTGAGCAGCGGCACCGAGGCCGGCATGAGCGCGCTGCGGCTGGCCCGCGGTGCCACCGGGCGCAGCAAGTTCGTCAAGTTCGAAGGCTGCTACCACGGCCATGCCGACGCCCTGCTGGTCAAGGCCGGTTCGGGCCTGGCCACATTCGGCCACCCGACCAGCGCCGGGGTACCGGCCGAGGTCGTCAAGGACACCCTGGTTCTGGAATACAACAACGTCGCGCAGCTGGAAGCCTGCTTTGCCGAACACGGGCCGGAACTGGCCTGTGTGATGGTTGAACCCATCGCCGGCAACATGAATTTCGTGCGCGCCAGCCTGCCCTTCATGACCCGCATGCGCGAGCTGTGCACGCAGCACGGCGCGCTGCTGGTGTTCGACGAAGTGATGTCCGGTTTTCGCGTCGCGCTGGGCAGCGCCCAAAGCCTGTACGCGGCGCTGATCCCCGGCTTCGTGCCCGACGTCAGCGTCTTCGGCAAGGTCATCGGCGGCGGCATGCCGCTGGCCGCTTTTGGCGGCAAGAAAGACGTGATGAGCCTGCTGGCACCGCTGGGCCCGGTCTACCAGGCCGGCACGCTGAGCGGCAACCCGGTGGCCACGGCCTGCGGTTTGGCGACGCTGAAGGAAATCAGCAAACCGGGCTTTTTCGACGCGCTGTCGGCGCGCACGAGCAGCCTGGTGCGCGGCCTGGAAGGCGTGGCGCGCGACGCCGACGTGCCCTTCGTCGGCGACTGCCAGGGCGGCATGTTCGGCTTCTTCTTCGCGCCTGAACTGCCGCAGAACTACGGCGGCACCATGGCCACCGACCAGAAGCGCTTCAATGCCTACTTCCACGCCATGCTGAGCCGCGGCGTCTACCTGGCACCGGCGCTCTACGAAGCCGGTTTCGTCAGCGCCGCGCACAGCGCCGAAGACGTCGCCGCCACGCTGGAAGCCGCCCGAGCCGCCCTGCGCGACATCGCCCGCCCCGCATGATCAAGCCGACCACGGCGCTGGGGCAGCCGGCGATGTGGCTGCGCGCGCCCGACGGCGCGCAGGCCACCGTGCTGCTGCGCGGTGCCACGCTGGTCAGCTGGATGCCGGCCGGCGGCCATGAACGCCTCTACCTGTCGCCGCTGGCCGAGGCCGGCCCGGGCCAGGCCGTGCGCGGTGGCGTGCCGGTGATCTTTCCGCAGTTCGAGCAGCGCGGCCCGCTGCCCCGCCACGGCTTTGCGCGCAACCGCGACTGGCAGTGGGTGGAAGGCGCGCAGCGCGCGGGCGTGGTCATCGGCGTGCTGCGCCTGGCCGACGACGCCGCCACCCGTGCCATCTGGCCGCATGCCTTCGAAGCCGAGCTGAGTTTCAGCCTGAGCGGCCAGCAGCTCGACATCGAACTGGCCATCACCAACACCGGCGACACCCCCTTCGACTTCAGCGCCGCGCTGCACAGCTACCTGTTGGTGGGCGACCTGTTGCGCAGCCAGGTGGGTGGCCTGCTGGGCGCGCGCTACACCGACAGCCTGACCGGCCACCAGCAGCAGCAGGAACTCGACCCCTTCGGCTTTGCCGGCGAGATCGACCGCATCTACTGGGGTGCCGGCGGCGCGCAGCAACTGGTCAGCCCGGCGGGCCGTCTGCTGATCGACCGCGAAGGTTTTGACGATGTGGTGGTCTGGAATCCCGGTCCATCCAAAGCCGCCGCCATGGCCGACCTGCCCGATGACGACTGGCTGCAGATGCTGTGCGTGGAAGCCGCGCAGATCGGCGAACCCGTGGTCCTGGCGCCCGGCCAGGAATGGGTCGCGCGGCAAGGCTTCAAGGCCTGACCGCACCCGCTTGACGGTGCGCGGCGGCGGTCCTGCGCAGGCACGGGCCCCCTAAACTAAGTTGATCATGCACATACACATACTGGGCGTCTGCGGCACCTTCATGGGCGGCCTGGCCGCCCTGGCCCGCGAAGCCGGTCACCGCGTCACCGGCTGTGACAGCGGCGTCTACCCACCGATGAGCGACCAGCTGCGCGCCCTGGGCGTCGAGGTCATCGAAGGCTATGGTGCCGATCAGCTGGCGCTGCGGCCCGACGTCTTCGTCATCGGCAACGTGGTGACGCGCGGCTTCCCGCTGATGGAGGCCATCCTGGACGCTGGCCTGCCCTACACCAGCGGCCCGCAGTGGCTGGCCGAACACGTGCTGCAAGGCCGCCATGTGCTGGCCGTGGCCGGCACCCACGGCAAGACCACGACGACGGCCATGCTGGCCTGGATCCTGGACCAGGCGGGCGGGGAGTCGGCAGGCCAGCCCGGCTTTCTGATCGGCGGCGTGCCGCTGAACTTCGGCGTGTCGGCGCGGCTGGGCCGGGTGGTGCCGGGCTCGCCTTTCGTCATCGAGGCCGACGAGTACGACACGGCCCTCTTCGACAAGCGCAGCAAGTTTGTGCACTACCGGCCGCGCACCGCCATCCTGAACAACCTGGAACACGACCACGCGGACATCTTCCCCGACCTGGCCAGCATCGAGACCCAGTTCCACCACCTGGTGCGCACGGTGCCGTCGACAGGCCGCTTGCTGGTGAATGCGCGTGACGCCGCACTGGCCCGCGTGCTGGCGCGCGGCTGCTGGAGCGAGGTGCTGCGCTTCGGCACCAAGCGCGAAGAACCCGGCGGCCTGTGCGCGCGCGGCGAGCCGCCCTCTTTCGACGTGCTGCGCGGCAGCTTGAAGCTGGGCCGCGTGGAATGGGCGCTGCTGGGCGAACACAACCAGATGAACGCGCTGGCCGCCATCGGCGCGGCCGAACACGTGGGCGTGGCACCGGAAGCCGCCTGCGCCGCGCTGGCCACTTTCCAGAATGTGCGCCGCCGCCTGGAACTGCGCGGCAGCGTGGCGATGGGGACCGGCGAGGTGACGGTCTACGACGACTTCGCCCACCACCCCACGGCCATGCGAACCACCGTGGACGGCCTGCGCCGCAAGGTCGGCGTCGCCGGGCGCATCCTGGCCATCTTCGAGCCGCGTTCCAACACCATGAAGCTGGGCACGATGAAGGCCCTGCTGCCCTGGGCTCTGGAAGAGGCCGACCTGAGCTTCTGCCTGCAGGGCAACTACGGCTGGAGCACCGCGCAGGCGCTGGCCCCGCTGGGCCCCAAGGCGGTGGTGCGCGACAGCGTGGAAGCGCTGGTGGCCGAGGTCGTCAAGACCGCGCAGCCCGGCGATCACCTGCTGTGCATGAGCAACGGCGGCTTCGGTGGCATCCACGACCTGCTGCTGGCGGCGTTGAACGCACGGACCTGAACCCCACGGGACCGGCAGCGCGCCGGATGCGCTATGGTCCCGCGCTTCGAATTCGCCGGACCTATCCATGCCCCGTTTGCTGCCCCCCCGTTTTGCCCTGGCCACGCCTGCGCTGCTCAGCGCCGTTGCCGCCCTGCTGGCCGGCTGCGCCAGCGTTGGCACACCGCCTGAAGCGCCGACGGCTGCGGCCACGCCGGCGGCCATCGCCGCCCCGCCCCGCCCGGCCGCGGCTGCAGCCCCGGCGCTGGCAGCGGTCGGTTCTGCCGCTGCGGCCTCGGCACCGCTGGTCCGCACCACGCCCGCCGCACCGCCCGGCACGCCGGCGCCCTTTGCCGACATCACGCGCGACGCCACCAGCAAAGCCGGCTTCCTGACGGTCTGGACCAAGGACGACAAGACCTGGCTGGAGATCCCCGCCGAGCGCTTGAACCAGCCCTTCTTCCTGAGCGCTTCACTGGCCAGCGGGCTGGGCGAGCGCGGCTTCTGGCCGGGCCTGATGGGCGGCCGCCAGGTGGTCGAACTGCGCCGCGTGGGCAACACCGTGCAGATGGTGGCGCGCAACCTGCAAGTCCGCGCTCCCCTGGGCACACCGCTGGCCCGCGCCCTGGGCGAAAGCTATTCGGAAAGCCTGATCGGCGTGGCTCCGCTGGCCGCCGCCGCGCACCCGACGCGCAAGTCGCTGCTGGTCGACGTGCAGGCCCTGCTGGGTGGCGACATCACCGGCGCGCAGACGCAGCTGGAAGCCAGCTACCGTCTGCCCTATGTGCACGACCGCAGCAATTCGTCGGTGGAACGCACGCGCACCTCGGGCGACGGCACGGCCGTCACCATGCGCGGCCACTTCACCGTGCCCAAGCTGCCGGTACCGCCGGTGTTCACGCCCGGCGGCCCGCCCCCCAACCCGGCCGCCCTGCCCAACCCGCCCACCGTGGTGCCCGACGCGCGCAGCCTGTTCCTGAGCTACACCTACACGCTGGCACCGCTGCCGCTGGAGCCGATGAAAACGCGCCGCGCCGACCCCCGCGTGGGCTACTTCACCGAGGCCTATTTCGACCTCGCCAACGACAACGGCGGCGACGGCCGCACCCACCTGGCACGCCGCTGGCGCCTGGAAAAGCAAGACCCGGCCGCTGCGGTGTCGGAACCCAAGAAGCCGATCCGCGTGGTGATGGACCGCAACATCCCCGAAAAGTGGCGGCCCGCGCTGCGTGACGCCATCCTGGAATGGAACAAGGCTTTTGAGCGCGCCGGCTTCAAGAACGCCATCGCGGTGGAACAGCAGAGCAACGACGCCGACTGGTCGTCGATGGAAGGCACCCACATCCTGGCCGTGCGCTGGTTCGCGCTGGAAGGCCCCGGCGCCACCGCCGTCGGCCCGAGCCTGAGCGACCCGCGCACCGGCGAGATCCTGCGCGGCGCGGCCATCATCCCCGAGAACTGGGCGCGCCTGGAACGCACCCGGGTGCGCGAATCGCTGCCGGCCGTGGCCCTGAACACCGCGGGCCACCCAGCCCATGCCGACGGCGACCTGTGCAGCTATGGCAGCGACGCGTTGGAAGAGGCCAGCAGTGGCCTGGAACTGCTGCAGTTGCGCGGCGAGATCGACCCCAACAGCCCGCAGGCCGAGCGCTACATTGCGGCGGCGCTGAAGGACGTGACCATGCACGAGGTGGGCCACGCGCTGGGCCTGCGCCACAACTTCCGCGCCTCCACCAGCGTCACCGCCGCGCAACTGCGCGACCCGAAGTTCACGGCCGCCAACGGCGTGTCGAACTCGGTGATGGACTACAACGGCTTGAACATCTCGCTGGGCGCCGAGCCCATCGCCGACTACGTGATGCCAACCCTGGGTGCCTACGACTACTGGGCCATCGAATACGGTTACCGCGAGTTTCCGGCGGCCACCGAGGCGGCGGCACTGGCGCAGTTGGCGGACCAGTCGGAAAGCAACCCCTTGCTGGCGTATGCAACCGACGAAGACATCTCGGGCATCGACCCGATGGTCAACCAGCGCGACCTGGGCGGCGACCCGCTGGCCTATGCGCAACGCAGCATCCTGCTGGGGCGCGAACTGTGGGCGCGCACGCAAAGCCGCGAATTGCCCGCCAACGATGACGGGACCCTGTACCGCCGCAACCTGTCGCGCAGCCTGGCCGCACTGGCCAACGCGGTGCCGATGGTGGCCAAGCACGTCGGCGGCACCTACACCTCGCGCTCGCTCAGCGGCGGCAAGCAGGCGCTGCTGGTGCCGGTGCCGGCGGCCAAGCAGAAGGCCGCGCTGGACCTGCTGGTGAACGAGGTCTTCAGCAGCAGCAGCCTGCGCTTCGACCCCAAGTTCATGAGCCGCCTGGGCGTTGACCAACTGGAGCGCACCGGGCCCAACCGCTTCGTGGCCAATGTCGACTACAGCATCGCCGACGCCGTGCTGGCCATCCAGCGCAACGCGCTGGACGCGCTGATGAGCGACGGCCTGGCCTCGCGCCTGTCCGACGCCGAGACCAAGGTGGTCGACACCCGGTCGCTGTTGAGCTTTGCCGATGTGCAGGAGCAACTGCGCACGGCAGCCTGGTCGGAACTGAAGGCCAAGGGCGGCAACGTTGCGGCAAAACGGGGCGAGATCGACAGCCTGCGGCGCAGCCTGCAGCGCGAGCACCTGCGCCGCCTGGCGAGTGGCTTGCTGCGGCCCACCTCGGCGGTGGCCACCGATGTGCGCGCGGTCTACCGCCAGGCCGCTTTGCGGCTGGAAAGCGAACTCAAGACGGCGGTGGCGGCGGGCGGTTGGACGTCCATCGCCCAGGCCCATCTGGCCGACAGCCTGGCCACCGTCAGCGAGGCGCTGCGCGCACCGCTGAGCAAGCAGGGGGTTTGATCCAAAGACCCGCCTCGCCCGGCATGGATTGATGCAGTTTCAGATAGACTGCATCAATTCAAGATTCGGGTATCAAGCCATGCGCACCACGCTGACCCTGGAAGGCGACGCCTTTTCCACCGCCCAGACCTATGCCCAGGCGCGTGCGCTGAAGCTGGGGCAGGCGGTGTCCGAGTTGATCCGCCTGGGCAGCGCTCAACGCCTGCCGCTGCGCCAGCGCGGCGGCGTCTGGGTTTTCGACTTGCCGGCTGACACGCCCAAGGTCACCGCAGCGCGCGTCAAGGCCTTGTTGGAAGACACGCCTTGACCTGGTTGCTGGACGCCAACGCCTTGATCGCGTTGGGCTGGCCACCGCATGAACACCACGGCGCCATGCAGCGCTGGTTCAAGCGCCACGCGGCTGAAGGCTGGGGCACAACGGCCGTCACGCAGTCGGCCTTTGTGCGCATCGTTTCGCAGCCCGCTTTCTCGGGCCGCCTGATCAGCGTCGCCCAGGTCGCCGAACTGCTGCTGCGCAACACGGCCCATGCCGGCCACCGCCTGCTGGCGATGGACTTCGGCTTTGAACAGGTGCTGGGCTGCTGCAGCGGCGGCCTGCTGGGCCACCGCCAGATCACTGACGCTTACCTGCTGACCACCGCCGCACGCCATCATGCGCGGCTGGTCACATTTGACAGCGGCATCCGCCAACTGCTGGCCACCGAACCGGAACGCGAGCAACTGCTCCACATACTGAAGTGACCCAATTCGCATTGTTCGATGACGCCGGCAAATTCCACGCCGGCCGTGTGATGTCCGAGGCCGAGAGCGCCATACAGGTGGAACTCGACTCCGGCAAGCGGGTGAAGGTGAAGTCGGCCAACGTGATGCTGCGCTTCGACAAGCCGGCACCGGCCGAGTTCATGGCCCAGGCGCAAGCCCTGGCCGCGGACATCGACCTGGACCTGGCGTGGGAATTTGCGGCCGAGGGCGAATTCACTTTCGGCGACCTGGCGCGCGACTATTTCGACGCCAAGGCTGGCCCCGAAAAACAGGCCGCCGCGCTGCTGCGCCTGTACGACGCGCCGCACTACTTCCGCCGCCTGGGCAAGGGCCTGTTCAAGAAGGCACCGGAAGAAACCGTCAAGGCGGCGCTGCTGGGGATTGAGCGAAAAAAGCAACTGGCGCTGCAGATCGAGGCCTGGGCGACGGAACTGGTGCAGGGGCTGTGCCCGGCAGCGGTGCGCGAACAGCTTTACCGCATCCTCTTCAAGCCCGACAAGAACGGCCCCGAATACAAGGCCGTGGTCGAGGCCGCCAAGCGGGCGCAGAAGGCGCCGCTGGACCTGCTGACCGCCGCCGGTGCCATCGAAAGCCCCTACCAGTTCCACTGGCAGCGCTTCCTCTTCGAGCAGTTCCCCAAAGGCCACGCCTTTGCACCCGGCCTGGCCGCGCCGGCCATCCAGGACGACTTGCCGCTGGCCACCGTGCAGGCCTTCTCCATCGACGACAGCGCCACCACCGAGATCGACGACGCGCTGTCGGTGCAGGGCCTGGGCTCCGGCACCGTGGTCTTCGGCGTGCACATCGCAGCACCCGGCTTGGCCATCACGCCCGACACCCCCATCGACAAGGTGGCGCGCGAGCGGCTGTCCACCGTCTACATGCCGGGCTGGAAGATCACCATGCTGCCCGACGAGGTGGTGCAGGCTTACACGCTGGCCGAAGGACGCAACTGCCCGGCCGTCAGCCTGTACGTGACGCTGGACGAGGCCACGCTGGAGGTGCGCAGCAGCGAAACCCGGCTGGAGCGGGTGCCGATAGTCGCCAACCTGCGGCACGACCAGCTGGACGCCGTCGTCACCGAAGCGTCGCTCACCGGCGGGGTTTCAAAAGACACACCGGCCGACTACGCCTTCGCGCCCGAACTGGCCTTCGCCTTCCGCCTGGCCAAGGCACTGAAAGGCCGCCGCGAGGTGGTGCGCGGCAAACCGGAAACCTTCAACCGGCCCGACTACAACTTCAAGCTGGCTGACACCGACGGTGAACCCCAGGGCCATGAAGCCGTGACCATCAGCACACGCCAGCGCGGCGCGCCGCTGGACCTGATCGTGGCCGAGGCCATGATCCTGGCCAACAGCACCTGGGGCGGCTGGCTGGCCGAACACGGCGTGCCCGGCATCTACCGCAGCCAGGCCAGCCTGCTGCCCGGCAACAAGGTGCGCATGGGCACC
>JANMZP010000149.1:0-23027 GCA_031383435.1 Betaproteobacteria bacterium | reverse complement strand
TGGCGGGCACGGCCCGCGCGCAGGGCGCACCGGTCGAAGGCCAACAGTTCACGCGCTTGCAGACGGCTGCACCGCTGAGCCTGCCCAACGCGCAAAAGAAGGTCGAGGTCATCGAGTTTTTTTCGTACGCCTGCCAGCACTGCTTTGCCTTCGACCCGACGATGGAAGCCTGGGCGAAGCAACTGCCGCCCGACGTGTATTTCCGTTACGTGCCGGTCGGCTTCATCGGTCCGGCGCTGCAGAAAATGTTCTATGCGCTGGAAGAAATCGGCCAGCGTGAAGCCCTGCACCGCAAAGTGTTCGCGGCCATCCATGTGCAGCGCACGCGCTTGAACACCGAAGCCGAGATCACCGCTTTCCTGGTCGCCAACGGCGTCGACGCCGGCAAGTACGGCGACGCCTACAAGTCGTTCTCGGTCAACACCAAGCTCACGCGCGGCCAGAGCCTGATCGGCGCCTACAAGGTCGACAGCGTGCCGATGATCGGCGTGCAGGGGCGCTACACCACATCGCCGGGGCAGACGGGCACGCACGAGCGCACGGTGCCGGTGATGGACTACCTGATCCAGCGGGCGCGCCAAGGCGCCTGATCCGTCCCCGGCCGCGCTGCGGCCGGATTCAGGCGGCATTTCACGACCAGCGGCGGGCCGGAGCCCGACTTGCAGATACAATGATCTGCAAGTTTCATGCCGCCTATGACCACCTCTTTCCTTTACTTTTCCGCTGCTGTCCAGTCAGCCGCCCGCCGCCGTGCCGTGGCCGGTGCGCTGGCCGCGATGGTGGTCACTTTGCTGGGCGTGACGGCCCTCCCGGTGGGGGCCGAGAAGGCCGACCGCTACAAGCCGATGGTCATCGAGGCCGACAAAGATCTGGTCGCCGACGACCGCAAGCAGTTGGTCGTCTACAACGGCAATGCCGTGCTGTCGCAAGGCACGATGCTGCTGCGCGCCGAGCGCATCGAGGTGCGTGAACTGCCCGACGGCTACCGCGCCGCCACCGCCATCGGCACCCGCGCCAAGCCGGCCAGCTGGCGCCAGCGTCGCGACGGCGTGGACGAGATTGTGGAAGGCAGCGCCGAGCGCATCGAATTCGACGGCCGTGCCGACACCTTGCGCTTCGTCGGCCAAGCCGGCTTGCGGCGGCTGCGCGGTGGCGGCGTGGCCGAGGAAATCACCGGCGGCGTGGTGGTCTGGGACAACACCACCGAAGTCTTCACCGTCGAAGCCGGTGCCACCTCAGCGGCCAACCCCACGGGCCGCGTGCGCACCGTACTGACCCCGCGTGCCGACCCGGCTGCCGCGAAGCCTGCACCAACGCCCTCTCCGACGTCCGCCCCGGGTTCTGCCCCCGGTGCCGCAGCGCCGCTGGCACCCGTGCGCAGCCTGGAAGAGCGGCGCTGATGCCGGTGGCTGCCGCCGTTGGGGCCGCAGCCGGCAGCAGCCGACTGGAAGCCACCCACCTGCGCAAAAGCTACGGCCAGCGCGCCGTGGTGAAAGACGTGCACCTGGCGGTGGGCGCCGGTGAAGTGGTCGGCCTGCTGGGCCCCAACGGAGCCGGCAAGACCACCACCTTCTACATGGTGGTGGGCCTGGTGCGCGCCGACGAGGGCCAGATCACCATCGACGGCCAGCCCGTGCAAGACCTGCCCATCCACCGCCGTTCACGGCTGGGTCTGTCTTACCTGCCGCAGGAAGCGTCGATCTTCCGCAAGCTGAATGTCGAAGAGAACATCCGCGCGGTGCTGGAACTGCAACTGGGTGCCGACGGCCGGCCGCTGAACACGGCAGTGATCAACGAGCTGCTGGAGAAACTGCTGCACGACCTGGCCATCGTGAAGCTGCGCGACTCACCGGCACCCGCGCTGTCGGGCGGTGAACGCCGGCGGGTCGAGATCGCGCGCGCGCTGGCCACGCAGCCGCGTTTCATCCTGCTCGACGAGCCTTTCGCGGGCGTCGACCCGATCGCCGTCATCGAGATCCAGAAGATCATCCAGTTCTTGCGTGTGCGTGGCATCGGCGTGCTGATCACCGACCACAACGTGCGCGAAACGCTGGGCATCTGCGACCGCGCCTACATCATCAACGAAGGCCATGTGCTGGCCGAAGGAACGCCTCAAGAGATTGTCGCGAATGCCGAAGTCCGCAAGGTGTACCTCGGTGAAAACTTCAGGATGTAGGGCCCGAAAAAGAACATGAAGCCCTCCCTACAGGTCCGACTTTCCCAGCATCTGGCGCTGACGCCCCAGTTGCAGCAATCGATCCGCCTGTTGCAGTTGTCCACCCTGGAGCTGCACCAGGAAGTGGGCCAGATGCTGGAGCAGAACCCCTTCCTGGAAATGGAAGAGGAAGCCGCCGCCAACCCTTTCGAAACGCCGCCCGAGCGCCAGGCCGCCGACCGCGTGGCCGACACGGCGGGCGATTCCACGCCCACCAGCGACGCGCCCGAGTCGGCCGAATCGACACCGGAAATCACCGCCGACGACTTCGGTACCACCGAGCGCGACGACTGGGAAAACGGCACCGAGCGCGACGACTTCGACGGCATCCGCGAAATGCCGTCGGCGTCGGGCTCGGGTTCGTCGGAAGACAGCGACGACATGGACGCGCACGACCGCCGGTCCGAGGCGGTCTCGCTGCAAGACCATCTGCGCCGCCAGGTGATGGGCATGCGCCTGTCGGAAACCGACCACGTGGCGCTGGAGGTGCTGATCGAGTCGCTGGACGGCGACGGCTACCTGGCCGATGCGCTGGACGACATCGCCGAACGGCTGGCCGAGATGCTGGGCATCACCGGCGAAGAAGGCCGCGACGAACTGAACGACCGCCTGAAGTGCGCGCTGCTTTGGCTGCAGAGCCTGGAGCCCACCGGTGTGGGCGCGCGCAACCTGGGCGAGTGCGTGGCGCTGCAACTCAAGCTGCTGCCGCGCAGCCCGGCACGGCAGATCGCCATCCGCATTGCCGAGCAATACCTGGAACTGCTGGCCAAGCGCGACATGAAGCGCCTGACCGCGCTGACCGGTGCCGACGAAGACCTGGTGCGCCAGGCCCAGGTGCTGATCAAGACCTGCGAACCGAAGCCGGGCCGGCCCTTTGCGGTGGGCGAGTCGCACATCATCGTGCCCGATGTCATCGTGCGTAAAACCGGCCGCGGCCTGAGCGTGACGCTCAACCCCGACGTGATGCCCAAGCTGCGCATCAACGACCTGTACGCGCAGGCCGTGCGCGGCACGCGCGGTTCGGGCGGCCAGCCCGGCCTGGGTTCACGGCTGCAGGAAGCGCGCTGGTTCGTGAAGAACATCCAGCAGCGCTTCGACACCATCCTGCGCGTCAGCAAGGCCATCGTCGAAAGGCAAAAGGGCTTTTTCACGCATGGCGCGATTGCGATGAAGCCCCTGGTGCTGCGCGAAATTGCCGACGAGCTGGGGCTGCACGAAAGCACGATTTCGCGGGTGACCACGGCCAAGTACATGGCGACGTTGCAAGGCACCTTCGAGCTGAAGTATTTCTTCGGCTCTTCACTCAACACCGAGGCCGGCGGCAACGCCAGCAGCACCGCGGTGCGCGCGCTGATCCAGCAGTTCGTGACCGCCGAAGACATCAAGAAGCCGCTGTCCGACAGCCAGATCAGCGACATGCTGGAAGAGCAGGGCATCCAGGTCGCGCGGCGCACCGTCGCGAAATACCGCGAGGCGCTGAAGATCGCCCCGGCCAGCCTTCGGAAAGCCATTTAGTGACCACACTGTTTTTGCCCTGCGGCGGCGGCGTTGAAGCGCTGCTGGCCGACGAAGTGCTGCGCATCACCGGCGTCAAGGCCGACACCGGCCGGGGCGGCGTGTGGGTCGAAGGCGACGAGCGCATGGCCATGCAGCTGAACCTGGAAAGCCGGCTGGCCACGCGCGTGCTGTGGCCGCTGGTCGCCGGCTACTACCGCGACACCACCGACCTGTACGAACTGGGCCTGCGGGTGGACTGGCTGCAATGGATCACCCCCGAGCAGACCTTGCGCGTCGATGTGGTGGCCATGCGTTCACCGCTGCAAAGCCTGAACTTCACCGCGCTGCGCATCAAGGACGCGGTGTGCGACCAGTTGCGTGAGAAGACCGGCTCGCGACCCAGTGTGGACACCCGCCATCCCGACCTGCCGCTGACCCTGTTCGTCGGCCCCGAGAACGCCACGCTGTATGCCGACACCTCAGGCGACGCGCTGTTCAAGCGCGGCTGGCGCGAAGACACCGGCGAAGCGCCACTCAAGGAAACCCTGGCCGCCGCGATGCTGGCTGCTGCCGGCTGGCAGGGCCGCGCAGAAGACGGTCCGCTGTTCGACCCCTGCTGCGGCGCCGGCACCATCGCCATCGAAGCCGCGCAAATGGCCTGCGGCATCGCGCCCGGCAGCCAGCGCCGTTTCGCCTTCGAACGCATGCTGCCCTTCAAGCCGCACCTGCCGGCCTGGCGTGAATTGCAGCGCGCGGCGAAAGAGCGCGTGCACGCGCCGTTGGTGCCGCTGTTCGCTGGCGACGTCAGCTTCCGCATGACCGACTTCGCCACCCGCAACGCCGAACGCGCCGGTGTGGCGCAGGCCATCGAATTCAAGACCGCCGACGCGCTGCAGCGGCCGCCGCCGGCCGAGACGGGCACGCTGATGATGAACCCGCCCTATGGTGAGCGCATCGCACCCAAAGGTACGGGTTCGGGCCAGGGCAACACCACCTCCCGCGAAGGTTTCGAGGGTGGCGGCACGTCGACGGAATTCTTCAGCAACCTGGCCGCGCACTGGAAGCGCCAGTACAGCGGCTGGCACGCCTGGCTGCTGAGCCCCGACATGAAGCTGCCCAGCGCGATGCGCCTGAAGGAAAGCCGCCGCGTGCCGCTGTGGAACGGTGCCATCGAATGCCGGATGTTCCGCTTTGAACTCGTGCATGGCGCGGGCCCGGGTGGCCGCGCCGCTGCTGCCGATTCAACGCAAGGCAGCTAGCGCGCCCACGCGCCGGTCGATCTCGGCCACCATGGCCACATAGCGCGGTTCGCCGACGCCACCGAAGCGGCGCTTGAATTCGCGCTCGGGCATCGATTCGGGCAAGTCGGCGGCATGCGGCATGAAGTCGGCTTCCTGCACGCCACCGGCCAGCGCGGCCTGCAGGCGCAGCGGTTGCTGCACCGCCAGCTCACCCAGGCGCGTGCCGGCGCGGTCGGCGGCCAGGTCGTTGAAGCTGAAGCCGCTGCCGCCGCGGGAGTCGCCGACTTCCTTGAACAGGCCCACGGCCTTGGACAGCGGGCTGCTGCCCTCCACCGCCAAGGCGGCCGAGATCAGCAAATGCAGCGGTGAATCGTCGCGCCCGGCCAGGGTCAGGCGCTGCGGTTGCGGACGCGGCCAATGGCGCGCGGCCGGCAGCAAATTGCTCAGGCTGCGGCCGTTGGCGTACAGCGTCAGGGCCACGATGGCGGCGCGGTTTTCGGCCACCGCGTCGCCGCCAGCCTGGCTGCGCTGACGGGCCAGTTCGAACATCGGGCCGATCCAGTGCGCCAGTGAGCTGACGCCTGCGGCGGGCAGGCCGGCGGCCAGCGTCACCAGCCGGTCGGAATAGGCGCGCAGCCTTTGCTGTTCGGCCGGCGGTACCACCGCCGCAACGATGCGCTCGGCGCTGTCGGCACGCAGCACATAGCTCAGCGCCAGTTGCTGCGGCTGGAAGTTCACGCGGCGCACCACGTCGGCGGCCATCGCCAGTTCGCCGCTCAGGCCGGCGCGTTCGGCGGCACGGCGCAGCAGCGGCGCACCCAGCCAGGCGGGCAGCGGCAGGGCACCGACCTGCAAGGCCGAAATCTCCGGCAGGCCGGCGGTTTCAGTCACCCCTACCCGCACATTCAACCAGCGACCGATGGGGTTGGGTGGCAGGTGCAGGCTGGCCTGCAAATCGGCTTGGCCGGGGGTCAGGTTGATGCGGGCGGGCAGGCCCAGGCGGCGGTAGGCGAAGTGGTTGACCAGCACGTCCAGGTCGCGCTCGCCCAGCACCAGGGCGCCCAGCTGGCCGGGCAGCACACGGCGTGGATCGTGGGCGCGCACCAGGGCCAGCACATGGGCGATGTCGCTCGGTTCGATCTCGGCGGTGACGGCCACCGTGGGTTCGTCTTGCAGCACGCCGCGCGCCAGCAGCCAGGCCGCGCCGGGCAGGGCCGCGCACAGCAGACCGGCCAGGCCTGCGCACAGCACGATGCGCCGCGTACGGGGCTGCAGCCAGGGCTTCAACGGGGTTTCAGACATCTGCCAAGTCTGACACCGCAGCGACGGCCCCATCGCCAGTGAAGACGGGCCCCCGAGGCATAATTCCGCATCGCTCTTTCGGAGTAGCCGCTTGGACCCGAGTCACCCTCGGTGACCGTCCACCCGGGTCCAGTGTGGCTGGCCGGGCTGAGACGGAAACCGAACATCCGCCCCACCCGCCCGCTGCCGCCCCGGCAGCCGCTGCGCTGTCGAAAGATTGCCGATGCTGAACGTCTTCACGCTGGTCAATGGCCGGCTGTTCCAGGAAGAGATCGAATCCCCTGACGCCCTGGTCAACCTGCAGCCGGTGTGGGTCGATCTGGAGAGCCCGACGCTGGAAGAGAAGGGCTGGATCCAGCAGCACTTCGGTCTGAACATCCCGAACGATGCGGTCGACGACGACCTGGAAGAGTCGGCCCGTTTCTACGAGGAAGACAACGGCGAACTGCACATCCGGTCCGACTTCCTGATCGACGCCCGCGACATCACCGCCGACGGGGAAACCGAGCCTTCGCGCAACGTCCGCGTGGCCTTCATCCTGTCGAAGAACGTGCTGTTCTCCATCCACGACGAAGACCTGCCGGTGTTCCGCCTGCTGCGCCTGCGCGCACGGCGCATTCCGGCCCTGATCGAAGACGCGAAAGACGTGCTGCTGAAGCTGTACGACGCCGACGCCGAATATTCGGCTGACGCGCTGGAAGGGATCTACGACGGCCTGGAAAAAGTCAGCGCCCGCGTACTGACGCAAGACGTCAACGACCAGGTGGCCGGCGCGGCGCTGACGGCCATTGCGCGCGAGGAAGACTTGAACGGGCGCATCCGGCGCAACGTGATGGACACCCGCCGCGCCCTCAGCTTCATGATGCGCAGCCGGATGCTGAACGCCGAGCAGTTCGAAGAAGCGCGGCAGATCCTGCGCGACATCGATTCGCTGGACTCGCACACTGCCTTCCTGTTCGACAAGATCAACTTTTTGATGGACGCCACCGTCGGCTTCATCAACATCAACCAGAACAAGATCATCAAGATCTTCTCGGTGGCCAGCGTGGCGCTGCTGCCGCCCACCTTGATCGCCAGCATCTACGGCATGAACTTCAAGCTCATCCCCGAACTGGATTGGCAGTACGGCTATTTGTATGCATTGGGCTTGATGGCCGCGTCAGTGGCCGCGCCCTTCATCTACTTCCGGCGCAAGGGCTGGTTGCGCTAGTTGCTGGCGGGAGTTGCTTGCATTCGCGACACGACATCACGATTGTTGCCGGCACTACGCACCCGTGGGGATGCATCTCCCGGAAACCGT
Organism: Betaproteobacteria bacterium; assembly: GCA_031383435.1. Taxonomy (GTDB): domain Bacteria; phylum Pseudomonadota; class Gammaproteobacteria; order Burkholderiales; family Burkholderiaceae_C; genus Rubrivivax. The sequence goes on along the minus strand of JANMZP010000149.1, from coordinate 15,472 downwards.
GGTGTAACCTTGGCGTGCCGTGGCGGAGGGCCTGGCTACAACCGGTCAGGATCGAACAGATCATGCAAAACACAAGCAAAAAGATGGGCGCGCTGGCTGGTTGGGGCCGCTCGATGGCACTGGCAGGCGGCCTGTTGGCCGCACAGGCTGCCTGCGCGCAATTCAGCATGGTGCCCGCGCCCTTGTGCGCGCCACCGCGCGAGTCGACCAACGATGTCGAGCGCGAATACCGCATCGACGCCTCGCGCCACATCTATTCGTGCTACCCCATGCGCATCTATCGCGGCAAACTGCAGCCGCTGTTGTACGGCGTGATGATGGTGGAAACCGAGATCGACGCCACCGGGAAGGTGGTCGACATCCACGTGGTGCGCAAGCCCGCGGCTGACGAAGTGGCACCCTGGATACTGGCCATGATCCGCCGCGCCGCTCCCTATCCGGCACCAGCGAAGATGGAAGGCGGCACGGTCAAGTTCACCGAGACGTTCTTCGTCGACAAGAGCGGTCTGTTCCAGACCATGTCGCTGACCGAAGGCCAGAAGTAGGTCCACGGTCGCCGTCTCGGCGCGCGCGCCGCAGTGGTGCCTACCTGCGCGCCTGGCGCTTCAACCAGCGCATCAAGCCGCCGACCACGGGCAGTTTTTCGTAGAGCTCTTCGGCCACGTCCCAGTAGTCGCGGTGCAGGCTGATACGCCCGTCGGCCGCCAGCAACAAGTGCGAACCGCCGCGCACGGTTTGCTCGTCGCGGTTGAAGCGGCGCATGCGGAAGATGAAATCCCAGGTCAGGAAGCACTGGTCGCCCTGCGCCACCACCTCGCGGATGACGAAACGCGGCGCGTCCAGCGTGGCGTACATGTGTTCGAAAACGGCGCGTATCGCCGGCACGCCCTGGACTTCATTGAACGGGTCTTTGAAGCGCGCGTCCGGGGTGTACAGCTCGCCCAGCCGCGCCACATCGGCCGGCGTCAATTGCTCGAAGGCCTGCACGATGCGGGCGACACGTTCGTCCATCACAAACCCGTCGAACGGCTGACGGCCGCGAAGTACAGGCTGTAGGGCAGGTGGCGCATGGCCTTCAGCCAGCGCGTGAACCGCTTCGGGAAGTGGATCTCGAAATCACCCTCGCGCCAGCCGGCCAGGATGTGCGTGGCCGCCTGTTCGGGCGTGATCAGCGCCGGCATCTTGAAGGCGTTTTGCGCGGTCAGCGGCGTTTCAACGAAGCCCGGGTTGATGACCGACACGCCCACCTTCAGCGGTGCCAGGTCGAGGTACAGGGTCTCGGCCAGGTTGATCAGCGCGGCTTTGGTCGGGCCGTAAGCCAGTGACTGCGGCAGGCCGCGAAAGCCGGCCACGCTGCTGACCAGGCTGATGTGGCCGCTGCGCCCGGCCTTGCTTTGGGCGAGCAGCGTGGGCAACACCGCGTCCAGCATGAACAGGGCCCCTTCGTAGTTCACCTGCACATGGCGCAGCGCCACGTCCAGGTCGAAAGCGGTGGCGCGCATGGCGGCGTAGGTGCCAGCGCAGTACATCGCCAGGTCGATGCCGCCGTGGCTGGCCACGATCTGCGCGGCGGCCGCGTGCATCGCGCTGCGGTCGGTGGCGTCCAGCGCCAGGGCCAGGCTGCCGGGGTGGGCGGCGACGAAGGCGTCGAGGCCCTCGCGGCTTCGCGCCGACACCACCACGCGGGCACCGGCCGCGTGCAGCGCGCTGGCCGTGGCGCGGCCGATGCCGGTGGAGGCACCGACCAGCCACACCGTGCGGCCGGTCCAGTCGAGGGTGCGGGGGTTCAAGGCCATCGGGGTGCTTTCGATCGGTCCACGCGCTGGTGCCGTTTACTTCTTGGTGAAGGACAAGGTCACTTCACCCAGGCCGAAACCGAACTTGCTCATCGCGGCCTTGTTCAGCATCACGCGCTCGTCCACCAGGTACATCCAGTCGTCGAACTGCACCTCGACGACCTTGCCGTCCACCGGCAGGGCCAGGGTGTAGCGCCAGTTCAGCGCGTTGCCGGCGGCGCGGCCCTCGGCCACCCCGACCACGTCGTCGGCGCGCCCGGTGTAGCGCCCGCCGCCTTCATCGGTCAGGCGCCAGACGCGGCGTTCGGTCTTGCCGTCGCTGTAGGTGAAGCGCTCGTCCAGCGTGCCTTGCTTGCCGTTCCAGGTGCCGGTCATCTGCACCGTGAAGCGCCGCGCCACCTTGCCGGCGCGGTCGGTGAACAGGCCGTGGGCGACGAGTTCGCCGTTGAAGTACTGCCGCAGGTCGAGCACGGGCTTTTCGGCCGCGTAGTCGGCTGGCACAGGTGCCGAGGCGCAACCCGCCAGCAGCGTGGCCGACAGCGCGGCGCTCAGCAGCAGTGCCGCCGCCCGCCTGGCAGGCCGGACAACGGACCGAGCACGGGTCGGACGGATGAAGTTCAGCGGATTCATGTCAGTTTTTCCTTGCGCAGCCAGGTGGTCCAGAGCAAACCCGCGGCGGCCAGCTTGAGCACGCAGGGCAACAGGCAGTAGGCCAGCGTCAGCGCCTGCAGCGCCGCACCGTCGCGGCTGCCGGGGGTGTAGCCGAAGGCACCGAGTAGCGGCAGGGCGATGCCCGCGGCCAGCGCCAGATTGAGCTTGGTGGCGAAGTTCCACCAACCGAAATAAGCGCCTTCCAGCCGCTGCGCGTGGCCCGCGCGCTGGATGACGCCGGCCAGCAGCGCGCCGGGCAGCGTCAGGTCGGCGCCCAGCGCCACGCCGCTGGCGACGCAGACGGCGGTGTAGGCCGCCACGTCACCCGCACCGAGCAGCGTGGCCCAGGCGAAAGTGGCGATGGCCAGCACCATGCCAGCCAGCCAGGTGCGCGCCAGGCCGAAGCGCACCACGGCGCGCGTCCACAGCGGCATCGACAGCGCGCCGGCCGCGAAATAGCTGGCCAGGAACAGCGGCTCGAAGGCCTGCGCCTGCAACTTGTCGCGGATGAAGAACAGCACCAGCGTGGCCGGCACCGCGCTGGCCACGCCGTTGACCAGGTAAATGGCCAGCAGGCGGCGGAAGGCCGGCGTGGCCAATGGGCTGATCGACCTGACCCCGCTGGGCGCGACCACGGCGGCCTCGACCTGCGGCGCGGGCGCGCGCCGCAGCAGCACCCAGGCTGCGCCCAGGGTCAGCGCGAAGACGATGCTGGCCGCTGACAAACCGGCCACGGCCGGCAGCATGCTGGCCAACAGCACGCCCAGCAGTGCCAGGCCCTCGCGCCACGACACGATGCGGGCGCGCTGCACTTCGTCACCCCCCAGCCGCGCGCCCCAGGCCTGGTGCAAGACCGACAGCACGCTGTAGCTCAAATAGGTCACGCCCAGCAGCGCCGCGCACCACACCAGCAAGGCGGTCTGGCCCTGCACCGGTGGAAAGAACAGGCCGCGAAAACCCAGCGCCAGCACCACGGCGACCAGTGCGGCGGCGGCCAGCACACGGGCCATGGACTGCGTGAACCAGCGGTCCACCAGCCGGCCGATCCACGGGTCGGCCACCGCGTCGAACAGGCGTGCAACCAGCAGCAGCGCGCCCAGCGTGGCCAGCGGAATGCCGAAGGTGCTGGCGTAGTGGTTGGGCAGGATGACGTACAGCGGCAGCGCCACGAAGGCCAGTGGCAGACCCAATGCACCGTAGCGCAGACCTTGCAGCCAGCCGCCTTGCCACGCGCTTCCTGCAGAGGTGGTGGCTGTCGGCTTGTTGCCGGCCGACGTGGCTGCGATGGTCGTGGGCGTCAAGAGGTCTGCCCGAGCAGGGCGCTGCGCAAGGCCGGCTCCGAGGTCTTGGGCGACAGCCAGATGCCGAAAAAGACACGCGAGAAGGTGGTGTCCTGCGGCGTGCCGTGCGCCGCACCGTTCAGGAAAAAGCGCGCGCCCTGGCCCGGCGTGTGCACGCCCGTCAGGCGGTCGCCTTCCTTCACGTCGGGGAACAGCGCCTTCATCGTCGCCAGCCAGCGTTCGGCCACTTCGGCTGCGATATCACCCTGGCGGCGCATCTCGGTCAGCGAACGTTCGGCGATCAAAGAACCCCACAGCGTGCGGGCGTATTCGATTTCGATGGCGAAGGGCACGCTGGCCCAGTCGGCCGGCACCGGTGCCGCGCCGACCCACAGCCGGGCTTCGTAAATCGACAGGCCCATGAAGCGCATGCGGGCACGGCCCTGCAGGCGCGCGGCGGGCAGCGACGGGGCCAGTTCCGCAGGTGCGGCGGTGGCCCCTGGCACAGGCTGTGCCCGCGCCGCGCCGGTACCCGCCAGCGCAGCCGTCAGCAGCAGCCAGCGCCGCTGCGGGCTCATGCGGGCCGCCGCAAGGTGAACTGCATCACGTTGGTGTTGCCGGTGTCGAAAGCGGCTTCGCAATAGGCCAGGTAGAACTCCCAGATGCGCATGAAGCGGGTGTCGAAACCGAGTTGCCGCACCTGCGGGTCCTGCTTCAGGAACTGCTGTCGCCAGCGGCGCAAGGTCTCGGCATAGCAAGTGCCGAAGGCGCATTCATTGACCACTTCCAGACCGGCCTTGGCGGCTTCGGCGCGGAAGGCCTGCGGGCTGGGCAGCAGCCCGCCGGGGAAGATGTACTGCTGGATGAAGTCGGTCGAACGGACATAGCGTTCGAACAGGTCGTCGCGGATGGTGATGGTCTGGATGCAGGCGCGGCCGCCGGGCTTGAGCTTGTCGCGCAAGGAACCGAAGAAGCTGTCCCAGTATTCGCGGCCCACGGCTTCGAACATCTCGATGGAGGCGATGGCGTCATAGGGGCCGTCATCGATGTCGCGGTAGTCCTGCAGGCGCAGGTCGGTGCGCGCTGCCAGGCCGGCGCGGGCGACGCGGTCGCGGGCGAATTCGAGTTGTTCGGTGGACAGCGTGACGCCGGTGACGTGGGCACCGAATTCAGCGGCCGCGCATTCCGCCAGCGCACCCCAGCCGCAGCCGATTTCCAGCAGCCGCTGACCTGGCTGCAATTCGCATTCGCGGATGGCGCGACGCACTTTCACGGCCTGGGCTTCCGAGGTCGGCTTGCTGAAATCGCCCTCGAACATGGCGCTGCTGTAGTTCATCGTTTCGTCCAGCCAGAGGCGGTAGAACGGGTTGCCGATGTCGTAGTGCGCGTGGATGTTCTTGCGGCTGCCCTGGCGCGAGTTTCGGTTCAGCAGGTGCTTCAGTCGGTACGCCAGCGAACCCCACCAACTGCCGTAGATCATCGACTCCACCGCCTCACGGTTGGCGATGAACAGCTTCAGAAGCGCCACCACGTCGGGGCTGGTCCAGCCGCCTTTGATGAAGCTTTCGGCGAAGCCGATGTCGCCGCTTTTCAGCGCCGCGCTGCACACGCTCCAATCGTGCAGGCGCATGGCGGCATGCGGCTCGCTGTGTTCACCGTGCGGGCCGTGGCTGCCGAAGTGGGCCTGCGAGCCATCGGGCAGTTGCAGGTCCAGCGAGCCCACGCGCAACTGCCGCAACAAGCGGAACAGGGCGCGCGCAGCGGCCGGCGCGGTGTCAGGCAGGGCAAACGGGGTGGCGGTGGAAGTGGTCATGGACAACGGGCTGGTGGCCGTGAAGTGGGGTGGCTCGGGGCGGGGTGGGGCAATCAGCGGGACACAAAAGCCTGCGGCGGCGCCGGCTTGGTGACGAAAGGCACGTGTTTGCGCCACAGCAGCAGCGCGTGCCAATGGATGCGCAACAGCACGCCCAGCGTCATCAGCGGCATGCCGAAAAAGGCGGCCCGCACGGCGCGTGGCGTCAGGGGTGCCAGGTGGCCGCTGACGCTGGTTTGCAGCAGCGCGCCGGTTTCGTCGTCGTGGTCCACGCGGGCCACGGTGCGGCTGGTGGTGCGCATGAAGCGGAAGCGGTAGCCGCCTTCGATGTGGCAGAAGGGCGAGACGTGGAAGACCTTGCGCGCTCGCAGTTCACGGCCGTAAGCCAGGTCCGGGCCGGCCAGCAGGTAACAGTGGCGTTCGCCGAAGGTGTTGTTGACTTCGACGACGATGGCCGAAAGGGTGCCGCCTTCGCGGTGGCAGTACCAGAAGCTGACCGGTTTGAAGACATAGCCCAGCACGCGCGGGTAGGCGTGCAGCCAGACTTCGCCCTGCGCGTCGTGGATGCCTTCCGATGCCAGCAGGCCGTCCAGCCAGGCCAGTGCATCGGCGCTGCCGTCGCCGTGGTCGCGGTCGTGAAAGCTGAGCAGGCCGCGGCGGTTGCGGGCCAGCGCCGCGCAGGGCGTGCCGCGCAGCGTGCGCATCGGCAGCATCAGGAAATAGGTCGGGTAGGTGAAGGCGTGGTCGCGCGGGCGCAACCGGTGGTGGCGCACCACGCCCGTGCCCAATTGGGCTTGGGCTTGGGCTTGGGGTTGCGCTTGCGCCGGTGTGCCCACAGCGGCCGGTGTGTTCATGCCGCTGCGCGCGCCGCGCCCTCGAGCAGCCAGCGTTCGCTCAAGGCCTGCGCCACATTCAGGCCCGATGTCAGGCCGTCTTCGTGGAAGCCGTACCGCGTCCACGCGCCGCAGAACCACAGGCCAGCGCGGCCCTGGATGTCACCCAGCCGCTGCTGCGCCTGAACGGCCGCAGCGTCGAACACCGGGTGGCTGTAGTGGAATTCGCCCAACACGGTGGCCGGGTCGGGCATCAGGGCGGGGTCGGGGTTCAGCGACACCACCACTGGCTGCGTCCAGGGCAGTGGTTGCAGGCGGTTGATCAGGTAGTGCAGGCAGACGGCGGCCTGTTCGCGGCCGGTGTCGGCGGCGCGGGCGTAATTCCACGCCGCCCAGGCCAACTGGCGCTTCGGCAGCACACCGGCGTCGGTGTGCAGCAGCGCGCGGTTCGGGTGGTAGCGGATGGCACCCAGGATGCTGCGCTCGGCCGCGCTGGCGTCGGCCAGCAGCGCCAGGCTCTGGTCGCTGTGGCAGGCCATCACCACTTCATCGAAGCGCTCGGCACCGTGGTCGGTGGCGACCATGACGCCGCTTGCGGCGCTTACGCCGTTGACGCCGCTTTGCCCGGCTGTGCCGGACGAACTCGCCGGCAGCCGCCGCACGCTGCGCACGGGTGTGTTGAGGCGCGTGTCGGGTAGGCCTTGCAGCAGTTTGGTGACGTAGTGCTTGGCACCGCCGCGCACGGTGTGCCACTGCGGCCGGTCGGCCACCTGGATCAGGCCGTGGTTGTGGCAAAACCGGATCATCGTACCGATGGGAAAGCGCAGCATCTGGTCGGTCGGGCACGACCAGATGCAACCGATCATCGGCAGGAAATACCAGTCGCGGAAAGCCGCGTTGAAGCCTTCGCGGTTCAGGAAATCGCCGATGGGCTCGGCCAGTTCGCTGTCGGCACCGCGCAGGGCAATGGCTGTGGTCAGCTTGTTGAAGCGCAGCACGTCGGCCAGCATGCGCAGAAAGCGCGGGCGCAGCAGGTTGCGGCGCTGCGCGAACACGGTGTTCAGGTCGCAGCCGCTCCATTCCAGGCCGTCCTGGCGCACCTGCACCGAGAAGGACATGTCGGACGCCGCTGTCTCGACCTGCAGTTCGCCGAACAGGCGCACCAGGTTCGGGTAGGTGCGGTGGTTGAAGACCAGGAAGCCGGTGTCCACGCCATGGGTGATGGGGACGCTGGCGGGACCGTTCAGCGTGATGTCGACCGTGTGCGTGTGGCCGCCGAAATAGTCTCCGGCCTCGAACAGCGTGACGCGGGCTTGGGCGCGCAGCGCATGGGCGGTGGACAGCCCGGCGATACCGGACCCGATGACGGCCACGCGCCTCATGGCGCTGCCCCGGTGGACAGCACGCTGCGGGCGGCGCAGCGCTGGCTTGTAAAGACTGTTGTGCGACGCCCCGCGGCGAACGAGGGAGGGAGGAGGAAGGAGGAGAGACACCGCAGGATTGCAACCGGGCATGCCGGTTGACCGCACAACAGTGAAACGGGTGAACGTGGAACAGAGCGACCTGCCGGGCAGTGGCTGAGGTCGATGCGGTTGTTGGAAGCGGCACGGTGGGTGAAAGTTCCGCCCACCCGCCGGCCAGGTTGTGACGCCGTTTGACGGCCCGGTCCCCACAGCGTTTCAGGGGAGGGCGCAGGCCGCACAGGCCGTTCATCAGGGTCGATCAGACAGGCTTGCATCGAATCAGTCTTACGCATGGAGGAGGCGGACAGATGCAAAGTGCGCTGTTGTGAACTGGTCAGTCTCATTTGGACTGAATGGTAATCTTGTCTGGCCGGTTCTTCCGAGAGGCCGACTCGGCACAGGGGGAAAGGCCGGTATTTGCTGGATGGCCAGCCTTTGTCCTGTTCAAATGTGACATTGCTAACGTTCAGGTTTGAATTCAAGCGTATTCCAGTTTTTTGTCCTGGACACTTCAGCAGAACCCTGAAAGATACAGCCGCGAAGCGATGACACCGTGTACCCCGAGCCCAGTTCCAACCCGCTGACCCTGTCGATTGCCGCTGTCGAGCGCGACACCCGCCTGAGCAAAGACACCTTGCGGGTCTGGGAACGCCGCTATGGCTTTCCGGCACCCTTGCGCGACGGGCTGGGCGAACGGGCTTACACGCTCGAACAGGTTGAAAAGCTGCGGGTCGTGAAGCGCCTGCTCGACGCGGGCCACCGGCCGGGGCGCATCGTGCCGCTGCCGGTGGAACAACTGCAGCTGCTGGCCGAGCAGACGGTGGACCAGCCGCTGCGCGGCGTGGAGGCGGCGCTGGGTTCGGCCGATCTGCGGGCCCATCTCGACCTGATCCGTGCCCACGACCCGGCCGCACTGCACCGCGAACTCTCGCGCCTGCTGGCACGCCACGGTGTGCTGCGCTTCATCACCGATGTGCTGGGCCCGCTGAGCACTGCGGTGGGCGACGCCTGGCTGCGCGGCCAGCTCGAGATCTTCGAAGAGCACGCCTACACTGAGACCGTGCAGACGGTGATGCGCCAGGCGCTGGCAGCCATTCCACGCAACGAGCGCGACGACGCGCCGCGCGTGTTGCTCAGCACCCTGCCCGGCGAGCAGCACAGCCTGGGTCTGCTGATGGTCGAGGCGCTGCTGGCGCTGGAAGGCTGCCGCTGCGTGTCACTGGGTGTGCAGACGCCGGTGTGGGACATCACCCTGGCTGCGCGCGCCTACCGCAGCGACATCGTGGGCTTGAGCTTCACGGCCTGCATGAGCCCCAACCAGATCATCGACAGCCTGACCGAACTGCGCAGCAAGCTGCCACCCAGCGTGCGTTTGTGGGCCGGCGGCAGCGCCCCGGCCCTGCAGCGCCGCGTGGTGCCTGGCGTGCTGGCGCTGACGGCACTGGAAGAGTTGCCCGCTGCCCTGCAACGCTGGCGTCAGGGAGACCCCTTGCCTTGATGGCAAATTGGATTTGCCTCCGTAAAATGATGGTCATGAAGCCCGCCGAAGCGCTTGCCGCCAGCCCCAATACAGCCATGCCGAAAGACGTGCCGAAAGCCATGCTGTACCCCGAGCTGTTCCGCCAGCTCGAGGCCGTGCGCTGGAACATGGACAGCGACATTCCCTGGGCCGACTTCGACGCCGCCCAGCTCAGTGACGAGCAGGCGCAGACCATCAAGATGAACGCCATCACCGAGTGGGCGGCGCTGCCGGCCACCGAGATGTTCCTGCGCGACAACCGCGACGACAGCGACTTCAGCGCCTTCATGAGCGTGTGGTTCTTCGAAGAACAGAAGCACAGCCTGGTGCTGATGGAGTACCTGCGCCGCTACCGGCCCGACCTGGTGCCCAGCGAAGAGGAACTGCACGCCGTGCGCTTCGAATTCGACCCGGCACCCGCGCTGGAAACGCTGATGATGCATTTCTGTGGCGAGATCCGGCTGAACCACTGGTACCGCCGCGCCGCCGAATGGCACACCGAACCGGTCATCAAGGCCATCTACGAAACCCTGGCCAAAGACGAGGCCCGCCACGGCGGTGCCTACCTGCGCTACATGAAGCGGGCGATGGGCAAGTTCGGCGATGAGGCGCGCGCCGCCTTCGCCAAGATCGGCGTGCTGATGGCCAGCGCTCGGCGCACCGCGCAGGCCCTGCACCCGACCAATCTGCACGTCAATGCGGCGCTGTTCCCGCGCGACACCATCCAGAGCCGCCTGCCCAACCCCGAATGGCTGGAGCAGTGGCTGGACAAACAGATCCAGTTCGACGCGGTGTGGGAAGGCAAGGTCGTCGACCGCATCCTGCACAACCTGAGCCTGCTGATGGAACGCAGCTTCGCCAGCGTGCAGGAATTGAACCGCTACCGCAAGGAAATCACCGCAGCGGTGGCGGCTGCGGCAGCTGCCACCGCTGCACAAGGACAGCCGCGCTCGGTCTAGCGGTCTTGGTATAGCGGACTTGGTCTGGCGGTCAGGCCTTGGGTTTCTGGCTGGCGACGCGGTCGGCCGTCACCTTCGCGGCTGCGGGGCGTTCGCCAATCATGCGGCTGTAGGTCTTCCAGTCCACGCCGGCCGCCGCCAGCAGGTCTTCACCCAGCACGGCCTTGGTCGCCATGGCGATCAGCGGCAGGCTGACCCAGGCCGAGCAATCCGCCAGCGTGAAGGTGTCGCCGGCCACGTAAGGCGTGAAGCGCGCCAGACGTTGGAAGGCTGCGATGTTCTTCGTCAGGCGCTTGCGCACGCTGGCCTTCAACTCGTCGCTGACCGTGCCGCCGAAGAAGGCCTGGCCGTAGAGCTCGCGCGCGACCAGTTCCATGTGCAGTTCGATGTAGGTCGACAGCTCACGCACCTTGGCGGCGGCCAGCGGGTCGGCCGGCAGCAGCGGGTGTTGCGGAAACCGCGCTTCGAGGAAGTCGACGATGACCTGGCTTTCGCACAGCGTATGACCGTCGACCCGGATGAAGGGGATCTTGCCCAGCGGCGTGGCGGCCAGCACGGCCTCGTCTTTCGAGCCGGTGGAGACCACCTCTTCGGTGAAGGGGATGTCCTTTTCCAACAAGGCCAGCTTGACCTTGTTGTAGTAGTTCGACACGGGAAAGCCGCACAGGGTGATGGTCATCGGGGTCTCCGTTGCTTGGGATTGAATCGCCGTGCAGTCTAGGTCGCAGGCCGTCGCTGCGGTGTCACCTGGGCGGCAGCGTTCGCGCGGGCAGCCGGGCCGTTCGCGCGACCAGGCAGAGTGCGGCGCACAGCAGCCCGGCCGCCGCACCGGTGGCGTGGGCGATGGGGGCGGTGGCAATGTCGAAGCCGGTGCCCACGCGCAGCGGCGGGCCCCACGGTTCCTCCAGCGTCAACTTGACCAGCATGCCGACGAACACAGCCGTGCCGATCAGCCGCGTGCGGCCGTGGGCCGTCACCATCAACCACAGCGTGGCCACCGCCACCCCGGCATGCAGCACGCCCGACAAGCCGCCGTAGTGCGCCAGCGCGGGCTGTACGAGCAGCGCCAGATGGGTCAGCGGCCAGGCCAGCGCCCAGGCCAGCGTGGCGCGTGCCGGCAGGCGGGCGGCCCAGCCAAAAGCGGCCACCGCCAACGCCGCGCCCAGGTTGGCCAGCAGGTGCTGCTCGCTCCAGTGCACGGCCACCGCCGTCCAGGCGCGCCAGGGCTGTTGCAGGGCCAGCGCGGGTTGCCAGTCCAGCCACGCGGCTGGCAGCCACCAGGCCAGCACACTGGCCCCGGCCATCAGAGCGGCCAGCGCCAGCCAGGCCTGGCCGGGCACCGTCAATCGAAGACGGCGTGCCACAGCGCCAGCACGGCTGCGCGCTGCACCGCCAGGCTGTCGGGGTCGAACTGCGTGGCGCGTTCGTCCAGCCGGGCCTGGTGCTGCGCGCGGCGCAGTTCGCGGTAGGCGTCGGCAGCGGCGCGGCCCACGCCGGGCGGCAGCAGACCCGCACTTTCAGCCCGCTGCAGCAGCGCGATGTTGCCGGCGTTGGCCAGCAGCAGCGGGTGCGCGGCCGACTGCGACAGCACCAGGAACTGCACCGCGAATTCCACGTCCATCATGCCGCCGGGGCTGTGCTTGACGTCGTACCGGCCGGCTGGCACGGGCCGCGCCGCGCGCACCTTCTCGCGCATCGCCCGCACCTCGTCGCGCAGCGCGTCGGCGTCGCGCGGGGCGGTCAGCACGGCGCGGCGCGTGGCTTCGAAACGCACCGCCACCGTCGGCGTGCCGGCGGCCACGCGGGCCCGCGTCAGCGCCTGGTGTTCCCAGGTCCAGGCGGTGTTGCTGCCGCGCCCGACCTGGTAGCGCTCGAAGGCATCCACCGAGGTGACGAGCAGGCCCGCATTGCCATTCGGTCGCAGCGCGGTGTCGATGTCGAACAGCTCGCCGGCGGCGGTGCGCAAGGTCAGCCAGGTGATCAGCTTGCGCACGAAGGCGGCGTAGATTTCTTGCGCAGTCTGCTGGGCGGCTGCATCGGGTTCGTCGCTGTCGTCGTAGAGAAACACCACATCCAGGTCGCTGCCGTAGCCCAGCTCCAGGCCGCCCAATTTGCCATAGGCAATGATGGCGATGCCGGGCGTGTCGCGGTGGCGTTGCTTCAGGTGCGCCCAGGCCCAGCGCAGCGTGATCTCGAGCATGGCGTCGGCCAGCGCCGACAAATCATCGGCCACCTGCTCGACCGTGATGCGGCCTTCGACGTCGCGCACCAATGTGCGGAAGACCTCGGCGTGGTGGGCGCGGCGCAGCGTGTCCAGCAGCTTGTCTTCATCGGCTTCGCCCGAGCGGGCCCAGCCGCTGCGGCGGTCTTCCAGCTCGGTCTTGAAGGCGGCGGCGTCGAAGCGTTGCTGGAGCAACCGTTCGTCGGCCAGTTCGTCGATCACGCCCGGGTGGCGCATCAGGTACTGCATCGGCCAGCGCGCCAGGCCCAGCAGGCGCAGCAGCCGCAGGTGCACCTCGGGGCGTTCGACCAGCAGCGCCAGGTAGCTTTCGCGGCGCAGCAGCGGTTCCAGCCAGTCGACGAAACGCAGCGCGGCGGGCTCGGTGCAGGCCCCTTCGTGCAGGGCCGTGGCGGTGCGCTGCATCAGCCGGCCCAGGCGCATCCGGCTGTCGTCGCGCAGGCTTTGCACGCGCGGCAGCAGCACCCACGGGCGCAGGCGTGCGGCCAGCGCAGCCGGCAGGCGGTCGAGCAGGGTTTCGCTGTCCACCGGCAGCGGGCCGGGCAGGCAGCCCTTGCATGGGGCCCTGCTGCCGTCGCTGGTGGCACCCTGGCCTTCGCGCAGCAACGCGTCGAATTCGGCAGCCACCGTTTCGCGCACTTCCAGCAGGCAGTCCAGCATCGCGCAGGGACCGGGCTGGGCCGGGCTCAGGCAGGGGTAGCCCATGCTGCGCGCGATCCACACCAGGTCGTCGTCGTTGCTGGGCAGCAAGTGCGTCTGCTGGTCGTCGAGGAACTGGATGCGGTGCTCGACGCGGCGCAAGAAGGTGTAGCCGGCGGCCAGCGTGTCGGCCGTGTCGGGCTTCATCAGGCCGCAGTCGGCCAGGCGCTGCAGGCCGCGCAAGGTGCTGCGCGTGCGGATCTCAGGGTACTGCCCGCCGCGCACCACCAGCATCAATTGCACGGTGAATTCGATTTCGCGTATGCCGCCGCGCGACAGCTTCACGTCGTTGGCGCGTTCGGGCCGGCCGGCGGCGCGGCGCTGCGCTTCGTCGCGTATCTTGCGGTGCAACTGGCGCAGGCCTTCGAAGACGCCGTAGTCCAGGTAGCGGCGGTAGACGAAGGGTGTGACCAGGGCGCGCAGCGCCAGGGCGCGGCCGCTGGTGACGGCGGCGCGCGGGGCCACCACGCGGCTCTTCAGCCAGGCGAAGCGTTCCCATTCGCGGCCCTGCACCTGGAAATACGTTTCCAGCATCGCCAGGCTGACCACCGGCGGGCCTGAATTGCCATTCGGCCGCAACGCCAGGTCGACGCGGAAGACGAAGCCGTCGTCGGTGGTCTCGCCGATCAAGGCAAACAGGCGCTTGGCCACGAAGCTGAAGTATTCGTGGAAGGAAACCGGCCGTGCGCCGGCAGTCTGGCCGTCTTCTTCGTAGACGTAGATGAGGTCGATGTCCGACGAAACGTTCAGCTCGCGCGCGCCCAGCTTGCCCATGCCGACGACCCAGAACTCAACCCGCTGGCCCTGTTCGCCCACCGGCGCGCCGTGGCGCGCATCGGCTTCGCCCTGGGCCTGCACCAGCGCCAGTTCCAGCGTGGCTTCGGCCAGTGCCGACATCGTGTGGGTGACGGTGTCCAGCGCCGCCGCGCATTCGATGTCCAGCACCGCCAGGCGCTCGATGACCAGGTGCCGCGCCACGCGCAGGGCGCAGGGCAGGTCGCGCGGGGTGCCGCCACCGGTGGCCGGCTGGCGCAGGCGCTGCACCAGGGCGGTGATGCCTGCCGCATCGGGCACGCCGGGCGGCAGCAGCGCCAGTTCGGCGGCATAGCGGCGGCGGATGCGCTGCACGAAACGGCTGTGCGACGCCAGGGCTGTGACCAGCGGTGGCGCTTCGGCAGTCGGCATCAAAGGAACCCTCGGGGTTATCAAGTGAGCGCCGCCATCGCTGTGGCGGTCGGTTTGGTTTCAGCAAGAGCGTAGCCGCCTTGGCAAGGCCGGCAGGCGCAGGGGGATTCTGGACACAATGTGCGCATGAAGATCGCTGCTGTCCAGATGGTTTCCACCCCCAATTGGCCCAGCAACCGCGACGCCGCCGCCCGGCTGGTGGCCGAAGCCGCCGCCGCCGGTGCCGGCCTGGTGCAACTGCCCGAGTACTTCTGCACCATGGGCCAGCGCGACACCGACAAGCTGGCGCTGGCCGAAGCGCCAGGCGAAGGCCCCATCCAGCGTTTCCTGGCCGACACGGCGCGCGAACACGCGATCTGGCTGGTCGGCGGCACGCTGCCCGTGAAGTCAGCCCTGGACGGCCAGGTACTGAACCGCTGCTGCGTCTACGGCCCCGACGGCAGCGAGGCCGCGCACTACGACAAGGTGCACCTGTTCGCCTTCGACAACGGCCGCGAAAGCTACGACGAAGGCCGCACGCTGTGCGCCGGCACGCAAGCGGTGGCCGCGCAGGCGGGCAGCTTGCGCGTCGGTTTGTCGATCTGCTACGACCTGCGCTTCCCCGAGCTGTACCGCCGCCTGATGCAGCCGCCCTGCGACCTGATCGTCGTGCCGTCGGCCTTCACCCACACCACCGGCGCCGCCCACTGGGCGCTGCTGCTGCGCGCCCGGGCGGTGGAGAACCAGTGCTATGTGCTGGCGCCGGCCCAGGGTGGCGTGCATGAAAACGGCCGCCGCACCTGGGGCCACAGCCTGCTGGCCGACCCCTGGGGCGAGGTGCTGGCGGAGCACGACGTGGGTGAGGCGGTGGTGACCGGCGAGCTGAGCCGGGAGCGCCTGGCGGCGGTTCGCCAGCAGTTGCCGGCGCTGGCGCACCGCCGGCTTTGACGGCGGGGCGGTCGCGACGGCGG
Source organism: Betaproteobacteria bacterium (assembly GCA_031383435.1). GTDB lineage: Bacteria > Pseudomonadota > Gammaproteobacteria > Burkholderiales > Burkholderiaceae_C > Rubrivivax. The sequence continues at coordinate 85 of JANMZP010000149.1, read as the reverse complement.
CCCCGGGTTGCACCGCATGGGCTTCGCCCCGCACTGTGGCTAGTATTTGCCGGGCCGACGACCGGCACGGCGGCGCCAGCCCAGC
>JANMZP010000147.1:0-3092 GCA_031383435.1 Betaproteobacteria bacterium | reverse complement strand
ACGGCCACCGTCAAGCCGATGAACTCGGGCAGGATGGTGCTGCGGCGCGACCAGGTCTTGATCGGCTTCTTGTCCTTGATGGCGGCGGCCTTCTCGACCTTGGCCATCAGGTGGTGGTCCACAAAGGGACCTTTCTTGAGCGAACGGGTCATGGTCTTGACCTCACTTCTTGCGACGCGAGACGATCATCGTCTGCGTGCGCTTGTTGCTGCGGGTACGGTAGCCCTTGGTCAGGGTGTTCCACGGCGAGACTTGCGGCTGACCTTCGCCGGTGCGGCCTTCGCCGCCGCCGTGCGGGTGGTCCACCGGGTTCATCGCAACGCCGCGAACGGTCGGGCGGATGCCCTTCCAGCGGATCGCACCGGCCTTGCCGTATTGGCGCAGGCTGTGTTCTTCGTTGCTGACTTCGCCGATGGTGGCGCGGCAGTCGATGTGGATCTTGCGGACTTCACCCGAACGCAAACGCAGCTGCGCATAGATGCCTTCGCGAGCCATCAGCGTGACCGAAGTGCCGGCTGAACGCGCGATCTGGGCACCCTTGCCCGGCATCATTTCCACACAGTGGATGATGGAGCCGACAGGAATGTTGCGAATCGGCAGCGTGTTGCCAGCCTTGATCGGGGCTTCGGCACCGCTCAACAGTGTGACGCCAGCGACCACACCGCGCGGAGCGATGACGTAGCGGCGCTCGCCATCGGCGTAACACAGCAACGCAATGTGCGCCGTGCGGTTGGGGTCGTACTCGATGCGTTCGACCTTGGCCGGAATGCCGTCCTTGTTGCGGACGAAATCGACGACACGGTAGTGGTGCTTGTGGCCCCCACCCTTGTGGCGCATCGTGATGTGACCGTTGTTGTTACGGCCGGCATTCTGCTTTTGCGGTTCCAGCAGCGACGCTTCCGGAGCGCCCTTGTGCAGGTGCTTGTGCACCACCTTCACGACGGCACGGCGGCCGGGTGATGTGGGCTTGACTTTGACGACTGCCATTACGCGGCCTCCCCGGAGAAGTTGAGCTCCTGGCCCGGCTTCAGCGAAACGAAGGCCTTCTTGACGTGATCGCGGCGGCCGGTCGAACGACCGAAGCGCTTGACCTTGCCCTTTTGAATCAGCGTCGTGACGTCGGCCACTTCGACTTTGAACATCAGCTCGACAGCGGCCTTGATTTCAGGCTTGGTTGCGTCGCGCAGCACCTTGAACAGGACCTGATTCTGCTTTTCGCCCAGGCGCGTGGCCTTTTCCGAAATGATCGGCGCGACGAGCACTTGGCTCAGACGGCCTTCGTCGAACTTCTGGGGCACGGGATTGATGCGGCTCATGCGTACATCTCCTTGAGCTGCTCGATCGCGCCCTTGGTGACCAAGACCTTCTTGTAGAAGACCAGGGACAGCGGATCGGCGTAGCGTGGCTCGACGACGAGCACGTTCGCCAAGTTGCGTGAAGCCAGCGCCAGGTTGTCGTCGATCTGGTCGGCGATCACCAGCACCGACTCCAGACCCATGGCCTTGAGCTTGGCAGCCAGCAGCTTCGTCTTGGGGGCGTCGATGCTGATCGAATCGACGACCGCAAGACGACCGTCACGGGCCAGCTGCGAAAGGATGGCAGCCATACCGGCGCGGTACATCTTCTTGTTCACCTTCTGCGAGAAGTTCTCGTCAGGGCGATTCGGGAAGATGCGACCACCGCCACGCCACAGCGGGGAGCTGGTCATACCGGCGCGAGCGCGGCCGGTGCCCTTTTGGCGAAACGGCTTCTTGGTGGAGTGCTTGACTTCACCGCGGTCCAGCTGAGCACGGGTGCCTTGGCGCGCGTTGGCCTGGAAGGCCACGACAACCTGGTGAACCAGGGCTTCGTTGTAATCGCGGGCGAAGACGGTATCGGGCGCATCCACCTTGGATGTCGCTTGACCTTGAGCGTTCAGGAGCTCGAGTTGCATCACTTGGCTCCTTTCGCAGCTTTGGCAGGTGCGGCCGCCGGCACCGGCACGGCATTGGCGTTGCGGATGCGAACTTTCACAGCAGGACGCACGACCACATGGCCGTTTTTGCTGCCCGGCACGGCGCCGCGAACCAGCAAAAGCTGGCGCGCTTCGTCGATGCGAACGATGTCGAGGTTCTGCACGGAGACGGTGTCGTCACCCATGTGGCCCGTCATCTTCTTGCCCGGGAACACACGGCCCGGGTCTTGCGCCATCGAGATCGAGCCCGGCACGTTGTGCGAACGGCTGTTGCCGTGCGACGCGCGCTGTGACTTGAAATTGTGGCGCTTGATGGTGCCCGCGAAGCCCTTGCCGATGGACGTGCCTTGCACGTCAACCTTCTGGCCGGCCGCGAACACGCTGGCGGGCACAACCGCGCCGGCAGCGTATTGGCCGAGGACTTCTTCAGTCACGCGGAATTCTTTGAGGACGGTGCCGGCTTCGACGCCAGCTTTGGCCAGGTGGCCCGCCTCAGGTTTGGTCACGCGGCTCGCCTTGCGGGCGCCAAACGCGACTTGCAGCGCGTTGTAGCCGTCCGTGGCCGCGGTCTTGACTTGTGTGACGCGGTTGTTGGACACGTCCAGCACAGTCACGGGGATGGTGTCGCCATCGTCCGTGAAGATGCGGGTCATGCCCACCTTGCGGCCCAGCAAGCCGAGCTGTTCGCTCATGCTCATGGTCATTTCTCCAGCGCTTGCACCCCGCAGATTTGCGGGATCAACGCCTTTGTTCACGATCCCGACATCGATTGGTCGGGTTGGATATCCTCCGACTCAGCCAGAGCCGAGCCGGGGAAAGCCCACGAGTATAGCAGCGGCGAGCGAACCCGCAACCACTGTATCCCGCGAACCGGTTTACTGCAGCTTGATCTCGACGTCCACGCCAGCCGGCAGGTCGAGCTTCATCAGCGCGTCCACGGTCTTGTCGGTGGGGTCGATGATGTCCATCAGGCGCTGGTGCGTGCGAATCTCGAACTGGTCGCGGCTGGTCTTGTTGACGTGCGGCGAACGCAGGATGTCGAAACGCTGCATGCGCGTCGGCAGGGGCACGGGGCCCTTGACGATGGCGCCCGTGCGCTTGGCGGTTTCCACGATTTCCAGCGCCGATTGGTCGATCA
>JANMZP010000129.1:0-5784 GCA_031383435.1 Betaproteobacteria bacterium | reverse complement strand
ATGCGCGTGAGTTCCGACGAACTGCGCGAACGCTGGCTGAACCGCAAGGGCTGGAAGGCCGGCGATGCGCTGAACCAGGCCTGGCAGAAGGCTGGGGGCGACGCCGAATTCCCGAAGGCCGCGGGCGGCACCTGCGAGATGGACCACATCGTCGAATTGCAGGTCGGCGGTGACAACACGCAAGAGAACATCCAGGTGCTGGACCGCAGCGAAAACGGCATGAGCGGCAGCTTGCTGAAGCAGCAGGCTTTCGGTCTGGCGCAGAGCATCGCGCAGAACATCAGCGACGCGAACGAAGAACTGCCGGCCCAGGTGCGTCTGGTATTCGGCTCGGCGAAGATGGAAGCCGCGGCCACCTGCGGCCCGTGCTGCAAGACAGCGGCTGCGCTGAAGGCGCCCACCACCGCCGACGGCAAGGTCGACAAGGGCAGCGCGCTGCTGATCGACTACCTGCTCACGGCTGGCGGCAGCAGCGTCACGCTGCGCGTCAGTGACGACGCCAAGCCGGCGGCGCTGTTCGAATCGGATGTGCTGGCCAACAAGGCCAGCGCCGAGATCATTCCCGGCCTGCTGTTGATGACGCTGCACCGCGCCGGCGCAGCCAAAGGTCGAGGCAAGCCCAAGTCGGGCGACACCGTCAGCGCCGTGCTGGACACGCGCGACCGCACGCGCTTGCCCATCACGCTGCCAGCCAAGGGCAGCGCGGTGAAGCTGGCCGTCAACGAAGCGCGTGAACTGAAGCTGGGCGCTGATGCGCAGAAGAACGCCGGCATCGCCTTCACCTACGACCACCTCAGCCCGGGCGTGTTCACGCGGCTGGAACTGGTGCCCGGCGGTGTCGCGGCCGAGGGCTATATCACCACCAGCAAGCTGCCCTTCGTGAAGCGCTTCGAGGTGTCTTACGCGCCCGACCACTTCCGCATCAAGGCGCCGCTGGACAAGCGCCAGTTGCAGCCGCCCTTTGCTGGCGTGAAGGTCACCGAAGCCAGCCTGGCGCTGGAACTGGCACCCAAGCTGAAGCCGGTCGGCAGCGTGGCCTTCGAATTCGGTGCGGCGCGCAAGCTGGCGTCGGCCCGCGTGGACATCAGCGCCAACGACGCGGGCGTCACGCTGGACGGCGAACTGCTGGCCTTTCTGCCCGGTGTCGACGAAGCCAAGGGCACGGTGAAGTACGCCGCTGGCGAATGGAGCGGCGGCGTGCATGTCGACGCCTCACAGATGGCGCGCAAGCTGCCGATGGTGCAGAGCGGGTCGGTCGATGTGTTCCTGAAGGCCAACAAGCTGGGTGCCTCAGGCCAGGTGGAGCTGGCGCTGCCGGGCGGCAACAAGGCGCAGGTGACGCTGCGCTACGAACCGGCCGGCTGGGCCTTCACCGGCAAGGGCCGCATCGACACGCGCAACCGCTACCTGAAGCCGATCGACGCTGAGCTGTTCTATGACGGCGTGGTCTTCCGCGCGCGCGGCGAAACCGGCTTTGCTTTCGCCGGCATGGACGGCACCGTCATCGCCTTGTACGAACACCGTGAAGGCCGTGAGCGGGTCAGCGGCAAGGGCAAGTTGAATATCGCCAAAGGCCCCGCCAAGGGCAGCATGGACGTGGAGTTGCTGCCCAGCCAGAAGGTCACCGGCAAGGGCAGCCTGTCGTACCAGATCAAGCCGGGCATGGTGGCCACGGCCGGTGTCACCATCGACGAACAGCAGAAGATCACCTTCGACGGTGAACTGACGCTGGCCGACATCACGCTGTTCAAGCGCATCCCGGCGACCGAAGAAACCCACACCCTCTTCAGAGCTTCCGGCAGCTTCCCGATACCGGGTGCTTCACTGGGCCCGCTGGGCATCAAGATCAAGCTGTGGGGTGAACTGGGCTGGTACTACTACGTGGGGCCGGGCGTGCTCACGGGCATCAAGGCCAACGTGCGTTTCAGCCCGCTGGAAGACAACCCCGACTTCAGCTTCAAGCTGACCGCCAAGGCCAGCATCCCGGCCGGCGGCGGCATTGTGGGCAAGGTGGGTGCCGACGCGGTGCTGGACGCGCTGATTGCCGAAGCCGGTGCCGGCATCAGCGTGCAAGCGCGCGCCGGTCTGGAAGGCAAGGCCGAACTGGGCGGCGAAATCCATTACGCCAAAGACCGCTTCAGCGTGGACGCGCTGGCCAGCATCGGCGGCGGCATCGTGCTGTCGGCCAGCCTGAACGCGCGGGTCTACGCCGAGGCTGGCGTCTGGCGCTTCAAGGTGCGCACCGAGAAGATCTGGGAACTGGCCAGCCGCCGCTTCGACACCGGCCTGAGCCTGGGCCTGAAGCTGCCGCTGCACTACGACAGCGTGGACGGTTTCAAGATGCCGGCGCTGGCCGACATCAAACGCACGCCCGAAGCGCTGGACCTGGACGCGCCGAACCTGTTCGGCAAGCTGATCGATTCGTCGCCGCCGACGAAGGAGAAAGAGTCGTGAGCGGTGGCCTGAGCAACACGCCACGCCTGCTGAAGGCGGGCATCATTTTGTTGAACCCCGACAGCGGCGCGGTGCAGCGGGTGATTGCGCTGCAATACAACCCGGAAACCCTGACCCGCACGCTGCAGCCCCAGGGCGCAGGCGGTACGGGCGGCAGCGGTCCCGGCAGCGAGCCCTTGCGCCTGAAGGGCCCGCCGATCGAGACCTTCAAGCTCGACGCCGAGATGGACGCCACCGACCAGCTTGAATTCCCCGACCAGCACAGCACGGCCGTCGAAGTGGGTGTGGCGCCGCAACTGGCGGCGCTGGAAACCATCGTCTACCCCGACAGCGCCACGCTCATCCGCAACAACCAGCTGGCCGCCGCCGGCACGCTGGAAATCGTGCCCGTGCGTGCGCCCTTGCCCTTGTTCGTGTGGAGCGCCGAACGGGCCGTGCCGGTGCGCATCACCGACTTCTCCATCGTCGAAGAAGCTTTCGACGCACGCCTGAACCCGATCCGCGCGCGGGTCAGCCTGAGCTTGCGCGTGCTGAACATCAACGACCTGGGCTTTGGCGACAAGGGCGGCCACCTGTACATGGTTTACCACCAGGGCCGCGAACGGCTGGCTGCGCGTGCTGGCAGTGGTTCGCTGGGCAGCCTGGGTTTGAACGGTCTGTGAAGCTGAGGACGAACCCGCCATGAATGCATCCAGCGACCGCTTTCCCGCCACCAGCCGCTACGCCAGCACCGAGGTGGCGGAACGTCTGCAGCCCGACGGCCAGCGCATCAAGTACCTGCGCCGCCGCTTCGTGCCCGATCCGTCACGCTTCGCCGTGGTGCAAACCTACCGCGTGCTGCAGGGCGACCGCCTCGACCGCCTGGCCGCCAACGTGCTGGGTGACCCGGAAGCCTTCTGGCGCCTGGCTGATGCCAACGGCTGCCTGTCGCCCGGTGAACTGGAAGAGCCGCAGCGGCGCATCGTGCTGACGCTGCCGCAAGGCATGGCCGGCCCGGCTGAATCCTGATCGCGCTGCGAACCACCACCCGCCCGCCATGCTCAAAGGTCTGCACGCCACTTTGCTCGTCGGCCCCGCCGTGCCGGTGCCGGTGCCGCGCGCCATCGTCGACGCCTTGCAGAGCTTCGAAGTCACTTCGGCGGCCGGCACGCGCAGCGGTTTTCAGCTGAAGTTCGCGGTGTCCAACCGCTCGCCGCTGCACACCCTGCTGGTGCTGGCCGGCGGGCAGGTGCCCTGGCTGCGCGTGCTGATCGTGGTCACGCTGAACGGCCTGCCGCTGGTGATGATGGACGGGCTGATCACGCAGCAGCAGATCAGCGGCAGCAACGAACCCGGCATGAGCGTGCTGACCGTGACCGGCGAAGATTTGTCCATCGCGATGGACCAGCAGGAGTTCAACGGCCTGCCGTACCCGGCCATGCCGGCCGAAGCGCGCGTGGCGCTGGTGCTGGCCAAATACGCGGTGTTCGGCCTGGTGCCGCTGGTGGTGCCGCAACTGTTCAGCGACGTGCCGATACCGGTGGACAAGATCCCGCTGCACGATGGCACCGACCTGGCCTATGTCGAGAAACTGGCCAAGGACGCGGGCTATGTCTTCTACATCGAACCCGGCCCGCTGCCCGGCATGAACACCGCGTATTGGGGCCCCGAAATCAAGCTGGGCTTGCCGCAGCCGGCCTTGAATGTGGGCATGGACGCGCACAGCAATGTCGACGCGCTGAGCTTCACGGTGGAGCAGGCCAAGTCGGCGCTCCCCATCGTGTTCATCCAGAACCCGCTGACCAAGTTTCCGATTCCGCTGCCCATACCCAGCGTCAGCCTGCTGAACCCGCCGCTGGGCGCGTTGACCTCGCTGCCCAAGTCGGTCTACCTGATGAAGGACACCGCCAAGCTGAGCCCGCTGCAGGCTTTGAGCAAAGGCCTGGCGGCGGCTGCCGGTTCGGCCGACACCGTCACCGCCACCGGCACGGTCGATGTGCTGCGCTACGGCCATGTGCTGAAGGCGCGGCAGATGGTCGGCGTGCGCGGCGCGGGCCTGGCTTTCGACGGCCTGTATTACGTGAAGAAGGTGACCAGCAGCTTCAAGCCCGGCGAGTTCAAGCAGAGCGTCACGCTGACCCGCAACGGCCTGATCTCGACTTTGCCTGTGGTGCCCGCATGAGCGCTTCCAACGGCAGTTCCAGTGGCAATTACTACGGCAAGTACCGCGGCGTGGTGCTGAACAACATCGACCCGATGCAGATGGCGCGCATCCAGGTGCAGGTGCCCGATGTGATGGGCCTGGGCCTGTCCACCTGGGCCATGCCCTGTGTGCCGGTGGCCGGAAGGCAGTCGGGTGTGTTCGTGCTGCCGGCCATCGGTGCCGGTGTGTGGGTGGAATTCGAATCGGGCGACATGGACCACCCGATCTGGGTTGGCGGTTTTTGGGGCAGCGCGGCCGAGGTGCCGGCGCTGGCGCTGGCCGGCCTGCCGGTGTCGCCCAGCATCGTGCTGCAGACTGGCAACCAGAACACGCTGATGCTGTCCGACCTGCCCGGGCCGGCCGGCGGCATCCTGCTGAAAAGCAGCACCGGCGCTTTGATTTCCATCAGCGAAATCGGCATCACCATCAGCAACGGGCAGGGCGCGACCATCACACTCACCGGCCCGGCGGTGAACATCAACGCCGGCGCGTTGACGGTGATCTAGGGGCGCGCGATGCCGGGCTTCATCCTCCACCTGGGTGCCACCGTGATCTGCGCGCACGCCGGCCAGGCCACGCCCACGGCACCGTTTCCGCGCGTGCTGGTGTCAGGCCAGCCGGTGACCACGCTGGGTGCGCCTTACGTCATTGCCGGCTGTGCGATGCCGCCGCCCACCGCCGGCAACGGGCCCTGCATCACAGGGCTGTGGCTGGCCGGTTCCACCCGCGTGCTGGCCGGCGGTCTGCCGCTGCTGCTGCAGTCCAGCCCGTCGACCTGCGTGCCCACCGGCACGCCGATGACGCCGCTGGTGACGCAGGTGCGCGTGTCGGCCGTCTGACAGAAAGAACCGGAAGGCAACACCCCGCCATGGCCCTCGCATTTCCCTTCCAGGTTGACGCCCGCGGGCGCAGTGCCGAGGCCGTGGGCGACGACCGCCTGCGCGGCATGGTCGAGCAGGTGCTGTTCACCTCGCCCGGCGAACGCGTGAACCGGCCCGACTTCGGCTGCGGCCTGCTGCAACTGGTGTTCGCACCGAACAGCGACGCGCTGGGCGCGGCCGTGCAGATGACGGTGCAGGGTGCCTTGCAGCAGTGGCTGGGTGAGCTGATCGAGGTGGAAGCCGTGCAGGTCGATCAGCAAGATGGCA
>JANMZP010000094.1:0-4321 GCA_031383435.1 Betaproteobacteria bacterium | reverse complement strand
CGTCAACGCGCTGCAAGCGCGCATCGCCGCCATGCTGGGCAAAGAGGCCGCGCTCTTCGTGCCGACGGGCACGCAAAGCAATCTGTGCGGCCTGATGGCGCACTGTGAGCGCGGCGAGGAATACATCGTCGGCCAGATGGCGCACACCTACCGTTGGGAAGGCGGCGGCGCGGCCGTTCTGGGCAGCATCCAGCCGCAGCCGCTGCTGCAGCAGGCCGATGGCTCGATCCCGCTGGCCGACATCGCCGCGGCCATCAAGCCCGACGACGCCCACTTCGCGCGCACCAAATTGCTGGCGCTGGAGAACACCTGGGGCGGGCAGGTGCTGCCGCTGGACTACATCGCGCAGGCCACGGCCTTGGCGCGCAGCAAGGGTCTGGCGACGCACCTGGACGGCGCGCGCCTGTTCAACGCGGCCGTCGCCAGCGGAGGTGATCCGCAGGCGCAGGCCAGAGCGATCGCCGATCACTTCGACAGCGTCTCGGTCTGCTTCAGCAAAGGCCTGGGCGCGCCGGTCGGCTCGGCCCTGGTCGGCAGCAAGGCCTTGATCGCCCGCGCCCACCGCATCCGCAAGATGCTGGGCGGCGGCATGCGCCAGGCCGGCGTGCTGGCCGCCGCAGCGACTCACGCGCTGGACCACCACATCGCGCGACTCGCCGACGACCACGCCAACGCCCGCGCGCTGGCCGAAGGTCTGCAAGGCCTGCCTGGCGTGACGGTGACGCCGCCGCAGACCAACATCCTCTTCGTCGACTTGTCGCCCGAGAAAGCGGTGGGCGTGGTGGACCGTCTGCGCGTAGCCGGTGTGCTGTGCACCGGCCTCTACAAGTTGCGCTTCGTCACCCATTTGGACGTCAGCGCAGACGACATCGCCCGCGCGCGGGTCATCCTGCGCGAACACCTGTGAGCCTGCCTGCCATGTCCACCGTCCGTTCGACCATCACCGACACCGAAGCGCTGACCCGTCTGATCGAGCACCGCGAAATCTTCCACGACGAGATGCTGGCGCTGATGCGCCGCATCATGAGCGGCGAGATGTCGCCGGTGATGATTGCGGCGCTGTGCATCGGTCTGCGCGTGAAGAAGGAAACGGTGGGCGAAATTGCCGCCGCCGCCCAGGTGATGCGCGAGTTCGCCACACCCGTGCCAGTGGCCGACCGCACGCACCTGGTGGACATCGTCGGCACTGGCGGTGACAACAGCCACACCTTCAACATCAGCACGGCCAGCGTCTTCGTGGCCGCCGCTGCAGGTGCGCGCGTGGCCAAGCACGCCGGGCGCAGCGTGTCGTCCACCAGTGGCTCGGCCGACGTGATGGAAGCACTCGGCGGCAACCTCATGCTGACGCCCGAGCAGGTGGCGCAGTGCCTGGCCGAAACCGGCATCGCCTACATGTTCGCGCCCAACCACCATGCGGCGATGAAGCACGCCGCGCCAGTGCGCAAGGAACTGGGCGTGCGCACCTTGTTCAACATCCTGGGCCCGCTGACCAATCCGGCCGGCGCGCCCAACCAGTTGCTGGGCGTCTTTCACCCCGACCTCGTCGGCATCCTGGTGCGCGTGCTGCAGCGCCTGGGTAGCGAACACGTGATGGTGGTCTACGGCATGAACGGCATGGACGAGATCTCGCTGTCGGGCGAAACGGCGGTCGGCGAACTGAAGAACGGCGAGGTGCGCGAGTACCTCGTCCACCCCAGCGACTTCGGCCTGCCGGTCTACGACAGCCGCGTGCTGAAGGTGGCGAACAAGCAGGAGTCGGTGCAGTGCATCCAGCGTGTGTTGGCCAATGAAGACGGCCCGCTGCGCGACATCGTGCTGCTGAACGCCGGTGCCGCGCTGTACTGCGCGGGCGTGGCGGCTTCGGTGGCCGAAGGCGTGAAGCGCGCGCGCGAGGCCGTGGCTTCGGGTGCGGCAGCGGCCAAGCTGAGCCAGTTCGTGGCGGTCAGCAACCGGTTCAAGGCGGGTTGAGATGAGCGACATCCTGCAGCGCATCGTCGCCGTCAAACACGAAGAGCTGGCTCTCGCGAAGGCGGCGCGCAGCCTGGCCAGTTGGCGCGAGGAAGCTGAGGCCAGGCGCGATGTGCGCGGCTTCGAAGCAGCGCTGCGCGGCAAGATCGCCGCAGGCCGGGCCGCCGTCATCGCCGAGGTGAAGAAGGCCAGCCCCAGCAAGGGCGTGCTGCGCGAACACTTCCAGCCGGCCGAGATCGCCGCCAGCTACGAACGCGGCGGCGCGGCCTGCCTGAGCGTGCTGACCGACGAGCGCTTCTTCCAGGGCAGCGCCGCCTACCTGCAACAGGCCCGCGCGGCTTGCGCGCTGCCGGTGTTGCGCAAGGACTTCATGGTCGACGAGTACCAGGTCGTCGAAGCCCGCGCGCTGGGCGCCGATTGCATCTTGCTGATCGCCGCTTGCCTGAGCGACGCGCAAATGGCCGACCTGGAAGCCTGCGCCCACGGTCTGGCCATGGCCGTCTTGGTGGAGGTGCACGACGGCGACGAACTCGAGCGCGCGCTGCGCTTGAAGACCCCGCTGCTGGGCATCAACAACCGCAACCTCAAGACCTTCGAGGTAACGCTGGACACCACCATCGCCTTGCTGCCCCGCGTGCCGGCCGACCACCTGCTGGTCACCGAGTCGGGCATCCTGAACCGTGCCGATGTGCAGCGCATGCGCGCCGCCAGCGTCCACGCCTTCCTCGTCGGTGAAGCCTTCATGCGCGCCGACGATCCCGGCGCGGCGCTGGGCAGCCTGTTCGCTTGAACCGCCTGACGGTGCCGCTGGCCGGCTTGCTGGACGCCGATTTCGGCGACTGGCGAACGCTGCTCGACACCTGGCGCTGCAGTGCAGCCGGGCAGGCCTTGATCGAAGCCGTGGACCGCCGGGTCGCCGCGGGCGCGCTGGTGTACCCGGCGCAGGTGTTCCGCGCCCTTGCGCTGACCCCGCGAGCCCGCACCCGGGTGTTGATCCTGGGCCAGGACCCGTACCACGGCCCGGGCCAGGCCGAAGGCCTGGCTTTTTCAGTGCCTGCGGGTCAGCGCATCCCGCCCAGCCTGCGCAACATCTTCAAGGAACTGCAGCGCGACCTGGGTCTGCCCGCGCCGGCTACAGGCAGCCTGACCGCCTGGGCCGAGCGCGGCGTGCTGCTGCTGAACACCACGCTGACGGTGGAAGCCGGGCAAGCCGCCAGCCACGCCAAGCTGGGATGGCAGGCGCTGACCGATGCCGTCTGCCAGGCGCTGTGGGCCGATGCCGCGCCCAAGGTCTTCATGCTGTGGGGCAACCACGCCCAGGCGCAACTGACGCGCCTGCCGGCCGGTGGCACGCAACACCTCGTGCTGTGCGCCAATCACCCATCGCCTTTGTCAGCTTTGCGGCCGCCCGTGCCCTTCATCGGCTGCGGGCACTTCGGCCGTGCCGCCGAATTCCTGAGCGCGCGCGGGCGGGGCGACATGGACTGGCGCTTGGCAGTTCCAAAGACCGTGCTATAGTCACCGGCTCTCTGGAGGGGTGCCCGAGTGGCTAAAGGGGGCAGACTGTAAATCTGTTGGCTTACGCCTACGGTGGTTCGAATCCACCCTCCTCCACCAGAGAGACCTTGCCCGGTTGGAAGCTGCGGCGGGGGGTAAGCGGAAGCATTCGTGCCGGAGCGCGGCGGGAGTAGTTCAATGGCAGAACCCTAGCCTTCCAAGCTAATGACGCGGGTTCGATTCCCGTCTCCCGCTCCACGGAAGGAATTTTCCAGCATTGTCGTTAAGGGCCTGTCGATACAGCGACTGCGTCGCCAGACCCTTAACGATGCCCATGTGGCTCAGTGGTAGAGCACCCCCTTGGTAAGGGGGAGGTCGCAGGTCCGATTCCTGCCATGGGCACCACAAATCCAGTTGTCTCGACATTGTTTTAGCCAGGAGCGATTTCAAAATGGCAAAAGGTAAATTTGAACGGACCAAGCCCCACGTGAACGTGGGCACGATCGGTCACGTGGACCACGGCAAGACGACGCTGACGGCAGCGATCACCTCGGTGCTGGCGGCCAAGTTCGGCGGCGAGGCCAAGGCCTATGACCAGATTGACGCAGCGCCGGAAGAAAAGGCCCGCGGCATCACCATCAACACCGCGCACGTCGAGTACGAAACGGCGAATCGTCACTACGCTCATGTGGACTGCCCCGGCCACGCCGACTATGTCAAGAACATGATCACCGGTGCGGCCCAGATGGACGGTGCCATCCTGGTGTGCTCGGCCGCCGACGGCCCCATGCCCCAGACCCGCGAGCACATCCTGCTGGCCCGTCAGGTCGGCGTGCCGTACATCCTGGTGTTCCTG
>JANMZP010000090.1:0-15265 GCA_031383435.1 Betaproteobacteria bacterium | reverse complement strand
GGCTTGGCCAGGGTCAGCCCTTCAGCGGTGGTCAGCTCGCGCAGCATCGCCGCTGCAGCCTCCAGCGCCGACCGCATGGCGGGGTCGCGCAGCAGGCTGACGTCACCGCCGTACCGCAAGTAGGCATCGGCCATCAGCAGCGTCGAGGCAGCTGTGCTGTCGTAGGCATCCACGTGGTCGCACAAGCCGCGCGCCAGGCCGGGCGGACAGGTGGTCTCGGCATGGTCTTCGACACGCACCCAGTGGTCGAACACCACGCCGCGCGCGGCACCGGTCGTGCTCATGTGTTTGGCCTGCCAGCGCAGCCAGTCGGCCACCACCGGCCGCAGCGAAGGTGCAACGCGCAACGCACCGATGAGGCCGAGATTGACCTGGTAGGCCGAAACGAGATACCAGGCTCGGCCCTGGGCGTCAAAGTGCCCTGGCGTGTGGTGCGCACGCACGCCGCCGTGGGCCGGCCGGCCCGGGGCCTGCACCACCAGCGGCGCCAGCGCGCGGATGGCCGCGTCGCGGAATTCCGCATCGACGTAGCCGCCTGCGGCGCAGCGACTCCCCGCCAGTGGTGGAGCGGCAGCACCAGGCGCTGCGACTGCGGCCAGGCTGCTGGCAGCCAGCCATCCAGCCAGAAAGACTGCGCGCATCACTCAGGCCTCGGTCGGGGTTGGCGCGCTGGCATGCCAACTCATGCCCCAGCCGTAAAGCGCGACCATCCCGAGCACCGGCACCATCATGCCGAACAACAGATACAGCAAAGGCATGATGATCGGACCGCAAAGCGCCACCAAGGCGAGATGGCTAGCGTATTGAAGGGGTGCCAGCAAGAAAAGGAACAAAGTCGTCACCGCCTTCAGGGCGATGCTCTGCCAGGCCGGAAACGGGAATAGGTCATAGGTGAACAGCAGCAGCCACGGCGCGATGAGGATCAGCAGCCACGATTGGCGCAACCCGGCGCTGATGTGACTGTCCAGGGAATGCGGGAAGCTCGCCGGCACCAGCAGGAAAAAAATCACCGACAGGCCATGCAGCAGCGCCGCGAAGCGCAAGAGGAACATGCCCGGCTTGGCCGGGTCGGGCAACCAGCCGGACAGGATCCAGACGCCGATCACCCCCAGGCCGTGAGCGGCCAGGCCCAGCTCGGTGATGTCGGGCAAACGGATGTCAACCTGCGGCACGGGCAGCCACAACCATTCGACCTGCGGCGCTGCGGTCCGGACCGCCTGCCCGGGCAGTTCCAGCGCGCGCACCCACCACGCCAGTTGTTCGCCCCAGAACGCGGCAATCCAGGGCTGCAGCGCGCACAGCAGCAGCGTCAGCGCGGCGGCGAAAAAGGCACCGCGCGCCAGCCGTGCCCTGGGCAGATTCAGGCTCGACATCGCCCGGTGCTGCAGGATGGTCCCGCCACGGTGGCCGCGGTCGCGCAGGTGCAGGTGGAGCGGGCGGCGCAGCATGGTCAGTTCAGAACTGGGCGAAGAGGCCGGCGCCGACGCTGTCCCGCCGGTAGGTCGGATTGCGGTAGGCCTCGGCGGTGGCCGTGAACCCCCAGTCCTTGCTGATCCAACGGCGCCAGGTCAGGCCGGCGCTGTGGCTGCGGAAGTTCACTAACTGCTGCCCGGCCCCCAGCGCCTGGTAGGCCTCGGTGCCGCTGCTGACGCGCAGGCTGAGGTACTGCTCGCCCGATCGGCCCCAGGTCGCGCTGGCAAACGGCATCTGCGAGTGCACGGTGCCGGGGTTGCTGACGTTCAAGGTGACGCCGCCCTCCAGCACCAGCGAAGCCGGCAGATAGGCCACCAGCGACAGGCGCAGGCCGCGATCGCTGCGATGGCCGTCGTACCGCGCGCCGTAGAACGCGGCGTGGGTGACGATGCCCTTCGAAGCACCCCATTTGGCGGCGACATCGATGTCGACACGCTCGTTGGCCCAGTTGGGTCCGCCGTGGCCGGCTGCCAGCGTGCCAGTGGCATACCAGTCGGGCGACAGGTTGTGGGTCCAGCTTACCGCGACGATGCCACCGCGCGCGCCGAACTTGCGCTCGTCGAGCAGCTCGGCGCGTAGCACGTCACCACCAGACAGGATCCAGGTGCCGCGCCCGTTGACGGCGTCGGCGTCGGGCAGACCGGCCGTGAGCTTGCCGTGGGTGGTGGCGAGTTCCAGCGTAACGGGCGCCTGTGCGGCCTGGGCGTGGGCACCCCCCGCCATGGCGGCCATCAGCAGGCCGGTCAACGGCAGCTTCCAGCGAAGGACTTTGTTGGTCTTGAACATCAGATTCCCAGGTCACGTTGCAGCACATCGGCGATGCGCGCCGAGGTGCGGCCGTCGCCGAATGGATTGATGGCCTCGCGCATGCGCGCCAGGGCCGGCCCGTCGGCCAGCAAATGGGTCACGGTCCCGACGATGCGTGGCAGGTCGGTGCCCACCAGCAAGCCGGCACCGGCTGCGATCAGTTCGGGGCGCTCGGTGGTGTTGCGCAACACCAGCACCGGCGTCGACAGCGCCGCCCCTTCTTCCTGAATGCCGCCGGAATCGGTCAGCGCCAGTTGGCTGTGCAGCAGACACCACAGCATGGCCGGATAGTCCAGCGGCTGGCACAGCGTGAGTCGCCCTTCGAGCCGCAAGGCCAGCGCGCCGAGTTCCTCGCGCACCATGTCGCTGACGGCCGGATTGCCGTGCACCGGCCAGATCACCGCCAGGTCGTCGTGCGCGTTCAGCAGCGCGGCCACGGCGCGCGCGACCTGGCGGATGCCGTCACCCCAGTTTTCACGCCGGTGCGCGGTGACGGTGATCAGCCGGGTCGGCCGCGCGGCCATCAGGCTGCGCAAGGCTTGGATCTCCGGCGGCAGCACGTCGGCACCCGCAGCCAGCTGGCTGTCGAGGCGGGCGCAGGTGGCCAGCGCGGCATCGACGGCGGTGTTGCCGACCTCGTGCACGGCTTCGGACGCGAGCCCCTCTCGGGCCAGGTTGGCCACCGCGCCGGCAGTGGGCGCAAAGTGCCAGCGCGCCAGCCGCGCCGTGAGCTCGCGGTTCTTTTCCTCCGGGAAGGGCTCGCGGGCGTTGAAGGTGCGCAGGCCGGCCTCGACGTGTCCGATGGGCACGTCGAGGTAGAACGCCGCCTGGGCCGAAGCCAGGGTGCTCGACGTGTCGCCGTGAACCAGCACGGCACAGGGCCGCACGCGCTCGATGACCGTTGACAGACCTTCCAGCAGCAGCGCGTTGAGGTGCGCCAGGCTGCCGTTGCGGCGTTCGAGCTCGATGGTGTGCTCGGGCACGATGCCGAAGAACGCATACAGGGTGTCGGCCATCTCGCGGTGTTGCCGCGTGTGGGCCCAGACCACCGGCACGCCACGGCGTGACAGCTCGGTATACAGCGGTGCCATCTTGATGATCTCGGGGCGCGTGCCCACCGAAATCATCACCGGCTGGCAGGTCGGGTTGGCGTTGGCAGTCACAGGCGTGCGGGCTCCGGGGCAGGCGCGCCGTTCGGGCGCAAAAGGTGCGTGTCGAGCACCAGCCGCGTCGTGCGGCCGGCGGTGACGCGCCAGTAGGGTCCGTCGCGCAGCACCTCGGCCTGGCCTTCCAGCAGGCGGGGCTGGGCATAGCGGTCGGCGGCCAGCAGCCAGCTCAGGTGTTCCAGGGAATGCGGATGCTCGGCCTGCAATTGCAGTGCGTCCGGTGCCGCACCCGCACGGCTGTCGGCCTGCCAGTGCCACTGCGCCGCGAGCCGCCGGTTGGAAAATTCGGTGTGTGCGGCCATGGTCGTCCAGCGCAGACGACCGCCGACCACCAGCTCGCGGGTGTGCTGCATCCAGGCGGCGAAGGCCTCGGGAAACAGGGCAATGCCAGGCGGGTGGAAGTACATCAGCCGCACGGTGCGCGTGTCGGCGCAGAAGTCGGCCACGTCGTTCAGCCACGCGGCCACGTGCGCTTGCGGCACCTTGTTCTGGCTGGCCTCTTCGAAGGCGGCATAGCTGCCGTAGCTGAGCACGGGAAAGGCCCAGCTGTCGGTGGGCCCGCGCTGGCCGTCCTGGTAACTGCGGGTGGGCGGCATGCCGATGTCGCCAGTGAAGTAATAGGCCAGGATGCCGCGCTCGCGCAACCACGGCGTGACCCACGCCGGATGGTTGCCGGTGGGCGCCGAGTACTCGCGCACGGGCTTGCCGCTGGCGCTGCTGACGACCGCGCTGTTGTGCTCGATCATCGCCGTCGATTGCGCCCGGTCCTGGGTGCCGATCAGGCGCCCGAATTCGTTGTGGATCCAGCCGCCGTGGCTGCCGATCTCGTCGCCGCGATTCGCGAAGCGGCGCGCCCAGGTCTGCATGGACTTGTTGTTCGCGAGATCCATTCCGAGGCCGTCGCCAGGGACGTCGACGTCCGGGCCTGCGGTGAGGTGGACCGAGTACGGCCCTTGCTCGAAAGCGCCCAGCGCCTCCAGCTTGCTCAGCGCCGGCTCGGCCGAAGCCGAGTCGATGTGCCAGTTCATGATCAAGGCGCCCTGCGCATCGGGCATCGGCGACAGCTGCGGCAGCCCGACCCGTTCCTGCGCAAAGTAGCGCAGGAAGGCGTGGAGGAAGAAGGCATCGGTGCGCAGCTTCAAGTAGGTCAGCGGCAGATTGACGAACAGCACCTCGCCCGCGCCGACTGCATGCACGCCGGCCAGCAGCGAGCCGCCTTCGGCATGCATCAATCGACGGCCCGCGTAGGGGCCCTCGGTGCGAAAAACCGGATAGCGAAGCCGACCGTAGTGATAAGTGACCACAGAGAGGTCTTCGTCATCTGACGGCGCGGCTTGAACGCTGGTGAGCGGGCTGTCGCTGTTTGCGCGCATCACCTTGCCAGGCGGCAGCCGCAGCTGCGCCACGGAAGCCGCGTCGACCAGCGCCCCCTGTTCGCTGAGCATGCCCGATCCGTATTCGCCGTACAGGCCGTAGCGCACACCGGCCAGCGCCGACAGCCGTGACTGCTGCGGGTGGTAGCGGCCGTCCATGCCGGCGATGCCTGCGTCATGAACCAGCATCAGGCGCGCGCCCTGCTTGACCCGCGTTTCCAGATGCGCCACCAGCGCTTCGCTCATGCGCAGGTTGATCGCATCGGGCACGATGAGCGCGAACTGCCGCGTCGCCCGGTGGTCGCGCATCAGCGCCGAGGCCTTGACGGTCTGCAGTGCAAAGCCCGCTTCCGCAGCAGCGTCCAGCCAGGCCAGCACCATCACGTCGCTGTCGGGTGTGGTGTCGGACACCAGCAAGAACAGTTGCAGCGGGGCCGCAGCTTGCACGGCCGGCTGGGTGGCGGACCAGCCCAGGGCCAGCGCTGCCGCAACCAGGAACAGCGCCGACAAGACCCGGCCTCGCCAAGCTGTCAGCCGGGCAACCAGGTTCACGCTGTCGCCTTTTGTGCCGGCACGGCGGCGCGCAGCGTCGGGAACAGTGTCGGGGGCGGCGTGGCCACGTCGGCGCTGAGACAGCGCCCATGTTCGCCCGCCCACAGCGTGCCGTGAACGATGACGCCGCTGGCCACTTCGATGCGCGGCGCAGCCACCGTGCAAGGCCGCTCGGGCGTGCCGATGATGCAGCCGGGGCCGAGCACGATGGCCGTCTCGGAGATCACCGAGCCGCCGGCCATGCAGTCGGCCGCCATCTGGATCAGGCCCACCGACACGATGCTGCCGCTGACCTTGCAGCCGGCCTCCAGGGTCAACAGGCCGGCCGACTTGAGGCTGCCGTCAACCGTGCAGCTTTCGCCCAGCCAGAGGTCGCCCGCGACGATCAGATCGCCACGCCAGGCGTTGTGACGCCCGACCTTCAGCGATTCGTTGCAGACGCCACGGCAGGCCACTTCGTTCCAGACCACCGGGGGCGGCAGACCGCTGCGCAGGGTCAGCGGCATGTCCATCGCCGGGGCGACACGGGCGCATTGCGGCACCACGAAGCACACCATCGGCGCGTGCAGCAGGGTGAAAGTGGTCTGCGCCGCGATGTCGATGCGGTTGTCGGCGGTGACGCGCCCAGCCAGTTGACAGCCGGCACCGACCGTGACCTGCGGCGCATGCGCCCAGCGCAGCACCACGCTGCGCGGTGCGAGTTGCAGGCGCAGGCCGGCCCACAAGGCCCGGTAGATGCCGCCGGCTGCCGATTGCAGCGAACTCTGGGCGGCCACCTCGGCGAGGAAGCTGATGCCGGCAGGCAGCTCGGCATCACCGACCACGTTCCAGACACGCTGCGAAATCGCGGCTTCGTGCTCGCTGTCGTTCAGCGGCCAGGCACCGCAGGGCGGGAAAGTCATGATCGGTGAGCGGCCGAGATGGGTCTTGCCCATGGCCAGCGCGGTACCCAGGCGCGACTCGAAAGAGCGCGCCAGAAACGGCGGGTCCTGCGCGTCGTCGTTGTCGATGAACAGCGGCACCACGTCAGAAGGGCGCCGCCATTCCATCCAGGCGGGCACCATCGGCAGCAGGATCACCGCCGCCGTCAGCCCGAAGAGCAACAACCACATCATGGCGCGGCCCCGCCACCCGGCGGCGGCACCGCCGGTGCGCGGCGGTAGCGGACGGTCTTGTCCCAATGGAAGCCTTTGCCCGGCATGCGGTCCAGCAGGACCTGCTCGAGCACCGATCGGGAAATGGCCATCGCACTGACGACGAACCCCAACCAGTTGAAAGCCAGCAGCTGCACGCGGCGGCCGGAACGATCCAGATGCACGGCCGAGGCGATTTCGAAGAAGGCCGCGAAATTGCCCATCGCGCTGTGGCTCATGAAGGCCAGCAGCAAGATCGCTGGCGCTGCCGCGTGGATGCTGACCGTGAAGTAGAGCAAGGCACTGAGCACCCAGCCCAGCATCAACAGCGGCGACATCATGTAGACGCCCAGCAGCAGCAAGCCGTCTGCCCGCACCGCCAGCCGGGTGCCGGCGTGGCGCATCAGCGGCAGGCTGTGACGGGCGAGCGCCTGGTTGTGACCCTTGGCCCAGCGTTTGATCTGGCGCGTGCGCACGGCCCAGCTCTGCGGCACCTCTTCGTAGCACTCGGCACGGTTGTGATAGACGGTGAGCCAGCCGTTCAGCAACAGGCGGTAGGTCAGGTCGGTGTCCTCGGCCAGCACGTCGTCGTGCCAGCCGCCGGCCGCTTCCAGGGCCTTGATGCGGATGCCGCCCACCGTGCCGCCGTATTGCGGCACCAGCCCGAGGTTCATGCGCGCCTGCTGGTCGACCTGGTAACCCCCTGAGCGCTCCAGGTCGAGCAGCCGGGTCAGCAGGTTGGCACCCACGTTGTTGGGCACCACGCGGCCCATCACCGCACCCACCTCAGGGTCGAAGAAAGGGGCCATCAGGCGGCGTATCAGCCCGCGCGATGGCAGGTAGTCGGCATCGAAGACCACGATGAAATCGGTGTCCACCAACGCGGTGGCCTCCTTCAGCGCAGCCGCCTTGCCGGGCTTGCCGCCCACGCGGTGGAACGGGCGGACGCGACCGGGATACTTCTCGATCACGCCGTCGATGATCTCGCGCGTGCGGTCGCTGGAGCGGTCGTTCACCGGCATGACGATCATGCGGTCGGCGGGGTAGTCCACGCCCATCAGATTCTCAAGGCAGTCGGCGATCACGTCCTCTTCGTTGTGCGCCGCCACCAGGATCGTCACCCGCGGCCAGTCGGCACTGACGATGCTGGTGTAGGGGTGCCGCTGCTCGCCGAACAGGCGGTTCAGCGAAAACAGGTAATGCCGCAGCGTGTAGACGCTGAGCAGGACGAACAGCACCGCCGTGGCCGCGCACAACGACCAGGCCCAGGTGGAACCCAAAGGGCTCGAGACCGCCAGCGCGTGCGCGCTGCCACTGCATGCGGCCCAGCCGCCAACCACCCGGAGAACGCCGCGACTGCGTGTTGCTGGTTCTGGCTGCTCGGGCTTCAGGGATCGCATGAGAGGGTTCGTGTGGGTCGGCAAAGCAGTCGCGGTTGCCAGTGACTTGCCCTTGGAAACGGCCGCCAACGCTAGGCAAATGATTTTGGAAATGGGTAGTTACAAAAGCAACCGACTAAGCGCCAGTTGATGGCCTGACCACCCCATTCGTGGGGTCCGGAACGTCTGATCGGTTGCAGGAATGCTGCTGGGGCTTGTTCGGCAGCCGCGTACGGGAACTGAGCCCCGAAACGAAAAGGCCGGCCGGGTTCGTGAAACAGTTTGCGAGGTTGGCCATTCATTCATTGGCCTGGGCGTGCGCAGGGCGATGGCCTCGACTTGCGCCGGGTCGGGCATGCCGGACGCCCCCGTGAACAGGGGAACAGGGGCAATTGACCGTCGCGCACCGCGCTGAGCCGGGGCTAAACTGATTGCACCCCAATCGCGAGACGACCCATGTTCCCAACCCGTCCCCACACCCTGCGTCGGCTGCTGGCCAACGCGGCGCTGACCCTGCTGGGCTCGCTGGCCGCCACCGGTGCCGTGCACGCCGCCGCCTGCGACCCCACCAAGTACCCGGCCGATGTGCCGGCCATCGACACCGGATTGCCATCGGTGCACATCTGGACGCTGGCTGGCGCGCAGATCGTGGACAAGGACAACTATGTGACGGCGTGCATGCGCCTCCACGACGGCAGTTCGCAGCCCTACGCTGCAGGTCTCTTCACCGGCACCATCAAGATCAAGGGCCGTGGCAACTCGACCTGGGACATGCCGAAGAAGCCCTACCGCATCAAGCTCGACACCGCGGCGGCCGTGCTGGACATGCCGTCCCACAAGGACTGGGTGCTGCTGGCCAACTACACCGACAAGACCTTGATGCGCAATGCGGTGGCGATGGAGTTCAGCCGCCGCGTCGGCATGCCTTGGACGCCCCGGCTGCGGCCCGTCGACCTGTACCTGAACGGCGTGCTGCAAGGCAGCTATCAGCTCGGCGAGAAGATCGAGGTGGATGTGAACCGGGTCAACATCCGCAAGATGGCCGACGCCGACGTGGCGCTGCCCAACCTGGCCGGCGGCTACCTGATCGAGGCCGACTACACCGAGTACATCGGCACCGACACCTACTTCACCACCGCGCTGGGCATTAACTTTGTGATGTCGTCGCCCTCGGGCGCCATCCCCGCGCAGGTCAACTACATCAAGAATGCCACCCAGGCCGTGGAGACGGCCATCTTGTCGCGCAACACCGCGCCGGGCACCGGTTACGCCAGCCTCTTCGACCTGGATTCGCTGATCAACTTCTACCTGGTGCAGGAGTTGATGAAGAACGCGGACTCGCCCTTCTTCTCCAGCGTCTACCTGCAGAAGGACGTGACCGGCCCGATGCGGATGGGCCCGCTGTGGGACTTCGACCTGTCGGCGGGCAATGCCGACTTCGACCCGGCGCTGATCGGCCCGACGGGTTGGTGGGTGCGCGGCCGGGCACCGTGGATCGACACCCTGCTGAAGGACCGGAACTTCAAGAGCCAGTTGGTGGCGCGCTGGAAGGAAATGAAGCCGCAATTCCAGAGCATCAACACCTACATCGCCGCACAGCAGGTTCGCCTGAACAAGTCGCAGGCTGCGAACTACGCCGTCTGGCCGACCCTGGACACCTACGTCTGGCCCAACTCGGTGGTGTTGGGCAGCTATCCGGCCGAGGTGACCTACCTGAACGACTGGCTGCAAAAGCGCATCGTGTGGATGGACAAGAACATCGCCAAGTAGTGGGACGGCGGCGCGGCGTTGCCGCTGTGCCGGTCTCTCCTTTCGTGCGTTATGGCGCGCCGCAGCGGCGACGCGGCGGGTGACAATGGTCGGCTTGCGGGACGGTTGATCCGACGATCGGCCTGAGCGCGCCACCCCCCCCACCCTGTTCCACGCTGGCCCGCACCAGCGCGAGCCCAGCGCACCGATGAGCGAGCCTGATCGACCCCTGCCGGATTTGCCGCCCACGGCGTCCGAGCCCCTGCAGGACTGCGTGATCTTTCTCGCCCGTTTCCTGGGCGTGGAAGTGCCTGTGGACAAGCTGCGCGAGACCGCGGCCGCTCAGGGCGCGGACCGGGCGGCGGGCCAGCCCTACGAAGCCGCGCAGCAACTTTTGCAGCAGGCCGGCCTGGTGGGCACACCGCTGCCCGTCAAACAGGCCCGGCGGGCCACGCAGTTGCCCGCCCTGGTGCTGGGTGATCAGGGCCAGGCGGCCGTGGTGGTCGCACTGCGCGACGACGGCCGCTTCGAGTGCCACTTGCCGGCAATCGAAGGCACGTCGTGGCTGAGCGAGGCGGAACTGGCGCAGGAGGTGCCCGGCGCGCAATGGATCGCGGCACGGCCGGTGCTGCACTTCGACCAGCGCAGCCTGCTCTACACGCTGCCGCAAAGCGGCCGCTGGTTCTGGAGCACCTTCAACCGCAACCGCTGGATCTTCGCCTGGGCGCTGGTCGGCACGTTGGTGCTGAACATCTTCGGCGTGCTGATTCCGTTCTACAGCATGGCGGTGTACGACCGCGTCATTCCCAACAACGCGATGGGCAGCCTGGGCGTGCTGACGGTGGCCGCCCTGGTACTGATCGGCTTCGAGGTGGTGATGCGCCTGCTGCGCAGCCACCTGCTGGAAGCCGCCGCGCGGCGCATGGACGTGGCGTTGTCGGCCAAGGTCTACGCCCAGTGTCTGCGGCTGCGGGCAGCCGACCGGCCGGCCTCGGGCGGCGTGCTGGCCAACACCGTGCGCGAATTCGAAGCCGTGCGCGAGTTCTTCGCCACCAGCACCCTCACCGTGCTGGGCGACCTGCCTTTCACGCTGCTGTACCTGCTGGCCATCGCGCTGGTGGGCGGCATGCTGGCCTTGGTGCCGCTGCTGGCCATTCCCGTGCTCATCGGCGTGGCCTGGGCTTCACGCGCGCCGCTGGCCCGCAAGGTCAATGCCTCGATGCAGGTCAGTTCGCAGCGCACGGCCCACCTGTTCGAAACCATGAACGGGCTGGACACCGTCAAGGCCCTGGGCGCCGAGGCGTGGAGCCGCCGCAAGTGGGAAGGCCTGACCCAGGTCATCGCCCAGAACAACCTGGAAACGCGCGAGATCACCGCACGGGTCAACTACATCAACACCGCCGTGCTGGCGCTGGTCGGCGTGGCCGTGGTGGCCGTGGGCGCGGTGCTGATGAACGACCAGGCGATGACGCTGGGGCAGATCATCGCGGTCAGCATGCTGGCCGGCCGCGCGCTGATGCCGATCAGCCAGATCGCCGGCCTGGTGGTGCGCTGGGAGCAGACCAAGTACAGCTACGCGGCGCTGGAAAAGATCATGGCCGCGCCCACCGACGAAGCCAACACCAGCCTGCAGGCGCCGCCGCTCAGCGGCGCACTGGAGTTCCGCGACGTCAGCTTCGCCTACCCCAAGGCACCGCCGGTCATCGAACGCCTGAACGTCAAGATACGCCCTGGCGAACGGGTGGGCATCATCGGCAAACTGGGCTCGGGCAAGAGCACCTTGCTCAAGCTGGTCTTGAACCAGTACGCGCCCAGCAGCGGCAGCGTGCTGGTCGACGACCTGGTGACAACCCAGTTGCAGCCGCTGAGCCTGCGCCGCCAGATCGGCTATGTGCCGCAGGACGTGACGCTGTTCCACGGCAGCATCCGCGAGAACATCGAACTCGGGCGCGTGCAGGCCAGCGACGAAGCCCTGCTGGCCGCCCTGCGCGCGGCCTGCCTGGACGAGGTGGTGGTGCAACTGCAAGACGGCGTGGGCACCCAGGTGGGTGAGCGCGGCGACCGCCTGAGCGGCGGCCAGCGGCAGATCGTCGCCATCGCACGCGCCCTGCTCACCCGGCCGCGCCTGCTGCTGCTGGACGAGCCCAGCAGCATGATCGACCCGGGCACCGAACAGAAGCTGATCGGCCGCCTGCGCGCGCTGAAGGACACCACCATCGTGGTCGTCACCCACCGCATGGCCATGTTGGCCCTGGTCGACCGCCTGGTGGTGATGGATGCCGGCCGCGTGGTGGCCGACGGACCGCGCGACGAGGTGCTGAAGGCGCTGGCGCAAAGCCCGCCCGATGGCGGCGGTGCGCCGCCCGGCAACCCGGCCGCCCGCACCGTTTCCGGCCGCGCCGTGAGGCCCGCAGCATGAAGGGGGCCCGATGAGCGTCCTGGCACAGGCCCTGCCCGACAGCACGGCCCACCACGACCCCGACCAGGGCCCGCGCAAGACCGTTGCGGCCATGGTGCTGGTGATGCTGCTGTTCGTGGGCGTGGCCCTGGCCTGGAGCCTGCTGGCCGACCTGGACGTGGCCGTCAACGCCCGGGGCAGCGTGGTGCCGCCCAGCCGCATCCAGGAGGTGCAGAGCCTGGAAGGCGGCATCGTGCAGGAGATGCTGGTCAGCGCGGGCCAGAGCGTCAGGAAGGGTCAGCTCGTGGCCCGGCTGGACACCGCGCAGGTCAACGCCGATCTCGGCGAAAGCCGCTACCAGCGCCTGGGCGCGCTGGCCAGCCGCGCCCGCGTCGAGGCCTTGTTGTCGGGCACCGCGCCGCGCTTCGACGAAGCCTGGCGGCGCGAGGCACCCGACCTCATCGAGAAGGAAACCCAGCTCTGGCGTGACGCCCTGCGCGAAAACCAGGCCAACGGCCGCGGCTCGCGTGAAGCGGTGCAGCGCAAGCGCGGCGAACTGTCCGAAGCGCGGGCTCGCATCGCGCAATTGCAGAGCGCCGTGAAGCTGGGCGAAGAAAGTTTCGCCATCGAAGAGCGCCTGTTCAAGGCAGGCGCCGGTGCCCGCGCCGATTACCTCAGCGCCCAGCAACGCTTGCTGGGCCAGAAGACCGAACTCGACAGCCTGATGCAGTCGCTGCCCCGGCTGGAAGCCGGCCTGGCGGAAGCCCAGGCCAGTGCCGCCGAGAGCGAGGCCCGCGCCCGCGCGCAGTGGGGCGCGCAGCGCAGTGACTACGAGACCAAGGCCGCCGCACTGGGCAGCACGCTCAGCGGCCGCGAGGACCGCGTCGCGCGGCGCGATGTGTTCTCGCCGGTGGACGGCGTCGTCAACCGCGTGCTCGTGAGCACCCTGGGCGGCGTGGCGCAGGCCGGCAAGGCGATCATCGAAGTGGTGCCCGCCGAGCCCGAACTGCTGCTGAACGTGCGCGTCAAGCCGGCCGACATCGGCTTCATCCGCGCCGGGCAGGCGGCCCACGTGCGGGTGCTGGCCTACGACGCCAGCACCTACGGCAAGATGGACGCCAGCGTCGCCCGCGTCGGCGCCGACGCGGTGCTCGACGAAAAGGGCGAACCCTATTTCGAAGTGCAGCTCAAGGCCGCGCGTGACCAACTCCAGCAGCACGGCAAGCCGCTCGCCATCACGCCCGGGATGCCGGTGGACGTGGGCATATTGACTGGCCGGCGCAGCGTCATGCAGTACCTGCTCAAACCCGTGCTGCGCGGCCTGCAGGGCGCCTTGCAGGAACGATGATGGCAGTGCACCACGGCAGCGGCCGGCCGGCCGTCAGCGCGCCGCGCTGCCCAACGCGGGCCTGGACCGCCCTGGCCTGCGCGGCGGCGCTGGCGCTGGCCCCGGTCGCTGCCCGCGCCCAGGCTGCAGCGCCAGGCGCGGCGCCGACCCTGCCCGCGCCGAACGCTGCGGCGCCCGCGCCCGAGAGCCTGACGGCGCTGCTGCAGCGCGTGCTGCCGGCCGAGCCCCAGGTGCGCTCGGCGCAGGCCCTGCTGGAAGTGGCCCACGAGCGGCGCATCCAGGCGCGTTCGCGGCTGCTGCCCACCTTGGGCGTGCAGGCCGTCCAGGGGCGCTCTAACGAACAGGAGCTGGGCTTTTCCGTCGACCGGCGCACCAGCCGCGCCGAAACCACGCTGCGCTGGAACCTCTACAACAGCGGCAACGATGGCGCCGAATGGCGCGCCACCGAGATCGACGCCGATGCCGCCGAGCAAGAGTTGCGGCGGGCCCAGGAAGACGCCTGCGAACGCATCGCCGAGGCCTACCTGGAAGTGCTGCGCCTGCAGACCGTGCTGCCGCGATCAACCGACCGGCTGCAGGCCGTGCAGCGGCTGGTGGAGCAGACGCGCCGACAGGCCGATCTGGGCAAGATGTCCGAGGCCGATGCGCAGCAGGCCGAAGCCTCGCTGCTGGACGCCGAGATTGCCCACGAGGAAGCGACGGCCGACCACGACAGCGCCCGGCGCAAGCTGGCGCGGCTGGTCGGTGCGACCGCGCTGGACGAGGTGCACCCCGCGCTGCCGGTGGTGCTGCCGGCACCCGCAGCCGGCGCTCAAAGCGACGCCATCAGTGCGCTGCCGCCCGGCGCCCTGGCGGCCGCACAGCAGCGCGCGCGAGCCGCGCGCGAACGCGTGCGGCCGCAGATGTCGCTGCTGGCGCCGCGCATCGACCTCGAACTGCGCAAGCAACTCGGCGACAGCACCGCGCCGGCGCTGACCACGCAAAACCGCAACGCCTGGCAGATCACGGCGCGCTGGGACTTCCCGGTGGGCGGCGAACTGCAGTCGCGGCGCAATGAAACCGAGCGCCGCGCCGAAGCCAGCGCGGCCGAGGCTGAGCGCATCCTGCGCAACCTGCAGGCCGAAATGTCGACCCTGGCGCCGCAGGTGGCCCAGGCCGAACGGGCGCTGGACAAGCTGGTGCGCCAGATCGAGCAGTACAACACCCTGGTGCGCGCCGGCGAACTGCAATTCGAGGCCGGCCGGCGCACGCTGGCGCAGTTGATCACGCTGCGCGACAGCCGCTACAACGCCGAAAAGCGGCTGGCCGAACAGGTCACGCGGCTGCAGAAGGCACGCCTGACCCAGCTGTACTACAGCGGTGAACTGCTGCCGGCGATGGGCGTGGCACCCATGCCGCGCGCACCCGAGTTGCGTTCACCCGGCGACACCGTGCCACCGCCCTTCAACGACAGCACGCCGGGCGGCTGAAGCCGCGACAGGCCGCGCCCGGGGTGCTGTCCCTCACACCCGTTCGATCACCATCGCAATGCCCTGCCCCACGCCGATGCACATGGTGCACAGCGCGTAACGGCCCTGGATGCGGTGCAACTGATTGACGGCCGTGGTGGCCAGCCGCGCGCCGCTGGCGCCCAGCGGGTGGCCCAGCGCGATGGCACCGCCGTTGGGGTTGACGCGGGCGTCGTCGTCGGCCAGACCCAGGTCGCGCAGCACCGCCAGCCCCTGCGCGGCGAAGGCTTCGTTCAGCTCGATCACGTCGAGTTGCGCCAGGCTGATGCCGGTCAGCTCCAACACCTTGCGGGTGGCCGGCGCCGGGCCGAAACCCATGATGCGCGGTGCCACGCCGGCCGTGGCCATGCCCACGATCCGCGCGCGCGGGGTCAGGCCG
>JANMZP010000082.1:0-6119 GCA_031383435.1 Betaproteobacteria bacterium | reverse complement strand
TAAATAACCGGTCAAGGAACCTGCTGCAGCACAGCCCTGGCGGGCCGAGTGCAACGAGACACCGTCAAACAATCAATGGTCTTGCTGAAATCTACCGCCGGACTATAACCGGTTTCAGTGCCCTGCCTTCGGCGCACGGTGGACCTCAGCCCGCCAGCCGCACGCCACGGCCAATGCCGTGATATTCGACCCCGACGCTGTGCATCAGCGCCGGGTCGTAGATGTTGCGGCCGTCGAAGACCACCGGCTGCTTCAGCGTGGCCTTGATGGCATCGAAGTCGGGGTTGCGAAACTCCTTCCACTCCGTCACCACCACCAGCGCATCGGCGCCTTCCAGCGCCTGTGCCTGGTGGGTCATGAAACTCAGGCCCGGCGTGTCCGACATCACCCGGGCCGCTTCTTCCATGGCCACCGGGTCGTAGGCGCGCACCGCCGCGCCACGGCGCGTCAGTTCGTCCACGATGACGCGGCTGGGTGCTTCGCGCATGTCGTCGGTGTTGGGCTTGAAGGCCAGGCCCCACATTGCAAAGGTGCGGCCGGTCAGGTCTTCACCGAAGCGGGCCACGATCTTGTGCACCAGCACGTGCTTCTGGCGGTCGTTGGCGTCTTCCACGGCCTGCAGCACGCCCAGTTTCATGCCGGCTTCCTTGCCGGTGTGGATCAGCGCCTTGACGTCCTTGGGGAAGCAACTGCCGCCGTAGCCGGTGCCGGGGTAGAGGAAGGACGTGCCGATGCGCGGGTCGCTGCCGATGCCCTTGCGGACCATCTCGATGTCGGCGCCCACGCGCTCGGCCAGCAGGGCCAGCTCGTTCATGAAACTGATGCGCGTGGCCAGCATGGCGTTGGCGGCGTACTTGGTGAATTCGGCGCTGCGCACGTCCATCACCTGCAGGCGGTCGTGGTTGCGCATGAAGGGCGTGTACAGCGCGCGCATCAGCAGGATGGCGCGCTCGTCGTCGGCACCCACCACGATGCGGTCGGGGCGCATGCAGTCGTCCACCGCCGCACCCTCTTTCAGGAATTCCGGGTTGGACACGACGGCAAATTCGGTTTCGCCCAGGCCGCGCGCCACCAGGGCGGCGCGGACGGCGGCTTTCACCTTGTCGGCCGTACCGACGGGCACCGTGCTCTTGTCGACGATGACCTTGTAGTCGGTCATGTGGCGGCCGATGTTGGTGGCCGCCGCCAGCACGTACTGCAGGTCGGCCGAGCCGTCTTCGTCGGGCGGCGTGCCCACGCCGATGAATTGGATGGTGCCGTGGGCCACGGCCTCTTCCACGTTGGTGGTGAACTGCAGGCGGCCGGCGGCCACATTGCGGTGCACGACGGCTTCCAGGCCCGGTTCATGGATGGGGATGCCGCCCTCTTTGAGCATCTGGATCTTGCGCGCGTCGATGTCGAGGCAGACCACATGGTTGCCCATCTCCGACAGGCAAGCACCCGTGACCAAGCCAACGTAACCAGTTCCGACGACAGTGACTTTCATGGGCATTGCTTCCTTGGACGGGTTCTGCACGCGGCAACGGCGGCGTGGGGGCTGGTCATTCTGACCGCTAGAGATGTCAGTTTTCGACCCGCCACCCAGGCAAGCGAGACATGCTGCCCATTGCCCTCCGCCGCATGTCACGAAAGGGGTGATATCTTCGCCAATCAACCTGTCGCTCGCATTTCCATGACCAAAACTGCACTCATCACCGGCGTCACCGGCCAAGACGGCGCTTACCTGGCCGAACTGCTGCTGAAGAAGGGCTATGCCGTGCACGGCATCAAGCGCCGCTCGTCGTCGTTCAACACCGACCGCGTCGATCACCTGTACCAGGACCCGCATGTCGACCACCAGAACTTCACGCTGCACTATGGCGACCTGACGGACAGCACCAACCTGATCCGCATCGTGCAGCAGGTGCAGCCCGACGAGATCTACAACCTGGGCGCGATGAGCCATGTGGCCGTCAGCTTCGAGCAGCCGGAATACACGGCCGACGCCGACGGCATCGGCACGCTGCGCCTGCTGGAAGCCATCCGCATCCTGGGCCTGGAAAAGAAGACGCGCTTCTACCAGGCCAGCACCAGCGAACTGTATGGACTGGTGCAGGAAATTCCGCAGAAGGAAACCACGCCCTTCTACCCACGCAGCCCGTATGCCGTGGCCAAGATGTACGCCTACTGGATCACGGTGAATTACCGCGAGGCCTACGGCATCTACGCCTGCAACGGCATCCTGTTCAACCACGAAAGCCCGATCCGCGGCGAGACCTTCGTCACGCGCAAGATCACCCGCGCCATCGCGCGCATCGCGCTGGGCCTGCAGACCACCCTGCACCTGGGCAACCTGAGCGCGCTGCGCGATTGGGGCCATGCACGCGACTACGTGCAGATGCAATGGCTGATGCTGCAACAGCAACAGGCCGAAGACTTCGTCATCGCCACCGGCGAGCAGCACAGCGTGCGCGAATTCGTGCAGTTGTCGGCGGCCGAACTGGGCGTGACCATCAGCTTCGAAGGCGAAGGCGAAAAAGAAGTCGGCATCGTCACGGCGGTGGCCAAGACGCAGGGCGAGATGCGCGCCAAGTGCAAGGTCGGCGACGTCATCGTCAAGGTCGACCCGCGCTATTTCCGGCCGACCGAGGTGGAAACGCTGCTCGGCGACCCGACCAAGGCCAAGGAAAAGCTGGGCTGGGTGCCGACCACGCCCTTCAGTGAACTGGTGCGCGAGATGGTCGAAAGCGACTACACCGCCGCCAAGCGCGACAGCCTGGTCAAACTGGCGGGCTTCCAGGCCTACGACCACCACGAATGAGCAGCGCCATGCAGGTGGGTGACCGTATCTACGTGGCCGGCCACCGCGGTCTGGTGGGCAGTGCCATCGTGCGCTGCTTGCTGGCGCAGGGCCACAGCGAGCTGATCACGCGCACCCACGCCGAACTGGACCTGACCGACGCGCGGGCCACCGAAGCCTTCTTCGAAGCCGAGCGGCCGGCATACGTTTTTCTGGCGGCGGCCAAGGTGGGCGGCATCGTGGCCAACAAGCAGTTTCCGGCCGAGTTCATCCGCGACAACCTGGCCATCCAGAACAGCGTCATCCACGCCGCCTACAAGGCCGGCGTGCAGCGCTTGCTGTTCCTGGGCAGCAGCTGCATCTACCCCAAGCTGGCGCCGCAACCCATGCGCGAACGCGACCTCCTGACCGGCCCGCTGGAGCCAACCAACCGGCCTTACGCGCTGGCCAAGATTGCCGGCGTGGAGATGTGCTGGTCGTACAACCGGCAGTACGGCACGCAGTACCTGGCGGCCATGCCGACCAATCTGTACGGCCCGGGCGACAACTACCACCCGACCAACAGCCACGTCATTCCGGCGCTGCTGCGCAAGTTCCACGAGGCCAAACTGCGCAACGAGCGCACCGTCACCGTCTGGGGCACCGGCACCCCGCGCCGTGAATTCCTCTACAGCGACGACATGGCCGACGCCTGCGTCTTCCTGATGAATTTGCCGGCCGACCGCTACAGCGCGCTGCTGGGCAGCGACGAGAACGTCAGCGGCCGCTTCGAGCCGCCGCTGGTGAACATCGGCGTGGGCACCGACGTGACCATCACCGAGCTGGCCGCCTTGGTGGCCCGGGTGGTGGGTTACAGCGGTGAAGTGGTCTACGACACCAGCAAGCCCGACGGCACGCCGCGCAAGCTGATGGATGTGGGGCTGATCAGCAGCGTGGGCTGGCAGGCCAAAACGGCGCTGGAAGACGGGCTGCGGGTGGCTTACGCGGAGTTTGCGGCCAACTTGGCAGCCCAAGCTCGGTAGGCCGCCAAAAGTTCCGCTGCACCGGCAATCGCGGCCAGCAGCTGGGCATGGCGCACCTCTGGTTGGCCTGGATATTCATGCGCCAAACGGATGCGCAACTCGCGCCATTTCAGCCAGTCATTCACGTTCAGGTAGCCCAGCTTCTCCAGGCGGTCCATCCGGTGCTCGTTCACGTCAGCACCAGCTCGACGGCCTGCCTGCGGGCTGATGCCAAAACCGCGTCTGTTGCCGCCGCCGGCCCTGCGCCTCCCATCACAACATCGATGCGCCTTTCGCCCAGCAA
The DNA here is from genome assembly GCA_031383435.1 of Betaproteobacteria bacterium. GTDB lineage: Bacteria > Pseudomonadota > Gammaproteobacteria > Burkholderiales > Burkholderiaceae_C > Rubrivivax. The sequence goes on along the minus strand of JANMZP010000082.1, from coordinate 2,035 downwards.
GCTGTACAGCCGCGCGACAAAAGCCTGCCTCGTCCTGACCCATTCTTGGGCCGGCAAAGGCTCCGGACTGTCCACCAGCAAATCGATGTCGCCGCCGCGAGCGGTGTCGCGAACGCGCGACCCAAAGAGCGATACGCGCGTGCCCGGTGCCAGCGTCTCTCGCGCAGCGCTGGCGATGGCTTGCTGTTCAATAAAGGTCAGCCTCATGCTCTTCAGTCTAGCCGCGGCTGCACGTGCTGGCGTATCCACTCAGCGAAGCCGGCTTCGCCCAGCGTACCAGCGGCGACGGCCAGCATGGTCAGCACGGCTTCAGGCTGCTCCGCTTTGAGACGGTATCCGTTCAGCGCCAGAAACAGGCCGACCGCCAGGAACGCGGCGCGCTTGTTGCCATCGACAAACGCGTGGTTCTTCGCCAGCTCCAAACCGTGACTCGCCGCCAGGGCGGCCAGGTCCGGCTCGCCATAGGCAATCCGATTCAAGGGGCGCGCCAAAGCCGAATCGAGCAGGCCTTCGTCGCGCAAGCCCATCGCACCGCCGTGCTCGGCCAGGCTGTCGGCGTGCAGCAGCAGCAGCGCACGCTTGTCGATCCAGCGCCAGGTCACTTCGCCAGTTCCCTGAAGGTCTCGCGGTAGTCGCGCATGAACTCGCTGCCCAGTGCCAGCTGTTCGGCCACCACGGGGTCGTAAGGCGTGATCGCCACCCCGTCCGGCGTGTCGGTGACGAAAACCGAATCGCCCTTTTCCAGCTTCAGCCGCGCCAGGATTTCCTTGGGCAGGATGAGGCCGAGGGAATTGCCGATCTGGGTGATCTTGAGGGCGGTCATGGCAGGCTCCTGTTATAACTTTCGTAATACTAAACCAGCTCCACCGCAGCAACAAGCTTCCCCCTTGAAACGATGCCGGAACCGCGCAGTTGTGCAACGACAATGCAGCGGCCTTGACGCCCTTCCTGTCCATGTCCGCAGCCCTTCCGTCTGACCCCCGCGCCGAGCCACGGCCTCTGCCCGAGCCCTCAGCGGCCGGCCGCAGCCGCACCGCGCTGCCGGTGCTGGGCACCCCGATCGACGTGATCACCCCGGCCGCAGCCGTGTTGCGCATCGCTTGCTGGGCACAAACAAGGGAAAGCCGGGTGGTCTGCATCTGCAATGCGCATTCGGTCGTCACCGCCACCCAGGACGCCGCTTTCAGACAGGTGCTGGCCGATGCCGACCTGGCCACACCCGACGGCGCGCCTGTGGCCTGGATGCTGCGCCGCCAGGGTGCCACTGGACAGCAGCGGGTCAGTGGCCCCGACCTGATGGCCGACTACCTGAGCCACGCGGTGACCACGGGCGAATCCGTCTTCCTGCTGGGCAGTGCCGAAGCCACGCTGGCCCGCCTGCAATCTCAATTGCTCGAACGCTGGCCAACGCTGCACATTGCCGGTGCCATCTCACCGCCGTTTCGCAGCCTGTCGACCCAGGAAGACGAAGCCATCGTCACGCAGATCAACCACAGCGGCGCGGGCACCGTGTGGGTCAGCCTGGGCTGCCCCAAGCAGGAACTGTGGATGGCCGCCCACCGCGGGCGCATCCACGCGGTGATGGTGGGCGTGGGTGCCGCTTTCGACTTCCACGCCGGCACCGTGGCCCGCGCACCCGCCTGGATGCGCAACAACGGGTTGGAATGGCTGCACCGTCTGTACAGCGAACCGGGGCGGCTGTGGCGGCGCTACCTGACGACGAATCTGATCTTCATCGTGCGGGCAGCCCGGCAATTGCGTCAAGGCTAGGCAGCCCACCCGAACCCCTGCCAAGCCTGCAACGCCGCCCATGAAGGTTCTGTTTGACCAGCAAGTCACCAGCTACCAGCGCTATGGCGGTGTTTCACGCTATGTGCTGGCCCTGCTGCGTGAGTTGAACCACCTGCCCCAGGTGACGGCGCAACTGATGGCCCCGGCCCACATCAACAGCTACATCCAGGCTGGCGACGCACTGCACCCACTGAGCTTTCGCCTCGACAGCCTGCAGCGCGGCATCCGTTACCGCGGCATGGCC
>JANMZP010000078.1:0-25026 GCA_031383435.1 Betaproteobacteria bacterium | reverse complement strand
TTGGCGCTGCTCACCGCGCCGCTGTTGTTGACATAGCTGCCGGCGCTGGCGCTGGTGACGTTGCTGGTGATGTCGCAACTGCCGCCGGCCGGCAGCGTGCCGCCGCTCAGGACCAGCGCCGTGCCGTTGGCCGTGGCGGTGACCGTGCCGCTGCAGCCCACGCCGCTGATCGCCCCGGCCGGTGTGGCTGTGTTGACCAGCCCGCCGGGGTAGTTGTCGCTGAAGGCCACGCCGGTCACGGCCACGGCGTTGGGGTTGCTCAGGGTGATCTTCAACACCGAAGGGCTGTTGGTGGGCACCGAGGTCGGGCTGAAGGACTTGGCCACTGTCAGGTGGCTCAAGACCACCAGGGTGCCGGTCACGGCTGCACTGGTGCCGGCATTGCTGGTGCTCACCGCGCCCGAGCTGTTGACATAGGTGTTGGCGGCCGCGCTGGTGACGCTGGCCGTGATGTCGCAACTGCTGTTGGCCGGCACCGTGCCGGCGCTCAAGGTCAGCGTGCTGCCGTTGGCGGCGGCGGTGGCCGTGCCGCTGCAGCCGGCGCCGCTGATGGCGGCCCCCGGCGTGGCGGTGTTGAACAGCGAAAACGGGTAGGTGTCGGTGAAGGCCGCGCCGGTGACGGCCGTGGCATTGGGGTTCTGCAGGGTGATCTTGAGCAGCGTGCTGTCGTTGGTGCCAATAGAGGCCGGCGTGAAGGTCTTGATCACCGTCAGCGGCGCCGGTCCGCTGACCACGCTCAAGCTGCCGATGGAGGCCGCGCCGGTGCCGGCATTGGTGGTGCTGACCGGCCCGCTGGTGTTGTTGTAGGTGGCCGCGCTGGCGCTGCTGACGTTGACGGTGACATCGCAGCTGCCACCGGCCGGCACGTTGCCGCTGGCCAGGACCAGCGACGTGCCGCTGGCCGCCGCCGTGACCGTGCCGCTGCAGCCCGCGCCGCTGATGGCACCGGCCGGCGTGGCGGTGTTGACCAGGCCGGCGGGGTAGCTGTCGCTGAAGGCCACACCGGTCAGCGCGGTGGCGCTGTTGGCGTTGCTGATGGTGATCTTCAGCACCGAGGTGCCGCCCACCGACACCGCCGCCGGCGCAAAACTCTTCACCACCGTGGGTGGTGACAGCACCACCAGCGTGGCGCTGCTGGCGGCAGCCGTGCCGCCGTTGCTGGTGGCCACCGTGCCGCTGCTGTTGGCGTAGCTGCCGGGGCTGTTGCTGGTGACGTTGGCGGTGATGTCGCAAAAGCTGCTGGCCGGGATGTTGCCCGCCGCCAGCGCCAGCGCCGTGCCGTTGACCGCCGCCGTGACCGAGCCGGTGCAGCCCACGCCGGTGATGGTGCCGGCCGGCGTGGCGGTGTTGACCAGGCCGCCGGGGTAGGTGTCGGTGAAGGCCGCGCCGGTGATGGCCACGGCGTTGGGGTTGGTCAGCCGGATGCGCAAGACCGACGTGGCACCGGGCGCCACCGGGCTGCTGAGGAAGGACTTGGCCACCGTGAGCGGGGCACCCACCGACACCGTCAGCGTGGCGCTGGAGGCGTTGCCGCTGCCCACGTTGCTGGTGCTGATGGTGCCGCTGCTGTTGAGGTAGCTGCCCGCCGCGGCGCTGGTGACGTTGACCGTGATGTCGCAGCTGCCCGCCGCCGGAATGACGCCGCCGCTGAAGCTCAGCGCCGTGCCGTTGGCCGCCGCCGTGACGGTGCCGCTGCAGCCCACGCCGCTGAGGGTGCCGGCCGGCGCTGCGGTGTTGACCAGGCCGCTGGGGTAGGTGTCGGTGAAGGCCGCGCCGCTGACGGCGGTGGCCGCGTTGGCATTGGCCAGCGTGATCTTGAGCACCGACGTGGCGCCCACCGCCACCGTGGACGGGGTGAAGGACTTGGTCGCCGTGGGCGCGAAAGGCACGCTGAAGCTGGCGCTGGCGGCGCTGGCGTTGCTGCCGGCGCTGGTCACCAGGGCCCCGGCGGCCAGGGTGTTGGTGTAGCTGCCGCCGCTGCTGGCCACCACATCGACCACCACCGTGCAGCCACCCGGTGGGATGCTGGCGCCCGAGGCCAGCGTGATCTTGTTGGCGCCCGGCGTGGCGGTCACGCCCACGCAGCTGCCCACGCTGTTGGCGGGGCTGGCCACGGTCATGCCGCTGGGCAGGTTGTCGACCAGCGCGCTGCTCAGGGTGATGGCGCTGGCGTTGCTGTTGCCCAGCGTCAGCGTCAGGGTGTTGGCGGTGTTGGGTGCAATCGGCCCGGCGCTGGCAAAGCTCTTGCTGAGCGCGGGCAGGTTCAGCGCCACGGCGCTGAGCGTGGCGCTGGCCACGTTGCCGCTGCCGCCGTTGGTGGAGTTGATCGCGCTGCTGGTGTTGACGTAGCTGCCCACCACCGGGGCCACCACGTCCACCGTGACGCGGCAGGTGGCGCCGGCGGCGATCGACGCGGTGCTGAAGGCCAGCGAGGCTGCGCCCGCCGTGGGTGCAAAGCTGGGTGAGGCACAGCCCGCCGAGACCGTGGCGTTGGGCACCGGCGCCACCACCATCGCCCCGGGTGTCTGCGGCAGGCTGTCGGTGAAGGACAGGTTGGCCAGCGCCAGGCTGTTGGGGTTGCTGATGTCGAAGCGCAACGTGGTGGGCACGTTCACCGCCACCGGTGAGGTGAGAAAGAGCTTGCTGATCAGGGGTGCGGCCAGCACGTTGACGTTGTCCACAGCGGCCACGCCGGTGGTGACCGGCGTCGTCGACGTGACGGTGCTGGTGCTGTTGGCATAGGTGCCGGCAGCCGGCGCCACCACGTTCACCTCCACCGTGCACACGCCGTTGGCCGGGATGCTGCCGCCGCTGAAGCTGACCGCCGCCGCACCCGCCACGGGCGCGAAGGTGGCGGCGCCGCAACCCGAGGTGCTGGCCACCGGCACCGCCGCCACCACCATCGCGCCGGGCGAGGTGGGCAGGGTGTCGCTGAAGGCCACGCCCGACAGCGCGGTGGCGTTGTTGGGGTTGGTCAGCGTGAAGCGCAGCTTGGCGGCAACGTTGGCCGCCATCGGGTTGGTGATGAAAAGCTTGCTGATGCTGATGGGTGCGGTAGCCACCACGGTCAGGGCAGCCGTGTCGGCGATGCTGGTGCCGCCGTTGGCGGTGCTCGCCGCGCCAGTGGAGTTGTTGTAGGTGCCGGCCGTGGGCGCGGTGACGTCGAACTTGATGGTGCACAGACCGCCGCCGACGATGGTGCCGTTGGAAAAGGCCACCGACGTGGCCGCAGCCACCGGGGCGAAGGTCGGTGCGCCGCAGCCGCTGACCGAGGCATTGGGGACAGCCGCCACCCGCATCGCACCGGGCGTGGTCGGCAGCACGTCGGTCAGTGCCACGCCGGTCACCGTCTGGCTGCCGTTGGGGTTGGAGATGGCAATGGTCACCGTGGAAACGTTGCCGGTGCCGATGGTGGTCGGGCTGAAGGTCTTGCTCAACACCGGCGGCGCCAGGGTGGCGATGACGGCGCTGGCGGTGTTGCCGGTCAAGGCGCTGGGGCCGGTGGCGCTGACCGCGCCCGTGACGTTGACATAGGCCCCCACCGCCAGCACCGTGACGCTGACCGTGACCGTGCAGGTGCCACCGGCGGCGATGGTGCCGCCCGTCATGCTGACCAGGGCGGCGTTGGCCGCGGCGGTGAATACGGGCGCGCCGCAGCCGGTGGTGCTGGCCGCGGGCGTGGTGGCCACCCGCATCACGCCGGGGCTGGTCGGGAAGGTGTCCGAGAAGGCGACCCCGGTCAGCGCCGTGGTGGGGTTGGGGTTGGTGATGGTGAAAGTCAATGTCGAGTTGGCATTGACGGCGATCGGATTGGGCGAGAAGTTCTTCGCGATGCTGGGCGCCACCACGCTTTGCACCAGCACGCTGGCGGTGTTGCTGACCGCGCCGATGCCGGCGTTGGCGCTGCTGACCACGCCGGTGGTGTTGTTGTAGGTGCCCACGGTGGGCGCCTTGGCATTCACCGTGATGACGCAGCTGCCGCCCGCCGGCACGGTGCCGCCCAGCAGCTTGATGGCCGTGCTGCCAGCGGCCAGCGCGGCACCGCCGGCGTCGCTGAGGGTGCCCCCGCAGCTGTTGCCGATGGTGGTGTCGGCCAGCGTCATCGCCCCCGGTGTGGTGGGGAAGACGTCGGTGAAGCTGACGCCCGTCAGGTCGTTGGCGCCGTTGGCAGCCGGGTTGCTGAGGGTCAGCGTCAGGGTGGTCGGGCCGTTGGGGATGACCGGGCTGGGCGAGAAGCCCTTGACCAGGGTGGGTGGCGTCATCACCAGCACGCTGGCGGTGTTGCTGGCTGCGCCGGCGGTGGCGCCAGTCTGGGTCGTGATCACACCGCTGCTGGTGTTGCTGTAGGTGCCTGAAGTGGGGGCGGTGATGTTGACCTGCACCGTGCAGTTGGCGCCGGCAGCGATGCTGCCGCCCGAGAACGACAGGCTGGCGGCGCCGGCCAGCGGTGCGAAGGTGGGCGTGCCGCAGCCGCTGGTGCTGGCCGCCGGCACCGCTGCCACCACCATGGCGCCCGGCGTCGTGGGCAGGGTGTCGGTGAAGCTGACCCCGGTCATGGCGCTGGCCGTCGGGTTGTTCAGCGTGAAGAGCAGGGCGCTGGTGCCGCCCTTGGCCATCGGGTTGGTCAGGAAGGTCTTGCTGATCGTGGCCGCGCCGACGCTGACCAGCACCGTAGCGGTGTTGTTGCTCGTCACCGGGTCGAAGGTGGTGTCGGCCACCGTGAACACGGTGCTCAGGCTGTTGGTGCCACCGGCCACCGACGCCGTCACCGGCACGCTCAGCGTCGGCAGGCTGGCCCCCGCCACCAGGCTGCTGGTGGTGTTGGTGCAGGTCACGGCAGGGCCGCCGCTGCAGGCCCAGCCGCTGCCGAATGGCCCGCCGCCGACCAGCGTCAGGCCCGTGGGCAGGGTGAAGGTGACGGTGAAGTTGCCGCTGGCGCTGTGCGGTCCGTTGTTGATGATGGCCACCGCATACGAGGCCGTGCCGGTGCGCGGAAAGCTGTTGATCGACGGGGTCACCGTGAGGGCCACGTCGGCGAACTTGGTGCTGGCGCCCAGGTCGGAATAGCTGTTGGCGCCGCGGGCGTTGGTGAAGCCGCCGGTCAGCCCGAGGTCGACGATGCCGGTGGTGGGCGTACCCAGCGCCACGCCGTTGCTGATGAAGAGCAGCCCGGTCGGGCTGCCGGTGGTGGCGGTGGCGTAGGACACCGTGGGCATGGACGGCACGGCGCCCGCCGGCGGCACCGCGATCGGGTTCAGCAGGGTGCGGAAGAGGGTCGAAGCGGTGACGATGTACAGGTCGCCGTTGGGCGCGAAGGCCATGTCGCCACCGCCATTCAGCGGCACGTTTTCCACCGTGGCCACGATGGTCGGGCTGCCAGTGGTGCGGTCGATGACGTAGATGTTGTTCGTGATGGGGTTCATCGAGAACATCACCCCGTCGGCGCGGAAGCCCAGCCGGTTGGTGGCAAAGCCCAGGGCGGTGGGCAGGGTGGTGTTCAGACCGGTGGTCGGGTCCCAGTAGGCGATCAGGCCCACGGCCGAGCTGTCGGCGTAATAGACCCGGCCGGTGATCGGGTCGCGGGCGATGCCCGAGGTGGTGAACGACAGGGTGCCCACGCTCACGGCCACGCCGGTGGTCGGGTTGATGGTGTAGAGCGCGGTGCCGACGTTGCCGTAAATGGTGTTGTCCGGCGGTGATGGCAGTGCCGCCGCCGGCAGGCTGCCCAACAGGCTCAACAGGCCCAGCAAGGCCAGGGCGGCCCGTGCCCACAGGCGGCGCGCCGCCGTGCGCGCGGCATGGCGCCAGCGGCTGCCGCGCAAATCAGAACCTGCATGCACCGGGCCGCTGTTCACAGGGAAGCCTCATCGAATTTGAAACGCAGGCGCAGGTAGCCGCCGCGTCGGGTGTAGTCCTGCGCCGCCAGGTCGCGGTCGCTGTAACCCCACACGTTCCAGCCCAGGCTCAGCCACAGGTTGGTCGTCACCAGGTAGCCCAGTTCGCCGCCCAGGCCCCGCTGCCGGGCCTGGCCGCCGCCGCCCAGCAGGGCTGCCGCCTGCAGGCCGATGTCCCAACGCGCGTCCAGGTCCAGCGTTGCGCGGGCCGACAGCAGCTGAACGTCGTAGCGGCTGTCCAGGCCCAAAGACTGTTCACGCACCCACTTGGCCGCCACCCGGCCCGACAACTGCAGCCCCGGCGTGGGCTGTTCGTTCAGGTGGGCCGACAGCACCGCCGCGACGCGGGCGCTGTCGGGGGCCAGCACCTCGTCGATGGCTTCGGTGCGCAGTTCGGCGCGCAGCAGCAGGTTGCGCCGGTTCACGCTGCGCACCGGGGTGCCGTCGGCCAGCGCGGACAAAGGCAGGGCGTCAGCGTCGCGCACGGCGGTGTGGCGCGCGCTGATGTCGCGCCCACCGCCTTCGCGGTAGGCCAGGCCGATTTGCAGCCAGTCCTCGGTCTTGCGCGCCCCCAGGCGGGCCTGGTTGAGCGTGAACAGATTGCGGCCCAGGGCGGTCCACTCGTCGTCCAGCTTGACGGCCCAGCCCAGATGGCCCAGCACGGTGCTGTTGCTGCTGCTGTCGCGCCGTTCCAGCCGGGCCGCGCCCTTCCAGCCTGGCGCGCCGGTGTAGTCCAGACCGCTGGTGATGGAGCGGCTTTCGGCACTGCTGGCACTGGCGCTGTTGCTGCCCGTTTGGTTGAGCACATGCACGCGCTCGAAGCCGGTCGACAGGGCCCAGCCACCGCCCAGCTTCCAGCGGTTGCGCAGGCCCATGGCCGCCTGGGCCTGGCGGCCTTCCAGCGCGTCGCGCAGCCGGTATTCACTGAACACGGTGCTGTCGGCCACCGGCTCGGCCTGCACGCCGAATACGGTCGCGTTGCGCTGCTGGGCGTCGTTCAGGCCATAGGGGTTGCCCAGGCTGGAGAGGACTTCGTAGCGCCCGTACAGGCGGGTCGACGCCCCCAGCCGTCGCTCACCGCCCAGGGCGGCGGCGCGACGCCCGACCGTGTCGATGTCCTGTTCGACCTCGACGAACACGCTGGCGCGGGCGTCGCCGGGCACCTGGGCGGTCAGCTTGGCCAGCACGGTGGTGCTGGTGGCCCGGCTGGCCACCGCGCCGGCACTGGCACTGGCACTGGCACCGGCACTGGCACTGGCGGCGGCCGGCACGGCCACGCTGGCCGCGCCGCTGCTGTGGCGCAGCGCCAGCTCCGCGCGCAGGCCGGGGCTGATGGCCACTTCCAGCCCCAGTTTTTCGCCCGACGGCCCGAGGGCTGCGCCGGGGGTGGCCGCCAGGTCGATGCTGCGCAGCACTTCGGCCTTGACGCTCGCTTCGTCGCTCAGCTTGTAGGTGGCGCTGGCACTGCTGTCGCGGTGGCCCCGGGCCACGCCGGCAGACGGGTTGGCAAAGCCGGCCTGGGCCATGACCACCTGGGCCTGCAGTTGCAGGCCTTCGCTCTGGTGGCGCAGTGCCAGCCGGCCGGCCAGGCCCGAGGTGGCGGCGGCCAGGGCCGTGGTGCTGGCCGTGCTGGCCGCGCTGCCCGCGCTGCCCGCGCTGCCCGATGGCGTCTCGGTGCGCGCCAGTTCGACGGCGACCGCGGTGTTCGGCGACAGCTGCAGCGTGGCGCCTGCGCTTTGCAGGCCCAGCGGGTTCTGCGGGTCGTTGTCCTGCACCGCGCTGCCGTTGAACACCACGTGCTCAGAGGCCTGCAGGCGGGCCGACACCCCGCCGACCCAGCTGGGCAGGCCACCCTGCAGCACCTCGTAGGCGACACGCAGGCTGTTGGGGTTGAAGGCCGCGTCCAGACTGGGCATGGGGGCCTTGAGCAGGATGCGCCCGGTCAGCGTCTCGATCTCGTAGTCCACGAAACGGGTCAGCGGCACGCGGCGCAGCACCACGGCGTCCTGGTTGCGGTCGCGCGTCAGCAGCTCCACCTTTTCGCTGTTGTCCACCAGCGGCGCACGGCTCAGACCGTAGGGGCCCGACGTGCCCAGCGCGGGCACTTCATCGACCACCGCACGGCTGCGGGTCTGGCTGGCGAAGGCGGTCAGGCTGCGCTGGCCGTCGTCGCTTTCGAAGTGGCCCTTGTAGCCGTTCAGGCTGCGGCTGTACTGGCCCAGGCGGCGTTCTTCCAGCGCGCTGGCGGCGACACCGCCGGCGCTGCTGACGACGCCGATCACGCCGCCGATGACGGGCGTTTCGGCCTGGGTGCTGAAATCGCCCAACAGCATCCACGAGCGGCCGCGGTCCAGGCGCAGGTACAGGCGGCTGGTCGACTGGGCGTCGAAGCCGGGCACCGATTCGTCACCGTAGACCGGGTAGAACTCGCCCGGCTGGATGTCGCGGAACAGCCGTTCGCGGCTGGCCCGGTCGCTGTCGTAGGCCAGGGTCAGCAGGGCGTCGCCCAGCACCTTGCCCTTGAGGAACAGCGCGCTGCGCGTGGCGCCTGCACTCCCCGCACCCCCCGCACCGTTCCCGGCCTGTTGCAGCGCCTGCTCGAAGCCGTCGGCGGCACCGGCGGGCTGGATGTCTGCGCGGCGCAGGCCGCGCATGTTCAGCACACCCTCGACCAGGCCAGCGGCCATCAGCGGCCGCAGCTCGGGCACGAAGTTCAGCCGGGCCTGGGCCCGCAGATTGCCCGACGCGGCCTGCACCAGCAGGTCGCCCGGCTCGGCCGGTGACTGCAGCGGCAGCAGCAGCTGACCGCCGGTCACGAACACCTGCAGGCCGGGTTCGTCGGGGTCGAGATCGGCCTGCAGCCAGCGGCCCCGGGCGCTGTGCAGCGTGACCGGCGTGGGCGAGGTCACGGGCACGCCAGCGGCGTCCAGCGGTTCGATGCGCACCAGCACGGTGGACCGTCCGTCGGCCGGCAGCGCGCCGCTGGCCACCGTCAGGCGCAGGCTGGCCAAGGCACCGGGGGCGGTGACGGTGATGGTGTGGCTGTTGCCGGCTGCGCCGTCTGCTGCGCCGCCTGCTGCGCCGTCCGCTGCGACTTCCGCGCCATCGGCGCCCGACTGCACCAGCGTCAGGGTGTTGCTGCCGGGTTGCAGGTCCACGCCCACGTAGTCCGCCACCTGCAGGTCCTGGCTGGCCAGGCTGCGCAGCCGCCCGACGCGGCTGGGCGGCAGCCGTTGGCCGTTGACATGCAGGCTCAGCACGCGGCCGAGTTGGCCTTTGACCGTGACCGTGGTCTGGGTGATGGCCATCACCTGCGCCTGCTGCGGGCTCAGGATGGCCGGGCTGTTGTCCAGCGCGGTCAGCGCTTCGTCGGTGAGGGCCGGCAGCACCGCTGGCGGCCGTGGCGGCAAGCCGCCAGCCGGCGCGGCGCTCGGCGCGGCATCTGGCGTCAGGCCGGTGCTGGCTTGCGGCGCGGCGGCACTGGCACTGGCGCTGGCGTTGGCATGGGCGTTGGCGTTGGCATGGGCGGGCACCGGCCTGGCCGACCCGGCCGCAGCAGCCGAAGTGCCGCCCGGCAAACCACCGCCCACCAGGCCGCTGGCGGGCAGCGATTTCGGATCGGGCACGCTGGGCACGCGGGGGTCGGTGGCCAGGCGGGCCTCGCGTGCCGCCTCGGTGTTCAGGTCGCTGCGGGCGGCCGTCTCGGCGCGGGCCGCAATCGCGCTGCGCACGCTGGCGCTGCACCCTTGCACGGCAAAGTCGGCGCGTTGCAGTTCGCCGTTTTTCATGTCGATGAAGCGGCTGCCGGGGTCGCCGGCCTGGCGGTTGGCCAGCACGGCCAGCTGGCTGTCACCGGCCGGTGCCAGCGCGAACGGCAGGCTGCTGCGGTCCAGCTTGAGCACATGGGTCACCGGCCGCAGGCCGTACAGGCTGTAGCGGCCCTGGCTGTCGGTGGTGACGTGGCTGCCGTCTTCCAGAAACAGCCGCACGCCGGCGATGCCGGGCTCGTCGGCATCCCGCTCGCGGTTGTTGTTGCAGTCGGCGTAGACCTGGCCCAGCACCAGGCCGCGGTCGCTGAAGACGCCGGCCAGAACCTGTACCGCGACGCGGCTTTCGTTGCTGGTCTTGGGCAGCGGGCCCGCGCTGCGCGCCTGCGCCCGGTTGACGCCGTCGCCCTGCAGCGCACCCGGCCCCACCCGCAGCCGGTAGCTCAGCACCAGGATGGTGTTGTCGGCCAGTGAACCCACGTTGAACACCAGCGCCGGGCCGACACCGCCTTCGGGCTCGGGCAGGGGCGATTGGTCCAGCCGCAGGCCACTGTCCAGCCGCGCCGAGCCCGCCAGGTAGGCAAAGCCCCGCGGCAACTGGTCGCTGACGCGGATGCGGCCCAGCATCTGGCCGCTGACGTTCTTGATGCGGATCCGATAGTCGACAAATTCGCCCAGTTCCACGGTCTTGCGGTTGCTGGTCTTTTCGATGAAGAAACCGCCCCGTGGGTCGGCGTCCAAAGGCATGTCCAGGTGCACGGGCGGGGACTCGGGCGTGATGGTGAAGTTCTCGCCGTGCGAGCCGGTCTCCACCATGCGGTCATGCGGCAGCAGGTCGCCCGCCAAGGCGGACGGGAAGGTGTAGTTGCCCGGCGGCACGACTTGCAGCCGGTAGACGCTGGGGGCCACCAGCGGGAAGTGGTATTCGCCGTCGGGCCCGGTGGTCACCACGCTGGGTGCCCGGGTCAGGCCGTCTTCCAGGAAGACGCGCGCCAGACCGCCCGGCTGGCCGCCGTTGCCGCGGCCGTCGACGTCGATCAGGCTGACCACGGCGCCGGCCAGCGGCAGGTTGGTCTTGCTGTCGAAGATCACACCAAAGGGGTCGACCAGCACGTCGGCCTGCAGCAGCAGGGCACCGCAGCCCGTGACGGAAACCACCAGTTGATCGTTGGGGCGCACGCTCAGCACGCCGTCACCGCGCACCACCGGCAGGCGCGCAGCGTCTTGTGTCGGCACAAAGGGCTCGATGCGGAAAGCGCCGGTGTTGGGGCCGGTTTCGGTGGCCAGAAAGGATTCCGAGTCACCGGCCAGCGACGAGGCCACGGTGATCAGCTGCGTTTCGGCGCGCAGCGGGTCCAGGTTGCACAGCGCGGCGTCGAAGGTCACGTAGAAGGGCGCGCCCGCGCTGAGTGCGGTGGCCGGCCGGGTGGCGACGGCGTCGATGAACAGCTTCAGCGTGGGTGGCTGCTCGGGCACCACCAGGCGCACCGGGTTGGAGTCGGTGCCCTGTGGCTGAGCTTGCAGGCCGTCCATGAACAGCAGTTGGCCGGTGTTGTTGAGCGGGCCGTTGGCATTGCGGTTGACCGTCACGTCCAGGCTGCGCACCAGCGACTGGCCGGGGACCACGCTGCCAGAAAAGCCAAAGGCCACCGCGTCCACCAGGCGCAGGTCGGTGGGTGGGGTGCGGCTGTAGCTGTACTCGGGCTGGCCCTGCAGGTGGTACAGGGCCAGGGCGCCATTCGGCGCACCCAGCTTGGCCAGGGTCGTGTTGGCGGGTATCGGGTCGCGCAGCAGCACCAGGCTCATCATGCTGCCGTCCACCGTCACCGGCACGCCCGTGGCGGCCTGGTTGCCGGTGTTGCTGGCGGTCAGGGTGAGGGTGACGACATCACCCTGCTTGGGCTTGGGGTTGGACGCGCCGGCCACCAGTTGCAGCAGCGCGCCTTCGGCCACCGTCACCCTGTCGATGTTGGCGGCCTGGGCGCCTTGCAGGCTGCTGCGGGCGCTCAGGTCCAGCTTGGCCACGCGGCCCAGCGGCACGCCGTCGGCCACGGTGCCGACCAGCACCAGGTCGGCCGATTCACCGGCTGCCAGCGGGCCGAAGTTGGCCGCGTTGCCATTGGCGCTGGCGATCACCGGCTCGCCGGCGTCAGCCACGCCATTGCCATTGCGGTCCCACACCAGGCGCAGGCCGACGAGGTCGTGCTCGTCGTCGCTGCGGTTGGCGTAGCGCAGCGTGTAGCTGCTGCTGGTGTTGCCGGTGTTGGTCAGGCGGTGGGCCAGGCTGGCAATGCCGTTGGCGGCGCGCAGCAGGCTGTTGTCGCTGGTCAGCGTCAGGGCTTCCAGCGCCTGCACCGTGATGCCCACGCTGTTGGACAGCAGGGTGGCGTTGAAGCCGCGGTCGGTATCGAAGTAGGTGGCGCGGGCGGTGTTCTGTATCAGCGTGCCGGCAGCCGGTGTGGGGGCCGCTGTTGCGGCCTGCGCGCTGGCCGCCAGGCCGGTCAGCGCCAGCCCGGTCAACGCCGCGGCGCAGCGCCGCGTCAGCGCTGCCGCCAGGCGCTGGCCGGCGGCCCGGGCAGGGCTCGCCAGCCGGGTCCATGCCCGGAAAAGGTTCACTCGATTTCGCCTGGAAGTTTGGCTGCTGGCTGCTGGCTATTGGCTGCGCACCACCCTCACGGGTTGATGCGCACACCGAACATGACCACCGCCGAGCCACCCGCGGCCAGCGTGCCCACGCTGGCGCTGAACGTGCCGGTGCTGCCCGCCGTCGGTACCGTGATGGCACCCTGGCTGCTGCTGGCCGGCACGGCGGTGTGGTAGGTGGTGTTGGCGGGCGTGGCGTCACTCAGCACCACCGTCACCACGTCCGAGGTACCGATGTTTGTGATGGTGATGCGGTAGCGCACGCAGGCACCGGGTGCTGCACCGGCCGAGATGTTGGCGTTGCTGAAGGCGCCATCGGCGATGCCGTCGCAGTTGGCATCCAGCGCCTGTTCCTTGAGCAGCACCAGGTTGCCGGCAATCACCGTCGTGGCATCGCTCATCGACACCGCGGCCGGCGCGGCCGTGCCGTTGACGCTGCCGGCGGTGGTGACCGTCAGGCTGCTGGTGTCGGTGATGCCGGCGGCAGCGCCAGCGGTGGCACTGACGCGCACCAGCAGCCGCACGCTGGCACCCGGGGCGATGGGCCCCAGGTCGGTGGCCGCATTGACCACCGGGTCGCCGGCGTCGATGACCCCGTTGTTGTTGGCGTCGCGGTAGACGATGGAGCTGAAGGTGGTCTGGCTGTCGGTCAGGCTCAGGGTGATGGTGCTGGTGCCGCTGTTCTCGGTGACGTTGCCGTTGTTGCTCAGCGTGTGGGTGTAGACGATCGAACTGCCGGCAAACACCTGACCGCTGTTGTTGGGTGCGACCTGCACACTGCGCACGGTGTTGATGACCACCGCGTCATGCAGGCGGTCGGTGGTGCCGGTGGTCGGCGACAGGACGCGGAAATACAGGTCCTGCCCCAGGCCCGGGATGGCCGCCTGGCCCGCCGGGATGGTCACGTCGGCAAACACCTGCATGTTCGCGCCGCCGTTGATCACGCCGGTGTTGGTGATGACCGCCCCGGCCGCATTGCGAAAGACCACCGTCCAGCCGGCCGGCAGGGTCAGGGCCGAGAAGCTGGCCGTGGTGCTGGCCGTCAGGTCGAAGGTGTCGGCCACGGCGCTGGTGTTGTTCACATACAGCGTGAAGCGGGTGGTGCTGCCCGGGTTGGTGCTGTTGGTGGTCTGGGCGCCCGCCTCGGGGCCGGTGCCGGTGCCGGTGACGCCGGGGCCGCCCAGTGCCGCCACGTTGGTCAGGTCGACCGAGTTGGCGGTGATGGCGGTCAGGGTGTCGCTCACGGTGGCCGTCTTGCTCGGGTCGAGCTTGGACGTGGCGGTCTTGCTCACGCTGTACGGGCCGCCCGTGGAGCCGGTGGGCAGGGTCGCACGCAGCACCACCGTGTAGGTCGCGCCGCTGGCCAGCGCGCCGGTGTCGGGCACGCCGTTGCCGTTGGTGTCCAGCAGCGGCGAGACGCCGTCGGCCTGGTAGAGCTGGAAGGTGGTGCCTGCAGGGAAGCTGCTGGTGGGCAGCGTGATGTCGAAACTGTCCGGCGTGTTGCCGTTGTTGCGCACCACGTTGTTGAAGCTCACCGTGCTGCCCTGCGCTGCGCTGGACACGGTCTGGCCGGTCATCGTCACCGCCAGCACCGGGTTCACGGTGAAGGCGAAGGTGTTGCTGTTGACCGGCCCCACGTTGGCCGCGCCGTCGTTGTACTGGACCGTGGCGGTGTTGTTGATGGCGCCGGCCAACTGCCCGGTGGCCAGGGCGCTGTTGTAGCTGTTGATGTTGACCTGGAAGGTCAAGGTGCCGCTCTGACCCGGCGCCACCGTGCTGATGACCGCCGTGACCTGGCCTGCGGTGGTCACGCCGAAGTCGTAGGTGATGGTCGGGCCGCTGCCCTGCGCATCGGCATTGCTGGCGTCGGTCAGGACGGTGGCGCCGCTGGCGCTCCAGCGTCCCGATCCGGCCACATAGCTCATGCCGCTGGGCAGGGCGTCGCGCAGCTGGACCGCCGAGGCCGCGGTGTTGCCGCTGTTGTTGTAGGTCAGGGTCACGGTGTGCGGGCCACTGCCTGGCAGGCCGTTGGGTGCGCTCATCGACTTGGTGACCGCGATCACCGCGTTGCTGGTGACCGTGGTGCTCTCGGTCACGCTGGCATTGAGGGCCGGGCTGAAGCTGCTGGTGGCGGTCACCACCAGGCTGTTGGCATTGCCCGAGCTGGCGGTGCCCGGCACCGTGCCGATGGCCACGAAGCGGAACACTTCACCCATGGCCAGCGCGCCGCTGCTGGTGATGGGGGTGGTGTTGTCGGCCACGCCGTCGCCGTTGGCGTCGGCATAGAACACCACCGAGGTGAAGGCGAACGCACCCGATTGGCTGCTGGCCAGACTGAAGGTGTCGGTGCCGTTGCCGCTGTTGGTCAGGGTCAGGGGGTAGCTCACCTGGCTGCCCACGCTGACGGTGCGGCTGGCGTTCTGGGTCAGCGTCAGGCTGGCCACTTGCTGCACGATGGCGATGACCACGTTCGAGGTGACGGTGCGCGGTGTGCTGGACGCGTCGGTGTAGGTGGCCGACGCCTGGTTGCCGATTGCCGTGCCAGCCGCCGGGGCTGCTTGAGCCGGTGTGGTCACGCCCATCAGCAGGCCCAGCAGGCTCAACATGCACAGCCAACGCCAGTTCAGCAGCGCGTTGCGCAGTGGCGACAGCAGGCCGTCAGGCCCTGGCAAGGGGTGGTTGGGCGCTGCGGTTCTGCTCCAGCGGACCGGGGCTGGCAATCGATTGCTCATGGGGATGGTTCCTGTCTTTGGTTCGCTACGGGCGATCGCCTGCCGCTGGCAGGCCGGCGTGGTCAGCCACGCAGCATTGCCAACACCCGCGACGCGGGGAATGGGTGGGGGTCGGGTGGGGCCGGGGCCGGTCAGCGCTGCGCCACGGCCATGGCCGGTGCAGGGCGCTGGCTGACGGCCGACGCCGCCGCCGGCACTGACAGAGAGGACAGCGCCACGGCTGCGCCGCTGATGCGCACCCGCGCGCTGGTGCGCAAGCTGGCGCCTGCGGCCAGTGGCTGTTCAGGCCAGCGCAGCGCACGGATCTCGGCCAGGGGCACGGCCACATCCACCCACTGGCCATCGGCACGCCGGGTCTTGCGCATCAGGGGCATGGGCTGGAAGACCTTGCCGTCCAGGCTGGCCAGCACGGCACGCGGCTGGATGCTGGCGGCCACCAGCTCGGTGCCCGGCGGAATGGGCAGGCTGGCCTGCAGGTTCTGCACCGGCCTGGCACCCGGGTTGCTGAAGACCGTGGCGTACTGCAGCACGTCGCCCGGATGCACCGCCATGGCGGGCTGCAGGGCCTCGCTGCCATCGGCTTGCACCACCACGCGGTGCACCTGCAGGGTGCTGCTCAGGCTGGACGGGTCGGCGCGTGCTGGCGTGCTGCACAGCATCGCGCAGCCGGCCAGGGCCAACAGCAAGCGGGTGGGATGGCGGTGGGCCGATCGGGTCAAGCGGGTCAAGCGGGTGGTCGTCATGGGGTCTGTTGCTGCTAGGGGCTGTGGGTCGGATGGAGCCATCGGCCCCGGAGTGCTGTGGTGGCCGCTAGCGGTCTGGTTGCCCGGGTGCGTCCAACGAGAGGCGAATGTACGCAACCGTTTGCAGCGCGTCTGTGGGGAAGTTCGAACCCGCGAATGCGCAAAATTCACGCCGCCAACCGTCGATTGGGGGCTGCTGAAATCGGGTTTTTTCATAGCCACGGCGGCGCCGCCGGCAGACGTCTTTTTGACGTTCTGAAAAAACGTAACTGTCCGTCTTCAGGCTTCTTTTCAGGTGATCACCGTTGACGGTGATCACTGGGCGGCCCTGGTCACGCTGCACGCGGCAAACCGGTCGTTGGGTGGTGCTGAACCCGTGAGTTTTCATAGGTAAAACAGCAGTACCGGCAGACGTCTTTCTGACGTTTTCAACCGAAGCAGCGGGTCGGGTTCACCGGCTACCTCAAACGATCACCTTTGACGGTTGTCGCCGTGCGGCCTGGGTCTTGCCGGCCCAGCGGACGCCACCTCGGCAGTCCGCCAAGTCGACCGAAGCCGGCGACACAGCGGCCGCGCAGCCTCAAGCGTGCGCTCAGACTCGAAGTCAAACCGTCGGTGTCGGCGGGGCGCGGGCCACGCACCCTTCAACGAACTGCAGCCTCCCCCAGTGCCGTTCTTCTGTGTCAGAGTACGGGCAGGCAATCGACGGGAAAGCCGCCGATGGTGACCGTTCACGCTGGGCACGCGACGGGCACAGCCAACACTGCGCAGCGGACCTTGCCGGCTGCAAAGCCAGAGCTCGCAGGGGGCCGTTTTGCATGCTGCGCGCCACTTTGCTGCAACGCCAGGAAGTCGACTTGAGATGGACCGCATTGATGCCCTGGTGATCGGCGCTGGCGCCGTGGGCCTGGCCGTCGGCCGGGCGCTGGCGCAAGCCGGGCACGACACCGTGGTGCTCGATGCCGAAGCGGCGATAGGGCAAGGTGTCAGTTCGCGCAACAGCGAAGTCCTGCACGCCGGCCTGTACTACACACCGGGTTCGCTGAAGGCCCGTCTGTGCGTGAGGGGTCAGGCCCTGCTGTACGACTTCTGCAGCACGCATGGGGTGCCGCACAGCGCCTGCGGCAAGCTGGTGGTGGCCACAGCCGAAGACCAGCACGCAGCCCTGCAAGCCCTGCAAGTGCGCGCCCTGGCCAATGGCGCGCGGGTCGAAGCCTGGACGGCCGCCGCTGCGCGCGCCCTCGAACCCGAGCTGCACTGCACCGCTGCGTTGTGGTCGCCGCAAACCGGCATCGTCGACAGCCATGCCTACATGCTGGCCCTGCAGGGTGATCTGGAAGACGCAGGCGGCATCGTGGCCTTGAAGTCGCCGGTGCGGGCGTGGGCTGCCCTGCCGGCTGGCGGCGCGCGGCTGGTGGTGGAGGCTGCCGAGGGCGCTTTCGAGATCGAGGCCGGGCGGGTCGTGAATGCCGCCGGTCTGGGCGCTTGCGCCTTGACGCAGTCCCTGCTGGGTCTGGTGCCTGCATACCGGGTGCAGCCGCACTGTGCCAAGGGCAGCTACTTCACCTTGACGGGCCGTTCACCCTTTCGCCACCTGATCTACCCCGCACCGGTGGATGCCTGGCTGGGCGTTCACGTGACCATTGACCTCGGCGGGCAGGCCAGATTCGGCCCCGACTTTGAGTGGCTGGAGAACACCGACCCGGGGCAGATCGACTATGCCGTGGATCCCGGTCGTGCCGCGGCTTTTGAGGCGGCGATCCGGCGCTACTGGCCCGGCCTGCCCGACGGTGCCCTGCAGCCCGGCTACAGCGGCGTGCGGCCGAAGATTCATGGGCCAGGTGAAGCGACACCTGACTTTCGCATCGACGGCCCGGCAGAGCACGGTCTGGCGGGCATCGTGAACCTGCTGGGCATCGAGTCGCCGGGCCTGACCGCGTCACTGGCGATCGCCGAGCATGTGCTGGCCTGCCTGGATGCCGGCTGAAGCGGGGTGGTCTGCCCGTGCATGAAAAAAACGGTCCCGCAGGGCCGTTTTTTGTGAGCCCGGCAGGCCCGCAAGCCTGCCGTTCAGCGCAGGCGCTTCAGCCCTTTTTGGCCCAGGCGGTGCACCAGGCACCGGCCAGAACTTGCTTGCCGGCGAACAGCGGGCAGCCGCCCGCAGCGTCTGTGGCCTTGCCCTGGAACAGCGCGCAGTTGTTGCACTTCTGGTCTTTGCTGTGCTTGGGGTACTTCTTGGCGTCGACCTTGGTGGTGTCGGCGGCGTAGCCCAGACCCACCGCAGCCGGGTCTTTCTCATCAACCTTGGCACCCTGGGCTTGGGCTTGAACGGCGGCGAGGGCACCACCACAGGCGGCCACTTGCATCAGAAACGTACGGCGGTTGCTTTGCGACATGGATCGGATACTCCGTGAGAAGGGTAAAAACGGGCCTGGGAGATACCAGCCCGCAGAGCGAAGCGCGTGAGGACGCCTGCAGGCGCCTGACGCCTCAAGCTGCCGGGACGCTGACGCCCAGGCAGGTGTTGCACCGACCCAAACCGCGCAGGCGCGGATCGGGCTTGCCATCACCGGTCTTGAAATTGGCGTGGCAGCGGATGCAGACGTACATCTTGGAACTCGACATCATCGGCCTGACGCCCGGTTCGGCGTTGGGTCGGGCGGCCGTGTATTCGGCTTGGGTCTGGCGCAGTTTGGGACCGGCGGTGGTCTCGGTCGGGGGCGGCGTGCGGCGAGTGGTCATAGCAGATAAAGGCCGGGTGGCGATGCCCGGATCGTCGCGAAGTGCCTATTGTCCCCGAAATGTGACGCCCTGGCACTCAGGTCTGACGCGGAGAGCCGCCGGGTCGCCGTGGCACGCGCAGTGTCGGGTCTGGCAGCCGAGTCAGCCGCGCTGGGAAAAGTCGGGAACCCGCACCGCGCAGACGATGCCCAGGGGTGCGTTCTCGCGCCAGGCGACCTGGCCGCCCAGCAGTTTCACGCGTTTGCGCACGCCGCCCAGTCCCAGCCCGTGGGCCCAGGCCGAGGGGTCGGTACCCTCGCCATCGTCAGCCACCTGCAGGGTCAACAGGCCGGCTTCGAGGGTGAAGTTCACGTCGATCTGCCCCGCGTGGCCGTGGTACAGCGCGTTGCTGACCAGTTCACGCAGCACCCGCGTCAAGGCCGACCACTGCACCACCGACAGCAGCAGGTCGCGGTCGTATTCGAAAGACCAGCCCAGCGTGGCGTGGGCCGCCGCCAGGCGTTGTGTGAGGTCGGCCTTCCATTCCGCTGCGGCGTGCGACAGCCGGTGCTCGGACGCTGCAAGGCCACGGGTCAAGGTCTTCAGGTCTTGCAGGGTGTGGCGAATGTAGTCCTCCATCTCGCGGCTCTGCGCCTGGTACATCAGGGTGAGCAGGCGCGCGCCGATGTCGTCATGCAGGTCTTGGGCGATGCGCAGGCGCTCTTCGGATCGACCGCGCTCCACCGCCTGGTCATAGGCCACGGCGCGTCGCAACTGGTCAACCACCCGGTCGGCGAGCCGGGCGTCGTCCACGGTGAACAGCCGCTGGCCGCGGCTGGCAAAGCGCAGGGTGAGCGCGCCGGCCTGCGCCGCATCGTCGTCTGCGCTGCGCAGCGACACCACCAGCGCCGCGCCGTTCCCGACCACGCGCGCCCGCACCGGCACCCGCTCGACCCGCTGCACTTCCAGCGGCTCAAAAAGATCGCGCAGCAGCGCGCCCAGAATCTGCGGGTAGCGCGCAGGGCTGGCCTGCGCGTCGCGGGCGGCGCGGTAGAGCTGGTCGAAGGTGCGTTCGGTGGTCAGCATGCTGCGGCCCAGCAGTTGGCTGACGACCCATTGCCGCGCGCCGGCATACAGGGCCAGTGCGATGAAGACGGCCATCGTCAGCGAGGTGGTGGCACCCAGCGAAAACACCGCCACGAACAGCAAGTCCAGCGCGGTGGCCACAGTGCTGATGCCGGCCAGCAAAGCAAACTCGCGCAGCAGCTGGCGACTGCGGCCCACAGAGGGCACCAGCAGCAACATGATCGCGAGGAACACCGACCAGCCGACCGCTGCACCTTCGGCCACCAGCGCGCCGGTGGTCGGCATGCCGCCTGTCCAGGCTACCGCTGCCGTGACGGCCACGAAGGCCAGCAGCACGGCGGCGGCGAAGCGACGGATCACCAAGGCGTAAGGATTGGGCTCCAGCCGGTACGAATGGCCGATGGCCGTCAGCGCGGCAGCGGCCAAGGCGAGACAGGCAGCCTGCCCCCACCACCAGAGCGGCCCGACCGCACCCAGTTCACCGGCCGGCCCGGGGGTGCCAGCCTGCGCCAAGACCAGCCAGGCGGGCAGCACCGCCCAGCCGGCTGCGGTGACCAGGCTGGCGTGCGGCAGCCGGCGGGGGCCCAGCATCCAGGCCTGCAGCACGGCGGCCGCAGTGCCCAGGTCGAGAGCCACCCGCCAAGGCAGGTTGGCCACCCAGACCGCCGCATTCAAGCCCGGGCCTGGTGCCGTCTCGATGGCCACCGCCGCCAGGTTGAGTGTCTGGCACAAGGCCATCGCCAGGAACAGCAGGCTGCTGGGCTGCGGCCGCGCGAGCACCAGCACCACGCCCAGCAGATAGACCAGCAGGGCCAGGCCGACGAGCGGCCAGAACAGCAGCCCCAAGCCGACATAGCCGCGCGCAGCAGGTTCCAGCGTCACGGCCTCATCGCCTTCGAACTGCAGTTGCGCGGTGCCGCTGTCCAGCACCCGCGACCAGGCCTGCTGCTGCCCAACTTGCGCCGCGCGCGTGACTTCGTCGGGCTGCCAGCGCAGGGCCCGGTGCAGGATGCGTGCGTCGACGGCGGTGGCCGGACCGCCTGCGGACTGCACCGTCCGCAAGGCCTGACCGTGGTGGCTCTGCAGGACCGGCAGCGCGCTGCTGGTCAGTATCAATTGGCCGTTAGGCCCGGTTTGCCAGGTGGCGTCCAAATGCGGCGAGGCCGCCAGCCAACGGGCCAGCGAAAACACCGCCAGGCAGCCCAACAAGGCGGCCAGCACCAACGCCCGGCGGCGCCAGCCGATCCAGGTGCTGGGCCGATTGCGGTCCAGGCCGGTTTCGAAAGCGCTGGGGTCGAAGGCCGAATCGGCCAGCACGCGCCCGCTGTGCAGCGGGCCGGTGTGGGCTTCGCGCGGCGGTGCGGTGGCGCTCATCGCCGCAGCCGGGGCATCAGCTTGCGCGCGGCCTCAGACCAGGCCCTGCTTGCTGGCCAGCACCGCGGCTTCGGCGCGGCTCGAGACATTCAGCTTCTTGTAGATGGACTTGATGTGGTCGTTCACCGTGAACCACTTGATGCCCATCAGGCTGGCGATTTCCTTGATCGTGAAGCCCTTGCTGAGGTAGGTCAGGACCTCGCTTTCACGCGGCGTGAGGCGTTCGTGATCGGGTGCTTTTTCCAGCGGAATGGGCTTGCTGGTGGTCAGGGAACTGGCCGGCATGAAGCCCGAATCGCTGGCGTGCATGTCGCCCGGCGCGCCGTGGCGGAAATGGGTCAACAAGCGCCGTGCGATGGCCGGCGACAGCGGCGGCTGACCGCGCACGATCTTCTGCAGCTCTTCGACCAGCACCTCGAAACGGTCTTCCTTCAGCAGGTAGCCGTCAGCACCGCACTGCAGCGCCGGAAACAGGTGGTCGTCGTCGGAATACAGCGTGGTGACGATCTTGGTGGCTGGGTAATGGCCCAACTCGGTCAGCAGTTCCATGCCGTTGCCGTCGGGCAGTTCCAGGTCCACCAGGATCAGCTTGAAAGGGTCCACGCCGTGCAGCCCCTGGGCCCCGCCGGTCAGCGCGATGTGCCGTCGGGCGGCTTCGAGGTCACCGGCTTCGGTGATGGTGATGGCGTCGCTGAAACTTTCGCGCACCACGCGGCAGAGAAAGCTGCGCGCCACCGGGTTGTCTTCGAGGATCAGCACCTTGACGGCCATGGCTCAGCTCTCCTGCAGGGCAAAAAGGATGCTAGCCCCAAATGCTGGCGCGCCGACTCCTGCTGATGGGGGCTTCGGTGCCCGTTCGCGACAGTTCAGCGATTGACCAGTAACAACTTGCCCATCACCTGGCGCGAACCCATGCGGGCATAGGCCGGCTTGAGTTCGCTCATCGGCAGCTCGCGGTCGATCACCGGTTTGATCAGGCCTTGCGCGTACCACTGCGCCAGTTGCTGCATGCCGGCCACGCTGGCCTGGGGCTCGCGCTTGACGAAATCACCCCAGAACACGCCGACCACGGCAGCACCCTTCAGCAGCGCCAGGTTCCACGGCAAAGCCGGTATGCCGCCGCCGGCAAAGCCGACCACCAGGTAGCGGCCGCGCCAGGCGATGGAGCGGAAGACCGGTTCGGCCAGCTCGCCGCCTACCGGGTCGTAGACCACGTCGGGGCCTTTGCCGCCGGTCAGCGCTTTCAGCGTGGCGCGGATGTCTTGCGTGCTGTAGTTCAGCGTGGCGTCGGCACCCAGGGTCATGCACAGCGCGCACTTCTCGTCGGTGGACGCCGCGGCAATCACGCGCGCACCGGCTGCCTTGGCAATTTGCACAGCCGCCGAGCCCACGCCGCCGGCAGCGCCCAGCACCAGCACGGTCTCGCCGGCTTTCAGCGCGGCCCTGTCCATCAAGGCGTGGTGCGAGGTGCCGTAAGTGGACGCGAAGGCCGCGCCGTCGCGGATGGCGAAGCCGGGCGGCAGCGGCAGCACGCGGGCCACCTCGACGATGGCGTGGGTGCCAAAACCGCCGGTGCCCGCGATGGCGGCCACCGGGTCTCCGACCCTCAAGTGCTTCACGCCTTCGCCCACCGCGTCAACGCGGCCGGCGAATTCAGCGCCCGGCACGAAGGGCAGCGGCGGCTTGAACTGGTACTTGCCTTGGACGATCAGCAGGTCGGGAAAGTTCAGGCTGGCGGCTTCGATGGCGATGCGCACCTCGCCGGCCTGGGGTTCGGGCGTGGGGATTTCCTTCCACTGCAGGGCGTCGACGCCGTCCAGTGTTTCGCAGAGCCAAGCGTGCATCGGGGTGCCTTTCGTTTTTCAGAGTGCCTGCCGCTGGATCGACGCCGCCAGCGATTGCTTCAGGGTGTCGATGGTGTCGGCCAGGTGGGCGCGCGTCTGCGCATCGGTCGGCAAGGGGCTGCCGCGCCGGGCCGGCTTCTCGGCCTGGCGCTGCGCCAGCTCCAGCCGCGCCAGCAGCGCGCGGGCCTGCACCCGCGCGTAGCCGCGGGCGTCGGTGCGGGCCGCCGGTGAAGGCCGCACCAGCGCGAAGGCCAGCCGGTTGACGTAGTCGCGCTGCAACTCGCGGCGCGGCGCGCTGATGTCACCGCCGGGCTTCAGCTCGCTCCACACGTCGTCGGCCAGGCGCTGGTAGACCTCGGTGAGGTGAAAGGCCGCGTCGCCCTTGTCCACCTTGGCGGCACTGTCCAGCACGCGGGCGGCCAGGCCGTCACTCATCAGGTACGCCAACACCGCGCGTTGCAGGTCGAGCAGGCGTTGCGGCACCGCGAAGTCGGTGGGGCCGCCGGTCGACTCGGCGCGGTCCAGGTAGTCGGGGGCCAGCCGGCGTTGCAGCGCCGGCGTGATCTGCAGGCCGTCGGGTGCCAGCGCGGCGCGCACCATCAGGTCCAGTGATTCGCGCTGCACCCGGGCCGACACCGGCTGCAGCGGGTCGCGCCCGCTGCCGGGGAAGTCGCGCAGCGTGGCCACGCCGCCGATCTGCCGCGCCAGCACGCCCATCGCGCGGGTCACGTCGGCCAGCGCAAAGGCCAGCGAACGGCGCAGCACGGCGTAATCGCGCTGGGGTGAAAGCGCACGCGTTTCCTGGCGCTTGAACAGGTCGCGCGCGATGGCCAGGCGCTTGGCCGCGAAGGCCACCGGGTCGTTGCCCAGGTCGAGCTGGATGGTCTCGGGGTCGAGGCCGAAGAACGTGTCCTCGTCGGTGCCGAAGGCCAGCAGCGGTTCGCTGCTGCGCGCGGCAATGCGCTGCAGTTCGGTCTTCTCGGCGGCCGGTGTGCTGCCCGCCGCCATCGGCTTGTAGGCGTACTCGATGGCCCAGTAGTCGTAGGGCCCCAGCGTGGTCTGGAAGGGCACGCCGCCGGTTTTGCCGGGGCTGGGCAGGTTGACGGCGTTGTATTCCATCACCGAACCGGTGGTGCCGTGTGCGCGGGTGAATTCGGGGTCGGCCAGTTGCGCTTCGGTGTAGACCCGCGAGGCGCGGAAGTTGTGGCGCAGGCCCAGGGCGTGGCCCACCTCGTGCATGATGGAATCCTTGACGTAGTCCTGCACGAACTGCTGCGCCATCGGGCTGTCGGGGTCGAGTTCGCCGCGGGCTTCCATCACGTCCAGTGCGTAGCCCAGCTGTTCGGCCGCCAGTTCACCGTGCATGCACATCGCCAGCGCGTTGGGCAGGGCGTCACCGGGCTTGCGGGCGGGCAGCAATTCGAAGGGTTCGGCGGGCGCGGCCAGGCCGGTGGCCGGGTTGGCCAATGACGCGGTCGAAGCCGGCAGCACCTGTGCCCGCAGGCCGCGCAGGCTGCGCGCCGACATGCCTTCGAAGGCGATGTCGGCGTCGAGGATTTCGCCGGTGCGCGGGTCGACGTGGCTGGGGCCGATGGCACCGAAAGCCGGGTCGGCGTTCATCATCCAGCGCACGCTGGCGTGACCGAAATCCAGCGTGTCAAAAGCTGCATCTTCGGCCTGCTGCTCGACCGTGATGGCGTTGCGGATGCCGACTTTCTCGAAGGCCTTGTTCCATTCCAGGATCGCGCCGCGCACCGTCTCGCGGTAAGCGTGCGGCACGTTGCGGTCGATCCAGAACTTGATCGGCTTGACCGGGTCGGACAGCGCCTCGGCCGCATCCTTTTTCTCCAGCCGCCAACGGTTGACGTAACGGTGGCGCGGTGTGAGCTGAAGGTCGTCGGAGAAGTCGAGCACGGTGCTGGTGAACAGTCCGATGCGCGGGTCGGCGCGGCGGGTGGCCATCGGCACTTCGGGCAGCGGTGCCAGCGAGTAGTGCAGGCCGACCATCAAGCTGCGGCTGTCCGGCAGGAAGCGCGGCAGCATGGGCACCGGGGCCCCAGGTGGCGCGCCGAAGACCGGCATCGACGGGTTGCTGGTGAAGTAGTGGATCTGCGTCTCGATGATGCTGGCCTGCGGGGTGGCGCGCACGGCGGTGATCAGCGAGTTGTTGCGGTCGGCACCGTAGCCTTGGCGCAGGCCGCGCTGCAGCATCATGCCCACGC
>JANMZP010000096.1:0-28607 GCA_031383435.1 Betaproteobacteria bacterium | reverse complement strand
GTGCAGCAGACGCAACCGTTGTTCATCTCGAACAGTTCCTCGTCGGCGCTGACGATCAGGTCGCCGTCGATGCCGATCTCGCCGAACTCGTTGACGACCACCGCATAGCGACGGCCGTGCTCCTCGCTCAGGATCCGGTTGAGCAGCGTGGTCTTGCCGGCGCCCAGGTAGCCGGTCAGCACATGCACCGGAATCCGCGGGTCCACCGACATTTCGATTGACTCAGAGCCAGGGCATCAACGAGGCGTGGATCACGTCCGGCACGCCGGCATTGCCGACCGAGCGGATCGCCAGGTCCACGTCCTTCAGGCCAAACTTGTGGGTAGTGACCTTCTCCAGCGGAAAGCGTTTGGACGCCAGTTGCGCCAGCGCCATTTCGCAGGCCTGGTAGCTGTGGCCGCGCGCGCTCTTGAGCGTGATCCACTTGAGCGTCATCCGGGCCAGCGGGAAGTTCGGGAAGTCGCCCATCTCGCCCTGCACCACCATCAGGCCGCCCTTGCGTTTCAGTGCCTCGATGCCCAGCAGGATGGGCGTGGTGCCGGCTCCGGCGGTGCAGTCCAGCACCACGTCGACACCGCGCCCGCCGGTCAGCTGATGGATGCGCTCCAGCGGGTTTTCCACGCTCACGTCGATGACGTGGTCGGCACCCAGCAACTTGGCCACTTCCAGCCGCGCGGCGTCTTTGCCGGTGCCTGTGACGATGATCATGCTGGCCCCGGCCTGCTTGCAGATCACTGTCTGCGACAGACCCTGCTGCCCCGGCCCCTGGATCAGCACGATGTCGTCGTACTTCACGCCGCCGTCGAACAGCGACCATTCCACGCCGTTGGCCATGGGTGTGACCAGACCGGCCATCTCGGGCGTGACGCCGGCCGGCACCTTGTGCACGATGCTGTTCCACGGCAGGAAGACGTATTGCGCGAAGCCGCCCCACAGGTGCGGTGCCTTTTCGGTGGAGGTGTAGCCGAAGCGCAGGCCATCGGGGTTGCCGCGCCAGTCGGTGGCTTTGCAGTGGCGGTATTCGCCGCGGTGGCACCACTCGCACTGCATGCAGCCGACATAGTGTTCGACGAACACCAGATCGCCTTCCTTGAAGCCCTTCTTGCGCGTGAACTCACGGCCGGCCTTGGCGATGGTGCCGATGTTCTCGTGGCCCATGATGACCGGCGCGCCCTTCAGCGGGTCTTTGTACATCTTGACGTCGGTGCCGCAGATGCCGGCCACTTCCATCTTCAGCAAAGCGCAGTCCTCCGGCACCTCGGGCATGTCGTATTCGCGGATCTCGATCTTGCTCGGGCCGGTCTTCACCGCCGCCAGTACTTTTTCCATTGCCTATCTCCTGATTTCTTCCTGATTTCTTCCAGATTTCTTCCTGAATGCTCAAAGGGCCTGGCCGGCTTTCAACACGCCGGCCGCCACCAGCGCGCCTTCCAGCCACTTCGGCCGTATCGGGCCACCGCCGGTGATGTCGGCGATGCGCTGGCGTTCATCGGCCACCTTCTTCGCGGCCAGCGGCAACAGCGACGCCACCTTCTCGCGTTCGATGACGACCACACCGTCGGCGTCGCCGACGATCAGGTCACCGGGGTTGACAGCCGCGCCGCCGCAACCGATGGGCCAGTTGATGCGACCCGGCACGCTCTTGGTCGGCCCGTTCGGGTTGGCGCCGACGGCCCACACCGGGAAGCCCAGTTCGATGAGCTCTTCGGTGTCGCGGATGGACGCGTCGAGCACCACGCCAGCGAAGCCCAGTTGCTTGCAGGCGTTGAGCATGATGCTGCCCATCAGCGCGGCGCTGCGGTCGGCCTTGCCGTCGATGACCAGCACATCGCCAGGCTGGGCCATCGCCATCGCGGCGTGGATCATCAGGTTGTCGCCGGGCCGCACTTCGACAGTGAAGGCCGGGCCGCAGACGCGCATATGGGGCGTCAGCGGCGCGATGCGGCCGTCCATCGTGCCGCGCCGGCCGGCCACGTCGGCCAGGATGGACGCGGCATAGGCCGAGGCCTGCTGCACCAGCGCGGGGTCCACGCGCGTGAAGCTGCGGCGGATGTCGTTCAGGTCGGTGTCCATGCTTTGCTTTCAGGGTCGGGCTTGCGGGTCACGCTTGCGGTTCAGGCCGCTTCCACCGCGGCCAGGAATTGCAGCAGGCGCGCCGGCGCGGTGGCCTCGGTCTGCTCGGCGGGCAGCGCGTCCCAGTATTCGGCGCGCTGCAGGCACTCTTCCAGGTAGCGCGCCGCCGATGTGGCGTGCGAGGCATCGCGGCCCGGCACGACCAGCGCCGGCGTGTCCAGTTGCAGCAGTTGCTCGGGTTCGGCACCGGGTGCGGTGTCGCGGTCCAGCAGCGCGCGGACCATGCCGGTGACGGTGAGCTTGTAGCGCTCGACGTCCTGCGCAATGTAGGCCGCAGCGAAAGCAGCCGCGCTTGCAGACGGCTGCCGCAACACGCTGACCCACGGCCCGCCGCGCGGGTCCTCGCCGAAACTCTTGCTGCTGCCTTGCGCCAGCGCCAGCACGGCCGCCAGGCCTTCCTGCTGCACGAAGGCCAGGTGCTGCGCGAAACGCAACTGCCCGTTGATGCGGTACTTCGCGCCGCCCACCGGCCAGTACAGCACCATGCTGCGCGTGGCCTCGGGATACTGCGCCGCGAAAGCCACCACCGGCGCGCAGCCCATGCAGCCGCCCATCAGGTGCGCACGCTGCACGC
Source organism: Betaproteobacteria bacterium (assembly GCA_031383435.1). Classification (GTDB taxonomy): domain Bacteria; phylum Pseudomonadota; class Gammaproteobacteria; order Burkholderiales; family Burkholderiaceae_C; genus Rubrivivax. Next base: position 25,900 of record JANMZP010000096.1, on the reverse strand, counting down.
CCAGGTGGTCGAGCAGGCCCTTGCCCTGCGCCACGTAATGCGCCCAGGTGATGCGCTCGACGCGCCCACCACTGAGCCCGGTTTCGCGGCGGTCGAACACGATGCATCGGTAGTTTGCCGTCAAGGCAGCGAACAGCTTCGTCTTGCCGTAAACGCCCAGCGACGACCACTTGTCCAGCGTCGCGTCGAAGCCGCCGGGCGAGAACATCAACAGCGGCGCACCGTTGCCGATCACCTCGTAGCGGGTGGCGATGCCGTCGATGGTTGCGCAGGCCATGTCAGTTCACCGCGATCGGTATGCCGCCCTTGATCTGCCGACCGGCGCGCACGTCGCCCACCAGTTCGCTGATCGCGTCCAGCGCGGTTCGGGCGGCGTGGGCATAGGTCTCGGGCGGGTTGTCGATGGTCGCTGCTGCATAGCCCAGGGCGGCGTTGACCAGGCGCACGCGGCCGTCCAGCCAAGGGCCGCCACCCAGCCCGCCGAGCACCGGGATCTTCACCGCCGCCACCACCGCCGGGCCGGCCACCGGGCCGCTGTGCGTGAAGTCCAGCAGCGCCGCACCGGCGGCTTCCAGGCGCTGTGCCTCGGCCACCAGTTGCGCGGTCAGCGTGGGCGGCAGTTGCACACCCACCTTCAGCGTGTTCTTGTAGTCCACACCGTGCTTGAGCGCCGTTTGCGGCGTGATGCCGAACTGCGCGAAAACCGGAATGCCGGCCCGCGTGATGGCGGCCACGGCTTCGGGGAATTCGGCCGCGCCGTCGAGCTTGACCATGTCCACGCCGGCTTCCTTGACGAAGCGGATGGCGGCGCGCAGTGCCGCGTCGGGGCCTTCCTGCAGCGGGCCGAACGGGAAGTCGACGCTGACCAGCGCGCGCTTCACGCCGCGCCGCACCGCCTTGGTCACGACCAGCATTTCTTCCATCGTCACTTCCAGCGGGTTGCTGTGGCCCCACAGGTTGACACCCACGGTGTCGCCCACGCTGACGATGTCCACGCCGGCACGGTCGACGATCTGCGCCATCTGCCAGTCCCAGGCCACGACGCCGACGATCTTCTTCCCCTCACGCTTCATCTGCTGCAGGGCAGGCACGGTCATCGGGGGCAAAGTGGGCAGTGCGCTGGTCATGGCGGTTCCTGGGTTCCTGGGTTCCTGAATGGCACGGGTTCACGCCACCAGGGCGTGGGTGCTGGGCGCAAAAAGCGCTTCCAGCGTGGGCGCGCGGTCGATGATCCCTTGTTCGACGGCCGAGGCCAGCGCGGTTTCCAGCATGCGGCGGTTGGGCGCTATGCCGTAGGGCAGCGGGTCGGCGTCTTTCGCGGCCATCACGTCCATCACACGGCGGTGCATCTGGTCCACCGCCGTCATCGGCGTGACGCTGCCGCTGCGCAGGCGCTCGACATAGCGCCGCTTGCTTTCGGCAAAGGCCTCGAACACCGCGCGCGCCACGCCGGGGTGGGCGGCCAGCACCTCGTCCTTCACCACCACCAGGTGGTTGATGGGGTAGTGCCCGTGGTCGCGCAGCGCGTCCAGGCCGGCCTGTGCCGCGTTGGCAATCAGCGGCTGCACATGGGGCGCGTCCACCTCGACGCCGATGGCCCCGGCGAGTTCGCCGCTGGCCACCATGTCGGCCATCTTGCGGCCCTTTTCGATGGGCTGGACGTAGGGCGGCAGCTTGTATTCCGCCACGTGTTCATCGCCCGACAGGACCCAGGTGATGCGCGTCAGATCGACGCCGTACTGGTGCTGCAGCACGCTGCGCGCCCACAGGCCGGTGGTCACCGTCCAGCCGCGGTTCACGCCGACCTTGCGGCCTTCCAGATCCTTCGGGTGCCGGATGCCGAGTTCGCTGTTGACGACGATGGCGCCGTGGTGGAAAGCACGCACCAGAAAGATCGGCAGCGCGGTGAAGCGCTTGCCGTGCGCGCGGGCGCAGACGTAGGTGGTCAGCGCCATCTCACAGACATCGAATTCCAGCCCGCGCACCATGCGCCGGAAACCGTCGATCAGCACCGGAACGTCTTCGAAAGCGAATTCGAAGCCGGCGGGCTGGACACTGCCGTCTTTCAGCGCCGCGTTGTTGCCTTGCGTGCGCGTGACGGTCTTGAGCAAAGCTTCGACCATGTGCCCCTCATCCCTGGTTTTGTTGGTTCTTGTTTGAAGCGGCAGCGGGGTCAGCACCCGTCAGCGGCCATCAGCAGCAGTCACAGGCCCAATCCGGCGGCACCGCCAGCGCGTCGCGCATCCACCAGGGCGGCAGGTCTTCCTGCTGAACCTGCTGCACCGGTTTGAACACCTTCAGATGGTGGCGCAGCGCCGCGTCGGCCGGCGCCAGCCAGAAGGCGATCACCGTTTCCAGCGGTGGGCAACCCGGCACTTGGCAGGCCAGTTCGCTGACCATGACCACGGCCTCGGCGGGCAGGCGAAAGCGTTCGCGCACCCAGGCTGCCACTCGCGCCACGGCGGCGTCGTTCAGTGGGCCCTGCGCCAATGTGCTGAACATGGCGCGCTGCGAGCCCGGCGTGGCCGTGGTGCATCTAGACCGACGACTGGCGCGTGCCAGGCACCGCCCGCAGAGCGTCGCGCGCGGCTTCCTTGAAGGGCTGATCGCGCTTCAGCAGCACGGCGGCCGAACGCACCTTCTGGTGTTCGGGGTCGGCGCCCGGCGGCGGCGTGCCGTTGTCGGCCAGCGCCTTGACGGCCTTCATCAAACGCTGCCGCATCATGATGATGCCGTTGTCGGTGCCGACCAGATTTTCCCGCGTGCGGTCTTGAATCGAGCCCATGCTTTCCTGCAGCGATGCGTCCTGCATGGCGATGCCTTCGATGCCGCTGTAATGCGTGCCGGCCTTCTGCGCCGCGCGGTCCATCAGGTAGTCGTTGGTCTTGTTCTGCAGCGGGATGTAGGTGCCGGGCACGTACTTCACGTGGATGCCCTGGCCGTCTTTCATGGCCTGCACTTCTTCGGCGTGCAACGGCCGCGCGGGGTGGTAGTCGAAGCTCCAGGCCCAGTTGTTGTGGTCGTCGATGGGCACCCAGAAATGGCCGTGCAGCGGGTGGTCGCCACGCGGCGGCACCATGGTGAAGCAGGGCATGATCCACGGCGTGATGCGCCAGTAGTACTGCTCGTCTTCGGCGTTGCGACGCGCCCCGACGAACAGGCCGCCGTCGGCCGGCACCACGTCGAACACCGGTTTCTTGTCGGCGACGTTGTACTGGTTGCCCTTGGCACCCTTGAACAGCGGATCGGTGTTCAGCGCGCCACTGTGCAGGAAGCTGACGTGGCTGCTGTCGATGCCGCCTTCCAGGGCCTGCAGCCAGTTGCATTCCTGCAGCCGCTTGCTGGTGAAACTCTGGTTGGCCGGCACGGTGGCGAACTCGTATTCGGGCAGCGGCGGCTGCAACTCGGGCGGGCCCATGTAGATCCACAGCACGCCGCCGCGCTCGACCAGCGGGTAGCCTTTCAGCTTGACGCGGTCGCAATAGCCGCTTTCCGCGGGTTCGCTGGGCACTTCCAGGCACTGGCCGGTCACGTCGTACTTCCAGCCGTGGTACGGGCAGCGCAAGCCGCCTTCTTCATTGCGCCCGAACCACAGCGAAACGCCGCGGTGGGCGCAGAACTCGTCGATGGCACCCAGGCGGCCCTGCGTGTCGCGAAACGCAATCAGCTTTTCAGACAACAGTTGCAGCTTGACCGGCGCGCAATCGGGCTCGGGCAGTTCTTCGGCCAGCAGCGCCGGCAGCCAGTAGCGGCGGAAGAGATTCCCCATCGCCGTGCCGGGACCGGTCTGCGTGACGAGGTCGTTCTGTTCTTTCTTCAGCATGCGCGCACCTTGGCTTCCGCCGGTTCTTTCGGTCGTTCTTTCATTTGTTCTTTGAATCGTTCTTTATAGAGGAACACTGTTCCTTTACGCAAAACGACGATATCATTCAGTCTTGTCGATTGTCAATTGGAGCTTGGGGCATGTCAGCAGCCTGTGAACGCTTGGCCTTGTGCCGGCCCGACGCCGTGGCCGCCGGCCAGGCCATCCGCATCGAGAAGGGAAAACTGACCCTGGCGGTCTTCAACCTGGACGGTGAATTCTTCGTCACCGACGACCTGTGTACCCACGGCCCGGGTTCGCTGTCTGAAGGCTGCATCGAAGGCGACACGGTGGAATGCGACTTCCACAACGGTGCCTTCAACATCCGCACTGGCGCTGTCGTGACGCCGCCGTGCATGGTGCCGATCAAGACCTACCGCACGGTGGTCGACGCCGACGGTTTCGTGTCCATCGAGATCTGACCGGGCCGGCGGGCCAAGGCTACTTCTGCTGGCTGTTCAGCAACTTCACGGCCGGCGCCCAGCGCGCGATTTCGGCGGCCATGAAGCGCGTGAAGCCGGCGGCGTCCAAGTCACCCGCCTCCATGCTTTCGGCGGCCATCGCGGTGCGCACCGCGGCGCTTTGCAGGCCCCGGCGGATCTCGGCATTCAGCCTGTCCACCACCGCCGGCGGCATGCCGGCCGGGCCGGAGACCGAGAACCAGGTCGTGCCCGTCAATTGCGGGTAGCCCAGTTCGGCCAGTGTGGGGGTGTTCGGGTAGGCCGCCACGCGCTTGGCGGAAGACACCGCCAACAGCCGCAACTTGCCGCTGTCGACGTGGGCGTTGGATGAACTCAGCGTCATGAAGGCCGCTGGAATCTGGTTGCCCAGCAAGTCGGCCACCGCCGGGCCGGCACCCTTGTAGGCGATGTGCACCATGTCCAGCTTGTTGGCCTGGCGGAACAATTCGCCCGTCAGGTGGCCGTGCGTGCCCTGCCCTGGCGAGCCCCAGCTCAGGCCCTTGGGGCTGGCGCGCACGACGTCGATGAAGCCCTTGACGTCCTTCACCGGCAACTCGGCATTCACCACCATGCCCAACGGCGGCCCGCCCAGCAGCGCGATGTGGCTGAAGTCCTTCATCGGGTCGATGCTGCCGGGTGTGTCGACCGGTGCGATGACGTGCGAGCCGATGCCCGAGATGACCAGCGTGTAGCCGTCGGCCGCCGACCGCGCCACTTCCTTGGAGCCGATGAGCCCGCCGGCACCGCCCTTGTTCTCGACGACCACGCTCTGCTTCAGCGCGTCTTGCAGGTAGCGGCCGATCAGGCGGCCCAGGGTGTCGCTGCTGCCGCCGGCCGCATACGGCACCACCAGCCGGATCGGCTTGTTCGGCCAGTCGCCTTGCGCGTGCGCAGTCAGCGGGACCGCCGGGGCCAGGGCCGCAGCCAGGCCCAGTTGCAGGGTGCGGCGGCGGGTGGCTGGAAAAGTCATGTCGATGGGGCTCATGCGATGGGGACGGCTGTGGGGGGGGTTGAAGTGAGAGGAACGCGGCGCGCGGTTCAGGCCGCCGCAGGGGCAGCTTTCAACGCGGCCAGCACGCGCTCGGGCGTGAAAGGCACGCGCCGCAAGCGCCCGCCGGTGGCGTCGAACAGCGCATTGGCCAGCGCTGCGGCAACCGGCCGGGTTGACGGCTCGCCGGCACCGTAGCTGCGGCCGGGCTGGTTGCCCACCAGCACCACGTCGATGCGGTCGGGCACCTCGGTCATGTCCAGGATCGGGTAGCTCAGCCAGTCCACGCTGAGCACGCGCTCGGCGTCGAAGCGCACTTCTTCGTGGCGCGTGCGGCTCAGCGACATCAGCAGGTTCGACTCGATCACGCGCTCCAGGCTCAGCGGGTTGATGACCAGCCCGCAGTCGTGCGCCACGACGAAGCGCGTGGCCCGCCACTGCCCGGTGGCGCGCTCGACCTCGACCTCGGCCACGATGGCCACCACCGCGCCATTGCGTGGCGCGTAGGCGATGCCCCGGCCGCGCAGCGTGGCACCGCCGCTGCCGCTGCCGGGCATGGCACTGAGCGGGTTGGCACCGACCCGCGGCTGCCATTGCGCGCGCTCGGCTGCCGCGCGCACCACCGCCGCGTGGCGGGGGTCGCCCAGGTGCTGCAGGCGGAAAGCCACCGGGTCCTGCCCGGCGGCCAGCGCCAGTTCGTCGATGAAGCTCTCGCTGGCAAAAGCGGTGGCCATGCCGTCGGGGTCGCGCAGGTGCGCGGTGCGCAGGCCGGTGCTGAGCGAGGCGCTCCAGTCGATGAGTTCGCCGCTGACCCGCTGGTGGTCGAAGCGGTAGCTTTCAGCCGACACCTGGTACAGGTCCTCGCTTTTCGTCACACCATTGCCGATCAGCTGCGCGGCCAGGGTGTCGCCGTAGCGCTGCGTACCCGATGGCCGCGTGCGGCCCGAGTAGCCGCGCGAGTGGTAGTCGAAGGCGACAACGCGACCGGCGGCGTCCAGGCCACCCTTCAGGCGGAACACGCCGGGCGGGCCTTTCGGGTCCCAGGCGGTGGCGTCGCTGCGGGCGTATTGCAGACGCACCGGGCGGCCGACCGCCTGCGCCACGATGACAGCGTCCACGGCCGCGTCGTCGGCCTCGTTCATGCCGTAGGAGCCGGGCCCGGGCAACCAGATCACGCGCACATCGCTGGCTGGCCGGCCGAGCATTTCGGACACCGTCTTGCGCAGCGGATAAGGCTTCTGGCCGCCCATCCAGACCGTCACGCCGGCGGCTTCAACCTGCGCCAGCGCGCAGGCCGGGCCCATGCAGGCGTGGGACTGGAAGGGGTACTCGTAGCCGGCTTCGATGGTCCGCGCCGCGGCTTTCAAGGCCGCATCGACATCGCCGTTGCTGCGGTCGACCTTGCGGCCTTTGGCCGGCGCGGTGCGCAGGCTTTCGTAGAGCGCGTCGTAGTCTTTCGCGAAGCGCAGCTGGGGTGCCGACCATTCCAGTTGCACGCTGCGCGCGGCCTGCACGGCCTGCTCTTCGCGTTCGGCCACCACAGCCACGAAGTTGCCTTGCTGAACCAGGCGGATGAAGCCCGGTGTGGCCGGCAGGGCCTTGATGCCGATGAAGCGGGCACCGGCCGTGGGCGGGCGCAGCACACGGGCGTGGACCATGCCGGGCAGGCGGAAATCGACGAGGTAGCGGTATTCGGCGCGCACCTTCGGCGGGATGTCGCTGCGCGGCACCGGCTGGCCGACGACGCGGTAGCGCGCCGGGTCTTTGGCTTTGGCCTTGGCGTCATAGGCCAACTCGAAGCGCCCGCCGCGCAGCAGCTCGGCGTAGCTGACGCTGCGGCTCGGGTCGGCGAGGGCACGCACCACGCCATCGCGCACGTCCAGTTGCGCCACCGGCAGTGCGAGCTTTTCCGCCGCGCGGGCCAGCAAGAAAGCGCGGGCTTGCGCGCTGGCTGCCCGCAAGGCCGCGCCACCGTCGGTGATGCCGTTGCTGGAGCCGGTGCCGCGCTGGTCGGGCGTGGTGGCGGTGTCGCCCATGCGGATGCTGACCCGGTCGACCGCCACGTCGAGTTCTTCGGCGACGATCTGCGCGAAGGCTGTCGGGATGCCCAGCCCGGCGTCGATCTTGCCCACCGAGGCCAGCACCCGGCCTTGCGCGTCGATGGCCAACCAGGTGTCCAGCCGGTCACGCGGCTGGCCGTCGCCCACCAGGTCGGCGTCGGCCGATTGCGCCGCGGCCGGCATCGCCAGCGTCACCAGCAGGCCGCTGCCGGCAGCCAGGAAGCCGCGGCGGTCCAAGACGTTTTCATGCCTTGCCGCACCCGTGTCGGCACCCTGGGCTGCGCCCAGGACGGCGGCTTGCAGCGCGCCCGTCATGCCAGCACCTTGGGGCCCGAGACCTGCGCTTCGCGGGTTTTGGCGTCCCGCATCACACGCGCGGCCCGCTTGACGGCGCGCAGCACGCTGACCTGCGTGCCGCAGCGGCATTTCAGGCCCGACAGGCCTTGCCGCAGTTCGCTGTCGCTGGCCTTGGGCTTTTCGGCCAGCAAGGCCGCCGCCGTCATGATCCAGCCGTTGATGCAGTAGCCGCATTGCGCCGCCTGCTCGTCGATGAAGGCCTGCTGCACCGGGTGCAGCACCGCTGGGTCGCTGATGCCCTGCGACTGCCGCCAGCGCGCGGCCAGGCCGTCCAGCGTGGTCACGTCACGGCCTTGCGCCACCGTCACCGGCGTCACGCAGGAGCGCGTGGCGCGACCGTCCACCAGCACCGTGCAGGCCCCGCATTGCGCCAGGCCGCAGCCAAAACGCGGACCGTGCTGGTCGAGTTCATTGCGCAGCACGTAAAGCAAGGGCGTTTGCGCATCGGCCTCTGAACGGGCCGGCTGGCCGTTCAGACGCCAGCGTAGGGGCTGGGCCATGGTGAAGACTCCGGTGGGTGCGGGCGCTCGGCTGGTGCCCTCGCCGCTGCAAGCACTGCAGGCGCGGCGCTGGACTGTCGCGGAGTTTCCGGCAGCCGTCAACCATAGAAGACCGTCGTTCTGCATAAAGGAACGAAGACGATGGAACCCTGCCCCGTGGCTGCGTCTGTCAGACCACAGACAAGGCCGTCGTGAAGGCCTGAAAGTCGCTTAGGTAGGGCTAAATGTGAGCGCATGCTCTCTTCAAATAGACCGTATTCTGGGATCCACATCGTGCTTTGCTGTTCTTCAGCCTCATCCATCAGCACTCTCGCCCTGAGAGTGCTAATATTTGTTCAACCGATGTCTCCCGAAGGAGTCGAGCAACACCATGAACGCTTCCAGCACTGCCGCCGTATCCGCCCTTTCCGTCCGTGACCCCTGGTCGCTGGTGCCCTCGTTGGGCAACCTGGACGCCTATGTCTCGGCCGTCAACCGCATGCCCATGCTGACCGCCGTCGAAGAAACCCAGCTGGCCCGCGCGCTGCGCGACCAGGGCGATGTGCAGGCCGCCGGCCGCATGGTGCTGTCGCACCTGCGCCTGGTGGTGTCCATTTCGCGCCAGTACCTGGGCTACGGCCTGCCGCAGGGCGACCTGATCCAGGAAGGCAATGTCGGCCTGATGAAGGCCGTCAAACGCTTCGACCCTGAACAGGGCGTGCGCCTCGTCAGCTACGCGATGCACTGGATCAAGGCCGAGATCCACGAGTACATCCTGAAGAATTGGCGCATGGTCAAGGTGGCCACCACCAAGGCGCAGCGCAAGCTGTTCTTCAACCTGCGCTCGATGAAGCAGGGCATGAAGAGCGATGCGCTGGACGGCGACACCCACCGCAATACCCTGACGCCCACCGAGGTGGCGAAGATGGCCGGCGCCTTGAACGTCAAGCCCGACGAGGTCATCGAGATGGAGATGCGCCTGTCGGGTGGCGACGTGGCGATGGAGTCGCAGAACGACGACGGCGAGGAAGCCTACGCACCCATTGCCTACCTGGCCGACGACAGCAACGAGCCGACCCACCGCATCGAGGCCAGCCACCGCGACTGGCTGGCCGGCGATGGCATTGCGCAAGCGCTGGACGCACTGGACGCACGCAGTCGGCGCATCGTGGAAGAGCGCTGGCTGAAGGTCAACGACGACAGTTCGGGCGGCATGACGCTGCACGACCTGGCGGCGGTCTACGGCGTCAGCGCCGAACGCATCCGGCAAATCGAAGTGGCCGCGATGAAGAAAATGCGCAAAGAACTTGAGACCACCCCCGGAGCGACCGTGGGCCGCTCCCCCTCAAGGGGGCAGCCCCAGCAGCCCGGCAAAGCCGGTTCTGCGGCGCTCGCTTGATCTGATCAGCGCTGCGCGAGCAGCAGCTTGAGGTCGTGAGTCAGCGCTTCGGCACCGCTGCCGTAGCGCGCGAACAGGCGGATCCGGCCCTGCGCGTCCAGGATGTAACTGCCGGCCGTGTGGTCCATGGTGTAGCTCTCGGGCGTCTTGCCCGGTACCTTGGCGTAGAAGACCTTGAACTGCTTGGCCGCGGCTTTGGTCTCTTCGGCGCTGCCGCGCAGGGCGATGAAATCCGGGCTGAAGTTGGTGACGTAGGCCTTCAGCACCGCCGCCGTGTCGCGCTCGGGGTCGACGGTCACAAAGACGCCTTGCACCCGGTCGCCATCGGCACCCAGGGCTTTCTTCACCTGGGCCAGTTCGGCCATGGTCGACGGGCACACATCCGGGCACTGCGTGAAGCCGAAGAAGACCACCACGACCTTGCCCTTGAAGTCGGCCAGGTGGCGGCGCTGGCCATCGGCGTCGGTCAGATCCAGCTCGCGGCCGTATTCGGCACCCGTGATGTCGACAGCCTTGAAGCCGGGCGCCTGCGCCTGGTCAGCGGCCTTCTGGCAGCCGGCAAGCGCGAGCGTGATGCAGCCCAGCGCCAGGGCGCGGATCAACGTGTGATGTAAGACAGCCATGGCCCGAGGTAGTGGTCGATCAGCAGCGCCAGGAACAGCAGCGACAGGTGCCAGATCGAGAAACGGAAGGTGCGGCGCGCCAGCGCGTCGCTGTAGTCACGCCAGAGTTGCCAGGCGTAGGCCATGAAGCCCACACCCAGGACCACGGCACAAGCCAGGTAGATGAGGCCACTCATGCCGTAGACGTAGGGCAGCAGCGTGGCGGCGAACAGCACGATGGTGTACAGCAACACCTGCAGCCGCGTGAAGTCTGAACCGTGGGTGATGGGCAGCATCGGCAGACCGGCCTTGCGGTAGTCCTCGACGCGGTACAGCGCCAGGGCCCAGAAATGCGGCGGCGTCCACAGGAAGATGATCAGGCACAGCATCAACGCCTCGGGGCCGACGTCACCCGTCATCGCCGCCCAGCCCAGCACCGGGGGCATCGCGCCTGAAGCGCCGCCGATGACGATGTTCTGCGGCGTCGCCGGCTTCAGCACCACGGTGTAGATGATGGCGTAGCCGACAAAGGTGGCAAAGGTCAACCACATCGTCAGCGGGTTGACCCAGGCGTAGAGGATGGCGCTGCCGGCGGCGCACAGCGCACCCGAGAAAGCCAGCGTCTGCGTGTTGGTCAACTGGCCTTTGGCGGTGGGCCGCCAGGCGGTGCGCTGCATGCGGCTGTCGATGTGCTGCTCGACGATGCAGTTGAAGGCGGCAGCCGCCGCCGCGACCAGCCAGATGCCCAGCGTGGCCGCGCCGGCCAGGCGCCAGTCGGGCCAGCCGGGCTCGGCCAGCAGCATGCCGATCACCGCGCAGAAGACGATCAGCTGCACCACGCGCGGTTTGGTCAGCGCGTAGAACTGCGACCACCGCGAGGGGGTCGTGCCGGGAGCAGCAAGGGTCTGGGACATGGGTCGGTAGAGGGCGTGATTCTAGGCAGCGGCAGGCTGCGGGACGACACGCGCTGCGGCCGGCTGTCGTGAGGCGGTGCGCGCCAACAGCAAAGTCAAGGTCAGCACCAAGCCGGCCGCGCCAGCGGTGTGGGCCAGCGCGGCGACCAGCGGCCAACCCAGCACCACGTTGGACAGGCCGGTGACCAGTTGCGCCAACAGCAGCAGGGCCAGCACATGGCCGTACCGGCGAGCAACGGCGTCGTTGACGCGCCGCAGGCGCCAGGCCAGCCCACCCAGCGCCAGCACCACCACCACCGCGTACAGCCGATGCACCAGGTGGATGGCGACCAGGCCGTCCAGTGTCAGGGGCCGGCCGTGCGCGGCCACGCCACCCAATTCACGCAGCACGGTGAAGCCGCCAGCAAAGTCGGCCTGCGGCCACCAACTGCCGTTGCACTTCGGAAAGCCGTTGCAGGCCAGCACCGCGTAGTTGCTGCTGACCCAGCCGCCCAGCGCCAGTTGCACGGCCAGCACCACCAGGGCCGCCACCACCGCGCTGCGCAGGCCGGGCGGCAAGGCCAGTGGCCGCTGGCGGTAAGCCTCGTGCTGCGCAGCCAGCAGGCCGAGCAGCGTCAGGCCACCCATCAGGTGCAGCGTGACCACCGCCGGATACAGCTTCAAGGTGACCGTGTACTTGCCGAACAGGCCCTGCACGATGACCCAGACCAGTGTCAGCAGCGGCCAGGCCAGCGAGAAGGGCAGGCGCCGCCGCTCGTGCCAGCTGACAGCCGCCAGCGCCACGATCAGCGCACCCACGGTCATGGCCAGGTAGCGGTGGATCATCTCGATCCAGGCCTTGCTCCAGGTCACCGGTCCGCTGGGCATGGCGCTCTGCGCGGCGTTGATGGCCTCGTGCGCGCCCAGCGGGCTGGCCGCGCCGTAGCAGCCCGGCCAGTCGGGGCAGCCCAGGCCTGAATCGGTCAGGCGCGTGAAGGCGCCGAAAACCACCAGGTCGAAGGTGAGGAAGAGCGTCAGCGCGGTCAGCGCGGCCAGACGGCCCCGCGTGTCGGCACCGCGCTGACGCAGCCACACCCAGCTCAGCGGCAACAGCGCGGTCACGCCGGCCAGCAGGACCAGGCGCAGGGCGGGTGTGAAGTCAACCAGGGCTTGGGTATTCATGGCGGGTTCAAGTTCGACGGGACTGCGGTGTGACACCGATCAGCGGCCCGGCGTGTCCCACGAGGCCGACGCGCGCAGCAGGCGTTCGAGGTCGCGCTTGGTCTTGCCGGGGTCGGGCTGCGGCGGCAGGCGCATCATGAATTCGCCCATCGGATCGACGATGTAGAGGTGGTCGGGCAAGGCCTGCCCGTCGGCCGGCGTCAACCAGCGCGCCAGGACCGCCGGGTCCACGCGCAAGGCTGTCACCTCAGGCTTGGCTGCAAGGGCCGCCGCCAGGGCCGGCGCCAGCGGGGTCTGGTCCGTGATCAGCCAGACCTTCTCGACGCGCTCCCGCTCGCGGCCCAGCATTTCGCGGAACTGGCGTTGCGCGAACAGGCGCTTGTCGCAGGCGGCGTCGCAGGTCGACGGGCCAACCGCCACCAGCAGCCACTGGCCGTGCAGGCTACGTGCCGTGACCGGCGTGCCATCGAGCCGGGTCATTGCCAGGTCTTCGGGCAGGCCGCGTGTGGGCACCACCAGCTGGCCGTAGTTGCTGCGTGTGCCGGGCCGGATGACGAAATACGTCAGGTAGGAAGCGATGACCGGTGCGGCACAAACGGCCAGCACCAGCAGCATGCGCACGCGGCCTTGCCTGGTGCGGATGCGCGCGGCCAGGTCAGCGTCGTCCAGATTGGGCGCAACCATGCCATGCACGGACAGGTGCAGCGGCTCAGCGTTGGCGGCGGCTGCGGGCGGGCTTGATGATTTGGAACCAGGCATAAAGGGCAATCGTCAGTGTGCTCAGTGCGAACCACTGAAAGGCATAGCCGTAGTGTTTTTGAACGTCGGCAGCGGGTGCCGGCCAGTGCCGCAACAAACCGTCTTGTGGGGCCATGGGGCCGTCTTCCTGGACCACCGAGACGGGCCGCAAGGACAGCGCGGTTTCACGCGCATACGCCTCGATCGGCAGATTTTGCCGGATAGGCCCAGAGGCTGCGCCGGCGAAGTCGTAGATCCGCCCTGGACCAGGGGCAATGCGGCCTTGCACCATCGCCCTGCCCTCCGGCGCGGGCGGTGCCACGATGCGGGTGCGGTCGGCCTGATCGCGCGGCAACCAGCCGCGTTGCACCAGCACCGCCGTGCCGTCGTCGAGCAGCAAAGGTGTGACGGCGTAGAAGCCGACGCGCGCGTCCATCTGGCGGTTCTCGAGGTAAATGGTCAACGCGGGCTGCCAGCGGCCCTGCAGGGTGATCAAACGGCCGTGCTGGGCCGCCGCGTCGGCCGGCTGCAGCGCCAGCGCAGCAGCCGGCAGCGGCGGCAGCGCGCGGCGCTCGCTCAGGGCCTGCTGAGCACGGTTCTTCTGATCGGCGCGGTCGAGTTGCCACCAGCCCAGGCGGGCGGTCAACGCGGCCAGCAACAGCGCGGCCGCCAGCACCACCCAGGCGCGACCCTTCAGGCCCATGCGGCGACCGGATGCGGATAATCAGCCGACATGAAAACAGTCATGGTGTTGATGTTCGTGGCCGTGCTGATGGCACTGGCCGGTGCCGGGGTGTTCATGCTGCGCAAGGGCCATGAAGACGCCGACCGCCGCAGCAAGAACATGGCGCGGGCCCTGGCCTTGCGCGTTGGGCTTTCGGTGGCGCTGTTCCTGTTCATCCTGCTCAGTTGGTACATGGGCTGGGTCAAGCCAACGGGCATTCCGGTCAGCGGCTGATGCGCTGTCCACAAACACAAAACGCCGCGCAATGCGGCGTTTTGCTTGCCATGCAGCGTGATCAGAGCCAGTAGACCAGGAAGTACAGGCCGAGCCAGACCACGTCGACGAAGTGCCAGTACCAAGCCGCGCCTTCGAAGCCGAAATGACGCTCGGGCGTGAAGTGGCCCTTCATCAGCCGGATGGTGATGAAGATCAACATCAGCATGCCGACGAAAACGTGGAAGCCGTGGAAGCCGGTCAGCATGAAGAAGGTCGAGCCGAAGATGCCCGAGCTCAGCTTCAGGTTCAGTTCGGTGTAGGCGTGGTGGTACTCGACGGCTTGCACGCCGACGAAGGTGGCACCCAGCGCCACGGTGATCCACATCCAGGCAATCGTCTTGGCACGTTGGCCGGCGATCAGCGCGTGGTGGGCAATCGTCAGCGTCACGCCCGATGTCAGCAGCAGCGCGGTGTTGATGGTCGGCAGCGGCCACGGGCCCACTGTCGTGAAAGGCTCGATGGTGTTGGCCGGCGACGCGGTAAAGCCCACGCCATTGCTGGGCCAGACGGCCTTGAAGTCGGGCCACAGCACCTGATGGTCCAGGTTGCCCAGGTTCGGCACCGAGTGCACGCGGGCCCAATACAGGGCACCGAAGAAGGCGGCGAAGAACATCACTTCACTGAAGATGAACCAACTCATGCTCCAGCGGAAAGACACATCAATGCGGTTGGAATACAAGCCGCCTTCGCTTTCTCCGATGGCCTCACGGAACCACTGGTACATCACGGTCAGCCAGACCGCCATACCGGCCAGCAGCACATAGGCCGCCCAACCGGCACCGTTGACCCACTGGCCGGCACCGAAGATGACCAGGAACAGGCCGAAAGCCATCAGCACCGGGTGGCGCGACGGCGCGGGGATGTAGTAGTACGGGGTGATTCCCGCCGGGGTTAGGGCTGACATGACCAGTTCTCTCCTGAAACCAAAAATCAAATTGTCCGTGTGGCGATCAGACGGCGACGCTGCTGCCGACCACCCAACGAACCAAGAACACCAACAGGGCGATAAACAGCGCTGCGCCCAGCAGGCCCGCAAGAATCACGTGCACCGGGTTCAGCTTCTGCAGATCGTGCTCCAGGCCACTGGATCGGCGGATGCCCAAGAACGACCAGGCCACGGCCTTGAGGGTTTGCAGGAACGAGCCCCGGCGCGCGGCCGCTTCGCGCAGATCACTCACCCGCCGGCCGCCTTGACGGCCTGGGGCGCTGCCGCACCCAGGCTGCCCATGGGTGCTGCCGGCACCTTGCCGCCGACCTCAAAGAAGGTGTACGACAGGGTGATGGTGTTGACGTCCTTGGGCAGCTTGGGGTCGATGACGAAGACCACCGGCCATTCCTTGGTTTCGCCGGGCGCCAGCGACCATTCCTTGAAGCAGAAGCATTCGAGCTTGTTGAAATGCGAGGTTGCCACCATCGGGGCGTAGCTGGGAATGGCCTGAGCGGCCATGGTGCGGTTCTGCCGGTTGCGGAACTCGTACATCACGGTCACGACCTCGCCCGGGTGCACCTGCAGGGACCGCGAAGCGGGCTTGAAGTCCCAGGGTCCGCGCGCATTGGCGTCGAACTCGACCGTGATGGTGCGGCTCAGATCGACCTGGGTGTTGGTGGCCAGCTTGCCCGTCGACCAACTGCCCGTGGCGATGCGCTGGTCGGACAGGGTCAGCACATTGATGCCCAGGGCCTCGCAGATCGAGCGGTACATCGGCACCAAGGCATAGCCGAAACCGAACATCAGCGCGGCGATCACGGCGAGCTTGCCGAGCAAACGCCGGTTGTCGGACAACAGAGGGTTCAGCACGGCCATGGCACCCCTCAGCGGCCCATGTAGATCAGCTTGAGCACGAAGCCCACGCCGAAAAGGATGGCGACCGAGGCCAGGATCAGGCCCAGCCTGAGATTGGCCTTGCGCTGCTGCGGGCTGGTGGCCATGTCAGCCGATCACGCGGGTGGCGGTCACGTCCAATTTGGGCGGGTTCTCGAAGGTGTGCCAGGGTGCTGGCGACGGCACTTCCCACTCCAGGCCCTCAGCGGCTTCCCAGGGCTTTTGCGGGGCGGGCGCACCCTGACCGCGCATGGCCGGGATGACCACGAAGACGAAGAAGTAGACCTGCATCAGACCGAAGCCGAAGGCACCGACAGTGGCCAACGCATTGAAGTCGGCGAACTGCATCGGGTAGTCGGCGTAGCGGCGCGGCATGCCGGCCAGGCCCAGGAAGTGCATCGGGAAGAAGGTGACGTTGAAGAAGATCAACGAACCCCAGAAGTGGATCTTGCCGCGCGTTTCCGAATACATCACGCCGGTCCATTTCGGGGCCCAGTAGTAGTAGCCGGCGAACATGGCGTAGAGCGAACCGGCGACCAGCACGTAATGGAAGTGGGCCACCACGTAATAGGTGTCCTGCAACTGGATGTCGATGGGCGCCATAGCCAGGATCAGGCCCGTGAAACCGCCCATCGAGAACACGAACAGGAAGCCGACGGCGAAGAGCATCGGCGTCTCGAAGGTCATCGAACCGCGCCACATGGTGGCGATCCAGTTGAAGACCTTCACGCCGGTGGGCACCGCGATGAGCATCGTCGCGTACATGAAGAACAGCTGGCCGGTCACCGGCATGCCCGTCGTGTACATGTGGTGGGCCCACACGATGAAGGACAGGATGGCGATCGACGAGGTGGCGTAGACCATCGAGGTGTAGCCAAACAGCTTCTTGCGCGCGAAGGCCGGGATGATGGCGCTGACGATGCCGAAGGCCGGCAAGATCATGATGTAGACCTCGGGATGGCCGAAGAACCAGAAGATGTGCTGGTACATGACGGGGTCACCGCCACCGGCGGGGTTGAAGAACGACGTGCCGAAGTGGCGGTCGGTCAGCGTCATCGTGATGGCACCGGCCAGCACCGGCATCACGGCGATCAGCAGGTAGGCCGTGATCAGCCAGGTCCAGCAGAACAGCGGCATCTTCATCAGCGTCATGCCCGGCGCGCGCATGTTCAGGATGGTGACGATGATGTTGATCGAACCCATGATGGACGAGGCGCCCATGATGTGCATCGCGAAGATGCCGGCGTCCATGCTGGGGCCCATTTGCAGGGTCAGCGGCGCGTAGAGCGTCCAGCCAGCTGCCGGTGCACCACCGGGCATGAAGAAGGAACCGACGAGCATCGTGGCGGCCGGAATCAGCAGCCAGAAGCTGAGGTTGTTCATGCGAGCAAAGGCCATGTCCGCCGCGCCGATCTGCAGCGGAATCATCCAGTTCGCGAAGCCCACGAAGGCCGGCATGATGGCACCGAACACCATGATCAGACCGTGCATGGTGGTGAACTGGTTGAACAGTTCGGGGTTGAAGAACTGCAAGCCCGGCTGGAACAGCTCGGTGCGGATCAACAGGGCCAGCACACCGCCCACCATCAGCATGGTGAAGCTGAACAACAGGTACATCGTGCCGATGTCCTTGTGGTTGGTAGCAAACAGCCAACGGCGCCAGCCATGGGGGTGGCCGTGGTCGTGGGCGTGGTCATCGGCGTGATGACCGGGATGGTCGAGAACTGCGCTCATGGGGCTTCCTTCGCGATCAACGTTTTACTTGCGGGCGGCAACAACTTCGGACGGCTGCACGAGCTGCCCGGTCTTGTTGCTCCAGTTGTTCTTGGTGTAGGTGATGACGGCCGCCAGTTCGGTGTCCGACAAGGCCTTCCACGACGGCATCGCGCCGTTGTTCTGGCCATTCAGCAAGATCATGATCTGCTTGCTCTTGTCGGTGTCCTGCACCACGGCCGCGCCGTCCAGCGCCTTGATCGGGCCGGCACCCTTGCCATCGGCCTTGTGGCAGGCCGCACAGTTGGCGGCGTAGACCTTTTCGCCACGGGCGATCAGCTCGACCAGCTGCCATTTCTTGCTCGGGTCATCGGCCAGCGCGGCCATCTCCTTCTTCTTGCCATCGATCCACTTGGCGTAGTCGGCCTGGCTGACCACCTTCACGTGGATCGGCATGTAGGCGTGCTCCTTGCCGCACAGCTCGGCGCACTGGCCGTAGAAGTCACCGGTCTTCTCAGCACGGAACCAGGTGTCGCGCACGAAGCCCGGAATGGCGTCCTGCTTGACGCCCAGCGCCGGCACCATCCAGGCGTGGATGACGTCGTTGGCGGTGGTGATGATGCGGACCTTCTTGTCGACCGGCACGACCAGCGGGTTGTCGACTTTGAGCAGGTAGTTGTCGGTGGCGACCGGCTTGCCGCTGTTCGACATTTCACGCTGCGCGACGTCCAGCGTCGACACGAAATTGATGCCCTCGCCGTCGCCTTTGAGGTAGTCGTAACCCCACTTCCACTGATAACCCGTGGCCTTGATGGTTAGATCGGCGTTGCTGGTGTCTTTCATCGCCACCACGGTGCGGGTGGCCATCGCGCCCATCGCGATGACGATGATGAAAGGCACCACGGTCCAGGCAATTTCAACCGCCACGCTTTCGTGGAAGTTCGCCGGCTTGTGGCCCAGCGACTTGCGATGCTTCAGGATGGAATAGAACATCACACCAAAGACCGCAACGAAGATCAGCACGCAGATCACGAGCATGACGTTGTGCAGCCAGTGCTGCTGCTGGGCGATCTGGGTGACGCCCAGCGGGAGATCGAGTTGGCGTACGCCAGGGCCGCCCGGCAGGTCGTTCACCGCCAGGGCCAGGCCCGAGGTGAACATCACGCCCAGGCCCAGTGCGCCCTGTGCCAGGCGCTGCTGCAGGTGAGCTGTCGTCTTGAGCATCGTCTTCATCGTCTTCATTTCAGTTCGTGTCGGTCTTGGCATCGGCCGGGGGTTCGCTTGGCGCGGGTGCCCGGCGCAAGGCCAGACGCAATTCGCGCGCAAACGCACCACGGAGTTCAGGGCGCAAAAAACGGCCCACGCGCACAGATTGGCCGCGGCCGCTCAGCTTGACCAGGGAACCCTGCCCGGCGGCAGGCTCGATGGTCAGCCAGTCGGCTGCGAATTCGGTTCGTTCGACCCGGCTGCCACTGCACTGCTCGACCTGCAGCGAACGGCCGACCAGGGTCAGCGTTTCGTGATCGGCGGCATGGCGGGCGAAGACCAGCAGAGCCGCACCCACCGCCAGCAATTCCAGGCCAGCAAAGGCCAGCACCAGCGTGGCCCCTTGTGAAAAGAAGCCGCCTGCAATGACCAGCGAAACCAGGCACAAGGAGGCGTAGACCACGCCCAACTGGCGCGGCGTGATGGAGCAGTTGCGCAGCAATCGCCATTGCACCGCCCGGGTGGCGCTGGCCCCTTCGCCGATCAACACTTCGCGCCCGAACAACCACGGCGTGCTGCGGGGCACGCCCGGCGGCATCGGCCAAGGGCTGGGGGCGAGGGTGGCGGTCATTCAGCGCGGAGCAATCAGGCGGGGCGGGGTGGCCGTTCGGCATGCTGCAAGATAACTTCGGGCTCAGGCAAACAACATCGCCCGGCCGTGGTCTTGCACAGCCTTCGATTCTATCGCAGGTGCAGCAATTCCACGCGCGGGGTCAACGCGCCGGACGCCGGGCGCGCACCATGGCACGAAGGTCGGCCAAAGGAACCGCAGTTTCGGCCGCCAGGCGGGGCCGCGGGGCGGGGCGAAAGGCGTGGCCGTAGACGATCTCGAAGTCCAGCGCGATGCGACCGTCGCGGCTGCAGCCGGCCTGCAGTTGCTGGAGCAGTCTGTGGCGCCAACGCGGCGTGCGCAGACCGGCCGGCCGGCCCTGTGCGGCGTTGCCGCCCAGGGCACGCAGTTCGAGCAGCGCAGCCTCAGCCGTCGGCCAGGTCAGCGTGATCTGCTCCTGGTCCATCACCGGGTCGGCAAAACCGGCCTGCAGCAGCATGTCGCCCAGGTCGTGCATGTCCACGAAAGGCGCGAAGGGCAGCGCCCAGCCTTGCTGCGCGTAGAGCGTGCGCAGACCGCCCAGCGTGCCGGGGCCCAGCGTGGCGAACATCAGGAAACCGTCGACTGCCAACGCGCGCTGCCAGCGCTGCATTTCGGCCTGCGGGTCGGCCACGCCATGCAACACCATATTCGCCCACAGCAACTGGCCTTGCCCCACGCCCACCCCTTCCGGGATGACCGCCAGACTGCTCTTGCCCGACCACCGCGCTGGCGACCACCAGGGCCGCGCCAGCGCGGCGGCCGTCGCGTCGCGCCGCGCACCGTCGGGTTCGACCGCGATCAGGCGGGCTTGCGGGTAGGCAGCGCGCAACAAGGTGCTGCTGCCGCCGACGAAGCTGCCCCAGTCGATGACGCTGGTGGGCTGCAACTTCACGATGGGCAGGCGTTCGACCATGCGCCGCGCCACTTCGCCGTGCAGCCAAGGCGACGTGGCAGCCTGGTTGAGCCGCTGCGCGACACGCGCCAGGGCCGTCGTGTCAACGGGTCGGCTGGTGGTGCGCGCACTGCGCTCGGGGGTCTCCATCGGCGGCCAGTATATTGAGCCGATGTTCACTGCCCTGTTCACCCGCCCAGCCGGTAGCGCCCTGCTGCCCAGCCAGTGCGAGGTCTGCCGCAGTTGGGGCGATGCCGGGCTGTGCAGCGCCTGCGTGGCCCGCTTCGCAGCGCCGCGCCCACGCTGCGCCCGCTGCGGCCTGGGTCTGGGCCAGGCCGCGCCTGCCTGTGGTGCCTGCCTGCACGAGCCGCCGCCCTTCGCGCGCACGGTTTGCGTGGCCGACTACGGCTTCCCCTGGGACCGCCTGCTGGCCGACTTCAAGTTCCACGCCCGCGCCGAACTGGCCACGGTGCTGGCGCAGCAGATGACCGCGGCCGTGCGCGCGGCCAACGCAGCGCTGCCCGACCGCGTGGTCGCGGTGCCGATGACTGCTCAGCGCCTGGCTGCGCGGGGCTACAACCAGGCCTGGGAACTGGCGCACCGCGTGGCCGCTGCGCTGGCGCTGCCGGCTTCGGCCACGCTGCTGTTGCGGCCGGTGGACGCCGCACACCAGATTGAACTGGGCCGCGCAGAACGCCAACGCAATCTGCGCAACGCCTTCATGGTCGACCCTTTGCAGCGCGCCGCCGTGCAAGGCCGCCGCCTGGCCTTGGTGGACGACGTGATGACCACGGGTGCCACCGCCCACGCCGCCGCTGAAGCCCTGCTGCGCGCGGGCGCTGCGGCCGTCGATGTGTGGGTGCTGGCGCGCACGCCGGAACACTGAAGGCAACCATGTTCAACATCGTTCTGGTGGCCCCTGAAATCCCGCCCAACACCGGCAATGTCATCCGCCTGGCAGCCAACACCGGCTGCACGCTGCACCTGGTCGAGCCCCTCGGTTTCACGATGGAAGACAAGCAGTTGCGCCGCGCCGGGCTGGATTACCACGAGTTCGCCGCCGTGCGCGTGCATGCCTCGTGGTCAGCGCTGCTGCACACCGAGCAACCCGACCCGGCGCGCTGCTTCGCCTTCACCACACGCGGCAGCCAGCCCTTTGCCTACGTCACCTGGCGTGCCGGCGACTGGCTGGTTTTCGGCAGCGAAACAGCCGGCCTGCCCGAAGCGCTGCGCGAGGGCTTCGCGCCGGCACAGCGCGTGCGCCTGCCGATGCGCGCCGGCCAGCGCAGCCTGAACCTGAGCAATGCGGTGGCCGTGTCGGTCTTCGAAGCCTGGCGGCAGAATGGTTACGCCGGCGGCGGCTGAGGCTTCAGCCCGCGGCGATTCAGGATTCGGCGCGCGCCCCGCGCGACAGCAGCCGCGCCACCGCTTCGGGCGGCGTGATGCGCGCCTGCAGCACATCCACCACGGCCTGCGCGATCGGCATGTCCACACCCAGTGGCTGCGCGCGCGCCAGAACGGTGGGTGCCGACAGCACGCCCTCTGCGACATGACCCAGCGAGCGCAGCACCTCGGTCAATGGCAAACCGGCGGCCAACAACAGCCCCACGCGGCGGTTGCGCGACAAGTCGCCGGTGGCGGTCAGCACCAGGTCGCCCAGGCCCGACAAGCCCATGAAGGTTTCGACCTGCGCGCCCAGCGCCACGCCCAGTCGCGTCATCTCGGCCAGGCCCCGCGTGATCAGTGCGGCGCGGGCGTTCAAGCCCGCCTCGGGCAGGCCGTCGAGGATGCCGACAGCGATCGCCATCACGTTCTTCACCGCGCCGCCGACCTCGACACCGACCACGTCGGTGCTGGTGTAGACGCGCAGCGCATCGCCGTGGAAAGCGGCGACGGCGGCCGCTGACAGCGCGGCGTCGGCACTGGCCGCGACCAGCGCCGTGGGTTGGCCGCGCGCCACCTCCAGCGCGAAGCTGGGGCCCGACAGCACGCCGCAAGGCACGCCGGGGCGCACCGCGCGGGCGATCTCGTGGCCCAGGCTGCCGGCCGCGATCCGGGCTTCGGCAGTGGCCGCTTCAAAGCCCTTGCACAGCCACAACACGGACCGGTCGTCGGGCAGCGTGGCGAGTTGTTCGCGCAGCGCCGCCATCGGCGTGGCGATGACGGTCAGCCCGCCTTGCGCATGCAACAGCGCGGCGTCGCGGTCGGCAAAAACACGCAGCGACTCGGGCAGCCCGACATCGGCCAGGTAGCGCGCATTGCAGCGCGACTGCGCCATCGCGTCGGCCTGCTCTGCATCGCGCGCCCACAACACCACGTCGTGCCGCGCGGCGGCTTGAATGGCCAGGGCCGTGCCCCACGCGCCAGCACCCAACACAGTGATGTTCATTGCGAACCCGAATGAGCGAGGGTGACCCGAGCCAATCGGGATCCCCCTGGGGGGCGACCCGTGCGCAGCGCGGGTCTTGGGGCCAACATTTTTCGAGGGTGACCCGAGCCATTCGGGATCCCCTTGGGGGACGACCCGTGCGCAGCGCGGGTCTTGCGGCTCTAGTTCGCGCCCGTAATGATCCGCGAGCCGCCGTTGGCCTGTGCCGCGACCTGCTGCTGCTGGGCTTCGAACATCGCCTGGAAGTTGACCTCGGTCAGCAGGATGGGCGGGAAGCCGGCACGGGTGCAGACATCGGACACGATGGCGCGCAGGTAGGGGTAGATCATCTGCGGGCAGACGATGCTCAGGATGCCCTGCATCTGCTCTTCCGGCACGTGGCGGATTTCGAAGATGCCGGCCTGCTTGGCTTCAACCAGGAACAGCACCTTGTCCTTGACCTTGGTCGTCACGGTGGCCGTGACGGTGACTTCAAAGACGCCTTCGGCGACCGGCTCGGTGCCCATCGCCAGGTTGATGTCGACCTGCGGCTGCGATTGCTCGAGCAGGATCTGCGGTGAATTCGGCTGCTCCAGCGACAGGTCCTTGAGGTACATGCGCTGAATCTGGAAAACGGGGGTCGCGTCGTCGGCCATGGTGGGTTCCAAAGTGTCGGTGGCAGTTGCCGGATGGCAGCTGAGGTGGGCGGCGGATTATGTCCGAGGGCCGGTGACAGAACGCCCCGCGTGGGGCGATGCCTCAGGCTCGCTTCAGGTCTGCAGCAGGGGCAGCAGGCCGCCGCGCTGGTCCAGCGCCACCAGGTCGTCGCAGCCGCCGACATGGGTGGCACCGATGTAAATCTGCGGCACAGTCCGCCGGCCGGTTTTTTCCACCATCTGCTGGCGCGCTTGCGGGTCCAGGTCGATGCGGATCTCTTCGATTTCGGCCACGCCTCGCTGCTTCAACAGCGCCTTGGCGCGCAGGCAGTACGGGCAGACCTGGGTGGTGTACATCTTGACGGCGGGCATGGCGGGGTCCTGCGGCGGTTCAGAGGCTGCTCAGTGGCGGCCGAGTGGAAATCAGGCGGTTTTTTCGATCGGCAAGCTGGCTTCACGCCAGGCTGCGGTGCCCCCGGCCACCGCGACGGCACCCTCGTGGCCGGCCTTGCGCAGCAGGGCGGCGGCCTTGACCGAACGCGTGCCGGTGGGGCACATCAGCACGACCGGGATGGTCTTGTTGGTCGGCAAGCCTTTCACGCCCTCGCCGGCAATCTGGCCCAGCGGCACGTTGCGCGCGCCACCGGCGTGGCCGGCCGCGTACTCGGCCGGTTCGGACACGTCCACCAGCACGCCCTTCTCGCGGTTGATCAGGCGCACCGCCTCGTTGGTGCTGACCGAAGCGCCACCGGCGCCGGGTTTGACCATGGGCCAGATCAGCAGGCTGCCAGAAACCAGCGCGGCCAAGATGAGTACCCAGTTCTCGATGATGAAAGCCATGAATGTCCTGTGAAAACGCTGCACACCAGCAGCATGCAGGCGCAGCCGTGAAGGATCAACTTCACGCTGTGCAAAACCGCGAATTATAGAATCCGCCCCATGTACAAACTTGTCCTCATCCGCCACGGGGAGTCCACCTGGAACCTCGAGAACCGTTTTACCGGCTGGACTGACGTGCCGCTGACGCCCACCGGCGTCGAGCAGGCGCGCAACGCCGGGCGCATGCTGAAGGAAGCCGGCTACGACTTCGATGTCGCCTACACCTCGGTGCTCAAGCGCGCGGTGTGGACGTTGTGGCACGCGCTGGACGCGCTGGACCGCACCTGGCTGCCGGTGCAGAACGACTGGCGCCTGAACGAACGCCATTACGGCGCGCTGCAGGGCCTGAACAAGGCTGAGACGGCGCAACAGTACGGTGACGAGCAGGTGCTGATCTGGCGCCGCAGCTACGACACGCCGCCGCCGGCCCTGACCGCCTCCGACCCGCGCGGCGAAGTCGCCGACCCGCGTTACGCCCAACTGGCATCGGGCCAGGTGCCGCTGACCGAATGCCTGAAAGACACCGTGGCGCGCGTGCTGCCGGCCTGGAACGAGCGCATCGCGCCGGCCATCCGCAGCGGCCAGCGGGTGGTCATCGCCGCCCACGGCAACAGCATCCGCGCGCTGGTGAAGTACCTGGACGGCATCGCCGATGACGCCATCGTCGGCGTGAACATCCCCAACGGCATTCCGCTGGTCTACGAACTGGACGCCGACCTGAAGCCAATCAAGAGCCACTACCTGGGTGACGCCGAAGCCGCCGCGCAGGCCGCAGCGGCGGTGGCGAACCAAGGGCAAGCTGGCAGCTGAGTCTCCGCAAGGATGCGAACGGCTGGCGCGCCCGCCTTTTGCCAGCATGAAACCATCACGGCCTGCGGCTGTGGCGGTCTGGCGCGGCGCCCGGCACCACCGTTTCAGCGTATGGCCACGCCCCACGGCAGCTTGCCCACCGCAATGTCCTGCAGCTTGACGTTGCGTTCGGTGTCGATGACGCTGACCGCACCCGAGCGCCCGCAGGCCACGTAAAGCTTCTTGCCGTCGGGGGTCAGCGCCATGTTCCAGGGCCGTTGGCCGACGCCCACCGTGGCGGTGAATTTCAGCGCCACCGCGTCGAAGACCGACACGGTGGCGTCGCCGCCGTTGGACACGAAGACGCGCCCGTCGGGGTGCACCGCGATGCCGTTGCTGCGCGGCCCCGCAGCCACTTTGGCCAGCACCTTGAAGTCGGCGGTGCCGATGACATAGAGCTCGCTCGACGTTTCTGCCGCCACATAGGCGCGGCTGCCGTCGGGCGAAAAACCGATGCCGCGCGGCCGCGCACCGACCGGCACCTGGGCCACTTGCTCGCGCCGGGCGAAGTCGATGATGTCCAGCGCGTTGCCTTCTTCGGCGCTGACGAAAACCCAGCGCCCGTCGGGGCTGAAGACCGCATGCTCGGGGTTCTTGCCGCGCACCTTCACGGCGAAGGCGCGGCGGTTGGTTTGTGTGTCGACAAAGACGATTTCGTTGGATTCCTCGATGGCTGCCGCCACCCAACGGCCGTCGGCGGACAGGCCCACGCCTTCGGGCGATTCACCCAGGTCGATGCTGCCGCTGGCCACGCGCTTGACCAGGTCCACCACCACCAGGCGGTTGGCCGGCTGGTCGCTGACGTAGGCCCGCGTGCCGTCCAGGCTGATGACGGTGCCGCG
>JANMZP010000011.1:0-11814 GCA_031383435.1 Betaproteobacteria bacterium | reverse complement strand
CGCGCGCTGGTGCGCGAGGCCGACGTGGTGCTGCTGCTGGAAGTGGCCGACCCCTGGGGCCAGTTCAACAGCTTTTCAGACCCGCAGAAGATCCAGCGCTATGTCGCCGCCAAGGGCGTGAAGATCGTCAACCTGTCGATGCAGGACGTCTTCATCCGCAGCAACTACCAGGATTTCCAGCGCTACATGCCGGTGGATCTCAGCATCAACGGCGATGCCCAGGCCAGCCTGCCGGCCCTGACCGAACAGGTGGGCAAGCTGATGACGCCTGAGCGACAGCGCGTGGCCGCCGAGCGCGCCGCCGCGCATGGCGAGCAGGCGCGGCGCGCGAAGGCGGCGCTGCGCGAATCGGCCGCGCGCGGCTGGGACGTGAGCCCGGTGACGACCTCGCGGCTGGCGATGGAAACCTTGGACGTCATCAAGAACGAACCCTGGGCGCTGGTGGTCAGCGACCGCATCCCCTGGGCGCGTTCGCTGTGGCCGGCCACGCAGTACCACCAGTTCCTGGGCGGCAGTGGCGGCCAGGGCGTGGGCTACGGTGCGCCAGCGGCCATCGGCGCGGCACTGGCCAACAAGGCCAAGGGTTTGCTGAGCGTGACCTTCCAGCCCGATGGCGACCTGATGTACGCGCCGGGCGTGCTGTGGACGGCGGCGCACCACCAGATACCGCTCTTGATGGTGATGCACAACAACCGCGGCTACTACCAGGAGGTGATGCACCTGCAGCGCATGGCCGCGCTGCACCGCCGCCGGCCCGACCAGGCGCTGATCGGCAACGAGATCGACAACCCGGCCATCGACTACGCCAAGTTGGCGCAGGCCCACGGCGTGTGGGCCGAAGGGCCCATCAGCGACCCCAAGCTGCTGAACGCAGCGCTGAAGCGCGCCCTGGCGGTGGTGAAGAGTGGCCGGCCGGCGCTGTTGGACGTGGTCTGCCAGGCGCGCTGAACGGCCGCCAACCCGCCTCGCCGGTGCAGCCCCGGGGCTTATCGTTGAGGCGTCCCGACACGGAGCTGCCACCATGAGTGATCTGCCTGCATTGCCCGCCACGCCCACCGGCCGCTACCGCCACTACAAGGGCGGCGAATACGAAGTCGTCGGTGCCGCGCGCCACAGCGAAACGCTGGAGCCGCTGGTGGTCTACCGGCCGCTGTACGGCGCCAACGGCCTGTGGGTGCGACCGCATGCCATGTTCTTCGAGAACGTGCTGATCGACGGCAGCTGGCAGCCGCGCTTTGCGGCGATGGACTGAGCGGGAGCCACCATGCTGGACGTGCTGGGCCGCCCGAATTCGATCAACGTGCGCAAGGTGCTGTGGCTCTGCGAAGAGCTGGCCTTGCCCTGCCGGCACGAGCCCTGGGGCTACGGCGACCTGTCGCTGCGGTCACCCGAGTACCTGGCGCTGAACCCCAACGGCCTGGTGCCGGTGCTGCGCGACGGCGACTTCGTGCTGTGGGAGTCGAACACCATCTGCCGCTACCTGGCCGGCCGCGAAAACCGCAGCGATCTGCTGCCCACCGATCCGGCTGCGCGCGCCCGCGTCGAACAGTGGATGGACTGGCAATCCAGCGAGCTGAACAACGCCTGGCGCTACGCCTTCATGGGGCTGGTGCGCCAGAGCCCGGCGCACCAGGACGCCGCAGCCATGAAGACCAGCCTGCAGCAGTGGCGGCGCCACATGCAGATCGTGGAAGACGTGCTGGCCAGGACCGGCGCCCACATGGCAGGAGCCACTTTCACGCTGGCCGATGTGGTCATCGGCCTGGCGGTGCAGCGCTGGTTCATGACACCGATGGACCCCGCGCCGCTGCCGGCGGTGGCCGCCTATTACGAACGGCTGTCAGCCCGCCCCGGCTACCTGAAGCATGGCCGCAACGGCATGCCTTGAGCGGCGCGTGAGCCTGCCCGCCGCGCGATGCCGGAAGCGCCCCGGCCCCCCGGCGTCCTGAACCGCGACCCGCAACGCGAGCTCAACGGCGACCGCGCGGTGAACTGCCCGGTCGATGGCAGGGTCTGACCCGGGTTCTCTGCGCCTTGGGACGATGCGCCGTCAAGGCCGCTGAAGCGCGGTCGCCGGGCTGGCACTACTTGCCGGCCAGCGCGTCGACCCCGGCCTTGGCGACCAC
This sequence comes from Betaproteobacteria bacterium, assembly GCA_031383435.1. GTDB lineage: Bacteria > Pseudomonadota > Gammaproteobacteria > Burkholderiales > Burkholderiaceae_C > Rubrivivax. The sequence goes on along the minus strand of JANMZP010000011.1, from coordinate 9,688 downwards.
GCCGTCCTGGTCGGACGAGCCCCCCGACACGCCGATGGCGCCGATGATCTTGCCGTCCACGATGAGCGGCACGCCGCCTTCCACGGCATTGGCCCCGCGCAGCGTCAGCACACGCAGGCCGACGCCGCCGCCGGCCACCAGGTCCTGGAAAGCCTTGGTCGGACGGCGGTACATCGCGGCCGAAATCGCCTTGTCCTGCGACACCGCGATGCTGGCGGTTTGCGTGTTGTCCATGCGTTCGAAAGCGACCAGCTGGCCGGCGTTGTCGACCACGGCCACAGCCATCGGCAGGCTCTGGCGCTTGGCATCGGCAATGGCCGCAGCCACCACCTTGCGCGCGGTTTCGTAATTGACGCTGGTGCCGTATTGCGGCACCTGGGCGTGGACCGCACTGGCGCTGAGAACCAGGGCGGCGGCCAGGGTGGTGGTGGTGCGTGCTTTCATCGGGTGTCTCCGGGTGGTGGTGGTGGTTGTGGTTGTGGTTGTGCTGGTGATCATTGCAACCCGCGCACAGGCAGCGGCAAACCGGGGATGGTCAAACGCGGGTTCATGCAGCTGACCTTGCCCCTGGGCTGGCCCGTGCCGCCGATTTCGCCCGCGGTGGCGGGCGAGTTGTCGCGCCGGTTGCCGTCGCTGTTGGCGGTGCACAGCAGGTCGTTCAGCAGATAGGGGCTGGTCGGCGTTTCCAGTGGGCCGGCGTTGCGCAGGCCGGTGGTGGCGTCGGGCGGGTTGCGGAAGATTTCGATGACGCGGCCTTCGGTGGTCACCACGACGATGGCGTTGCGCTCGTTGCCGGCCACCCAGACGTTGCCGCCCTGGTCCAGCGCGATGCCGTCGGCCCCTTCGAGCTGCGGGTGGGCCACCCACACATTGCTCAGGCACAAGGTGTTGGCCGTGAAGGTGGTGTCGCAACCGACCGGGCTGACGAGCTGGCCCTGGCGGTTGAAATTGACGCGCCAGATCGCGCCCCGCGCGGTGTCGGCCACGAACAACTCGCCCTCGCGGTTGAGGTTGAAGGCCAGGCCGTTGGCCACCAGCGGTTGCGGATTGGCCAGCAGCGGGCCTCCGGCCGTGGGGTTGGTGAGCGTGGCCGGCACGGTCGAATGCACACGCCCCACGCCGGCCGGGTTGGCCATCGGCTGGATGCGGAAGACCTCACTCACCACGCCGCTGCGCGTGATCTTCCAGACCCGGCCCAGGCCCGTGGTGCCGTCGCCGGTCCACAGGTTGCCATGCAGGTCGAAAGCCAGGCCGTTGGTGCCGGACACGCCGCTGGCAAAGACCGTGGCCAGTGCTGGCGCTGCGGCATCGGGCGACACGCGGTAGACCTTGTCGGCCTCGGACAGGTACAGCCGCCCGTCGGGCCCGAAGGCCAGGCCCGACGGGCTGCAGGACGCGCTGGCACTGGGTGCCGGCACCTGCCCCACCACCACCGGCGTCGGGCTGCCCACGGCGATGCGCCAGATCGGGCAGGGCACACCATTGCCCGCCGCCCGGCCGGTGGCATACAGATTCCCCTGCGGGTCGCCGGTCAGCCCTTCAATGGCCAGCGTCGTGGTGGTCAGGGTGCTGAAAGTCGCGTTGCCGGGGAAGCGCGGATCGGTCGCTGCCACGCTGGCCGCGCAACTGGCCAGGGCCAGCAGGCCGAGGGTCCAAGGTCTCTTCATGGGGTGTCTCCTGTCGTTGGGGTCGGTCGTGGGTCTGCCCTGTCGCGAAAGCCGGCGTTGCCTAGCGGACGAGCGACTGCAACGCGGTGATGTCCTTGGCGGCGGGCCCCTTGGGGATCGACGACAGGTAGCGGTGGATGAGCAGCAGTTGATCGTCACTGAGGTAACGCGCATCGAAGCGCGGCATGGCTTCGCGGGGTGTACGCACCAGCACCTTGAAGGCTTCGAAGGGGTAGGGTTCAGGAGCAAGCCGCGGCGCGGCGCTGCGTTCGCCACCCTGCCCCACGGTGCCGTGGCAGCTGTAGCAGCCGTTGGCCATGAAGAGCTGGCGGCCGCGCTCGGCGTCGTCGGCGGTGGGCTGGGCCTGAACCCAGGCTGTGGCCAGCGTCAGTGCGCAGGCCATCAACGGTGTTGCGATGCGTGTCATCCAGCACTTTCAAGTTGCGTTGCTGTCGAAGTCCACCTGCCCGCAGGGGTCGGTGTGGGTGCAGGGCCGCACGGCGGTGACCGGCCCGACGGGCTGGCAGGCCACCGCGGCCGCCAACTTCAGGGCGATGTCCACGGCCGTCGCCGTCAGGAAAGTCCGGGAGGCGGTGGTATCCATGTCAAAGGCTGGTCTTTCTGCGCGGGTCTGAAGGCGGTCACTTCAGGCCGGAACGCCGCGCAACTGCACCGGGTGCAGCCTGTGCCAGGGCGCAGCTTTCCCCTGTTGCGGCGACGTCACCACGGCAGCACCGCGCCCAGCACGCCCGACGCCACGATCACGGCCACCGGCGGCAGCCGGGTCAGCGTCAAAGCCGCCACCGACACCGCGATCAAGGCCAGGCCCCACCACGGCCCCGGCACCTGGCTGGCCAGCAGGAAGCAGGTGGCGCCCATCAGCCCCAGCGCGATGGGCCCCAGGCCGCGCTGCAGCGCCTGGATCAGCCGGTCGAACTGCGCCAGACGGCTGGCCCGCGAGATCAGCATCGGGAAGACCAGCGCCGGCAGCGACAGGCCCAGCGTGGTGGCCAGCGCGCCGGGCAGGCCGGCCATCTGCCAACCCATCACCGTGACGAACAGGATGTTCGGCCCCGGCGCGGCCTGGGCCAGCGCGATCGAATTGACGAACTGGGTGTGCGTCAGGTAGCCGTGCTCGTCGACAACATAACGGTGCATGTCCGACGCCAGTGCCATGCCGCCGCCGGTGGCGAAGATGGACAGCGACAGGAAGTGCGCGAACAGCGCCAGCAGGGCCTGGGTGCTCACGGCTGCAGGCTCACGGCTGAACGTTCACAGGCACACGCTCACAGCTGCACGCTCACGGCGGGCCGGCCGTCGGCGCACGCCCCAGCGCGCGCCAGGCCCAGGCCACCGAGGCCAGGCCCAGCGTCAGCATCACCGTGCTCACCGGCCAGTGCAACAGCGCCACGGCCGCGAAAGTGAGCGCCGCGATCAACATGCCCAGGCGCTGGCCGCGCAGGCTGCGCGACAGACGCACCGCGGTCACCGTGATCAGCCCGACGCTGGCCGCACCCATGCCGTGCAACGCGCCCTGCAGCCACGGCAGGTGCTGGAAATGCTGGAACAGCGCGGCCAGTACCAGCACGCCCACGGCCGGCACCAGGATGAAACCGGCCAGCGCCGCCGCCGCGCCGCGCAGGCCGAAATAGCGGTCGCCCAGCAGCACGCAAAAGCTGATGCCGGTGGGCCCGGGCAAGGCCTGGCTGATGGCGAACAGGCCGAGAAACTCTTCGGCCGTGAGCCAGCGCTTCTGCTGCACCACGGCGCGTTCGATGTGCGCCAGCGCGCCGCCGAAGGCCTGCAGCGCCACCCAAGTGAAGGTGGTGAACAACTCCCACGGGGAGGCGGGCTTTTGCAGCACCTTCAGGCTGCGGCGGCGCTGCGCCGGGCGCGCTGCAGCAGCAGGCGCAAGCCGTAGAACACGCAGGTGGTCAGCATCAGGCCGACACCCACCCACACGCCCGCGTGCTCCCAGTCGTCCGAGAAGCCGCTCTGTGCTTCGCGCAGCAGGCCGGCACTGGCCGTGAGCAGCGCAATCACCGCGATGAAGCCGCTGCTGAAGCGGCTGGCGTGGCGCGCCAGGCGGTCACTGCGCTGCGCAAACCAGGCCAGCAGCAGGCCGTTGGTGGCGTCGGCCACCATCATGCCCAGGCCGAACACACCGGCCATCAAGGCCACCGCGACGATGCCGCTGTTCGCGCTGACGTCGCCCCCGCGCGCCGCGAAGAACGCGGCCTGGGCCAGTGAATCGAGCGACATCGCAAAGGCCACACCGACCAGCGCCGGATGCAGTTCGCGCCCGGTCAGGCGAAACAGCAAGGCGGCCACCGGGCCCAGCGGCCGCACGCCGTTGGAAGCAGGGCTGATGGCATGCGCAAAGTTGCTGGCCGCGATGACCAGCAGCAGCACCGTGGAGATGACCATGCCCAGGCCGTCGAGCCACTGTGGCAGCGCCGCACCCTGGCCGAAGAACAGCAGCGCCGCCAGCAGGATGGTGGCGCTGTGGCCGGTGGCGAACTGCAAGCCCACCAGGCGCGCCGTCCAGTACGAACCGTGCAGTTGGCGGGCCCGCGTCATGCCGTCGACCACCGCGATGTGGTCGGCGTCGAAGCCGTGGCGAAAGCCCAGCAAGGCGGCCAGCCCCAGCGCGGCGAGCAGGCCCTGTCCGTGGCCGAGCAGTTCAGGCGTCATGGCGTGTCCGTGTGGCTGTGGCCGTGGTGGGGGTGCCCGTGCCGGTGCATCGCGCCGTCGGCATGCGCGTGCCAAGCGGCCGGGTCGGACTTGCCGTGCGAACGTGGGTCTTCGCTGAAGACCAGCGACTTGATGGTCACCGGCACGGTCAGTGAAGGCATGCGGATGCGGCCCAGGTCGATGAAGTCGAAACCCCACAGCGTGATGCCGTCGATCACGAGAACCTCCCCCGTCACGCGGCTGTCTTCGTGGATCAGGTTGCCCAGTGTCAGTGCGATGTCGCCATCGACCACCACGTACAGGTTGCGTCCCTGCTTCAGCGTTTGCGGCAGGCCATCCAGCAGGCCCTGGGCCAGCGCGCTGATGCGCCGGAAGGCCGGTGCGCCCACCCAGCGCAGCGAGATGGCCACATCGTTGTCACCCTCGACCAGGTCGTGCGCGATGAAGGCCTTGCGCAGCGCCTGCGACACCTCGATCGGGTGGATGGCCTCCTGCAGCGCCAGCTTGATCGGCACCACCTGCAGGTTCTTGCGCGGCAGCAGCGTACCCGGCGACGACACATAGGTGGTGTTGCCGCTGAGTTGCACGCTGTATTCGCTGGCACCCAGCACCGTGGCGCGTATGCATTCACCGGCCGGCAGCAACGGCCAGGGCAAAGCACCGGCATCGACACGCGCCCGGATGGCCTCGCCGAACAGCTTGCCCAGGTCGCCAAAATCGCGCGGCTCGCGGCCGTAGACGTATTCACCGACGCCGCCTGAAAACATCATGCCCTGAACCGGATTCGTGCCGGCCAGGCCGTCGAGCGGGTCGGTCAGCAACAGGTCGCGCAGGTCGCCTTCGGTGTAGCGCTGCGTGAGCACACGCACCAGGGCGTCGGCCATGCCGGCGGCCACCTCGGCCAGTTGTTCACGGCGCACCAGGCTGCCCAGTTGCCAGTCGAAACCGGCGCGGCGGGCGTGGGCGCGACCTTGTGGATCGAGCCGGGTGATCTTCAGCAAGCCCGCTTCGCCGTCGATGGCTTCAGCCACCAGCAAGCGCCCGCCGGTGTGCACGGCCGCGGTGGCTTTCAGCTCGCCGTTTTCCACCAGGCCCAGCTTGGTGGTACCGCCGCCGATGTCGATGTTCAGGATGCGGCTGCTGTCGTCGAAAGAGCGCCGCGCCGCGCCCGACCCGTAGACCGCGAGCATGCTTTCCATGTGGTGGCCGGCGGTGGCGCAGACGAACTCGCCACCCTGTTCGGCCAGCATGGCCGCGATGGCCTGGCCGTTCTCGCGGCGCAGCGCTTCGCCGGTCAGGATGACCGCGCCGGCGTCCACCGCGTCGGGGTGCAGGCCGCTGCCGGCGTAAGCCGCTTCGATGATCGCACCCAGGGCCTGCGCGTCGATGGCGGTTTCGCTTTGATAGGGCGTCAGGGCCAAGGGCGCGTGGTACAGCGGTTCGCGGGCCACGACGATGTAGCGCGTGGACAGTTGGTCGGCCACGCGCTGCAGGTGGATCTTGCTGAACACCACCTGCGTGCTGGACGAACCGATGTCGATGCCCACGCTGTGCAGGATCACGTTGTCCTGCACCCACAGCGCGTGCTCGGCACCGCCGGGGCTGCCCGAATTGCCATCTCTGCCCGACCCGAAATCGTCGTGGTCGTGGTCGGCACCTTCGCCGTGCTCATGGTCGTCCAGCGCCACGCCGTAGCGGTGGTCGTTCAGGCTGTGCGCAGCGGGCTGGTCACTCATCTCGGTCTCGGTCACGGGCTCAATAGAACTGATCGAAGTGCTGCTGCTCAGGCGGCACGCCGGCGGCCAGCAACATGGCCTGCACCGCGTTGGCCATGGCCGGCGGGCCGGCGAAATACACCTCCAGGTCGCGCAGGCGTTCACCGTGCAATTGCAGGGCGGCCTCGTGCACAAAGCCAACCGGGTAGGCGGGGCTGTCGTCGGCCGCGTTCGACACGAAGGCGCTGTAGTGCAGCCGCGTGCCGTAGCCGGGCAGCGCTTCCAGCAGGTCTTGGCCGCAGATGTCGGCTGCGGTGCGGCCGCCGTAAATGAAATGCAATTGGCGTCCGGCCAGTTGCGGTTCGACCATCGCACCGCGCGCAATGCTGACCATCGGCGCCAGGCCGGAACCGCCGGCCAGGCACAGGATGTCGCGCGGTGCGTCGCGACGCAGCCAGGCCATGCCGTAGGGACCGTCGATCTCGATGGCCGCGCCGGGCTGCAGCGCGAACAGCGCCGCGCTGCCCACGCCACCATTCACCCGGCGCACCTGGAGGTCGCAGATGCCCAAACCACCTGCTGCATCAACGACATTGCTCATCGAATAAGCCCGCGGGCCTTCCACGCCGGGCAGCCAGGCCAGCGCGTACTGGCCCGGTTCGAAAACGAAAGGCGCGTCAACGGCAAAGCGGAATTCGCTGATGTCGTGGGTCAGGGCACGCACGCCTTGCAGCACGGCCGCCGCGCGTTGCGGTCGGTGCGGCGGCACATAGCGGTCCATCGTGCGCAGCTTCACAACGCAGTCGCCCTGCGCTTGCGACTGGCAACCCAGATGGCGCTTGCGCTGGCGGTCCTTCTCGCTCAGGCCGGGTGCCTGCGGCCAGGCATCAGCGACCTCGCCTTCGACCAATTCGAACTTGCAGTTGCCGCAAGAGCCGACATTGCATTCATAAGGGAAGCCCAGACCGGCACGTTGCGCAGCGCGCAACAGGGTGTCGCCTTCTGCACAGGCGAATTCGACATCACCGCCAGCCAGGCGGATGCGGTGGGCCGTTGCGCTCATCGCGGCCGGTAACCCAAACGCACCGAGACCGCTTCGCCCGTGCTGACCACATCGGGCGCCATCGCGCGCAGGTCTTTCTTGTTCAGCCGCTGCGTCGGACCGGCCAGACCGACGGCGGCCACCACCTTGCCCGAGATGTCGCGCACCGGCGCGGCCAGACAGCGCATGCCGACTTCGCTTTCCTCGTCGTCGATGGCGTAGCCAGCCAGCCGCACTTCGTCCAGCGCGGCCATCAACGCCGCGCGGTCGGTCACTGTCTTGGCGGTGCGTGCAACCAGTTCTTCGCTCAAGGCTTCGGCCACCACGGCCGGTGTCGCAAAGGCCAGCAGCACCCGGCCTTCGGCGGTGCAGAAGGCCGGCTTGAGGTCGCCGATGTGGGCCCGTGTGCCGATGGCCTGGCCGCTTTCCAGGTTGTGCAGGTACATGATGGATGCGCGCGACAGGATGGCCAGCGTGGTGGCCTCCTGGTACTTGTCGCGCAGCACGCCCAGCAGCGGGCGCGACACGTTGGACACATCCATGCGCCGGCGCGCCAGCGCACCCAGCGTGAACAGACTCAGGCCCAGCCGGTAGCGGCCGTTCTCGGGGTTCTGTTCCAGAAAGCCTTCAGCGGACAAAGTGACCGCCAGGCGGTGCACCGTGCTCTTGGCCAGACCCAGCCGCTTGGCCAGGCTGCTGATGCCGATTTCGGCCTCTTCGGCTGAAAACACCTTCAACACCAGCAGGGCTGAGGTGACCGAGGACAGGCGGCCGGTCGGTGCCTCTTTTTCAGCCGCAGTGGCGGCCGAACCCGGGGTCGAAGTCGATGCAGATTCCATGGCGCGATCTTAGCGTTTGTTTCTTTTATATGGAACTACGTTCTTACCTGGGGAACACCTGGAATGCGGTGGGTCAAGCTGCCGATGCCGGCTCGCCGTGCGGCATGAGCAAGACGAACAGGTTGGCGCAGACGATGGTGCCGGCCAGGAAATAGAAGGTGGCCGACAGGCCCCAGCGGTCGGCGATCAGGCCGCCGAGCAGCGGCGCGATGGCCGCGCCCAGCGACTGCGCGCCGAACAGCACGCCGATGCTGCTGCCGCCCATGTTCTTGGGCGTGACTTCCAGCAGCCAGGCCTGGATGACCGGACGGATGGCATACAGGAAAAACCCGAGCACGGCGATGAAGTAGACGAAGGCCGTGCTCTTGCCGGCCAGCGCCATGAAGACCAGCACCACGGCCGTCATGGCCATGCTGGTCATCATCACGCTGCGCCGGCCCAGGCGGTCTGACAGATGCCCGGCGACGGGTGAAGCCACCAGGCCCGCGATCTGCAGCGCAAACATCGCAGCGCCCACATAGATCGGCGCGTAGTGCAGTTCACGCGCCAGGAACAGCGGCAGGAAGGTCAGCAGCGCGTTCTGCGTCATCGAGCGGAAAGCACCGCTGGTGGACAGCAGCACCAGGCTGCGGTTGCGGAACAGCGCGCGCAGGCCCTGCGCGTACTCAGCCAGCGTCTGGCCCGGCATGTCGTCGACAGCGAGCGCAGCGCCAGACGGGCCAGCCGAGGCGCTGCCGGCTTTGCCACCCGCCTTGCCACCCGCCTTTCCACCCAGACGCAGCGTGCCCAGAAACACCAGCAGCAGCAGCGACACCACCAGCCCCGGGATGACGTTCAGCACCACCACCTGGCGCCAGCTGAGCACCGCCAGCAGCGCGCCCACCACCAGCGGCGCCACCGCGTCACCGGCATTGCCGCCCATGCCGTGCAGCGACAGCACCAGGCCCTTGCGGTCGGGGAAGCGCCGGGCCAGCGTGGGGATGGCCGTCGGGTGCCACAGGCTGTTGCCCACACCCACCAGCGCCACGCAGCCCAGCAGCATCAGGTAGCTGTGCGTGAAGCTCATCAGCAGGTAGGGGAAGCCGACCCAGAACAGGCTCAGGCCCATCAGCAGGCCCTTGCGGCCGACGGTGTCGACCAGCACGCCGCCGGGCACATTGGCCACCGCGCCGGCGATGTACTGGCAGGTCATGATCAAGCCGATCTGGCTGAACGACAGGCCCAGTTCGTTGCCGATGATCGGCAGCAGCAGGTAGAAGGTGGCGGGGTACCAGTGCGTGAGCGAGTGGCCCAGCGTGATGAGCCAGACCTCGCGGAACGAGCGCCCGGGTGGCGCGGGCGCGCTGCCGGCGGCAAGCGGGTTGTTCATGCGGGCTTACCTGCCGCCTGCCTTCTTGAGCACCGTGTCATCGAACACTTTGCCCCACTTCTCGGCTTCGTCCAGGCTGCGAATCGGGTCGGTGATCATGATCCGCACGCCCTTCAGCGGCGAGGGCACGCTGGTGTTGGTGGGCACGTAATCGATGCCCACCATCAAGGCCTGCGCTTCCGTCAACATGTACTCGTGGAAAAGCACGGCCGCGGCCGGGTTGCGCGCCTTGCGTGCCACGCCGACGGCGTTGGAACGCGCCACCGCGGGCTCCAGCGCAAACCACTCGATGGGTGCGCCTTTCTTCTTGGCCTGCTCAGGCATGTAGTTGTAGACGGTGAGCGCCATCGGCACCTCGCCCG
>JANMZP010000092.1:0-12951 GCA_031383435.1 Betaproteobacteria bacterium | reverse complement strand
GCGTCGGGCGCCAGGTAGTCCACCAGCGTGGGCGGCGGGTCGCCGGGTTTGGCGCCGCTCAAGTGCCGCGTGTAGTTCTCGATGCCCTTGCAGTGGCCGACTTCCTGCAGCATTTCCAGGTCGAAGCGTGTGCGCTGTTCCAGACGTTGCGCCTCGACCAATTTGCCGCTCTTGACGAACTCGTCGAGGCGGCTGCGCAACTCGTTCTTGATGGTCTCGATGGCATCGACCACGCGCTCGCGCGGCGTCACGTAATGGCTGCTGGGGTAGACCGTGAAGCGGGGCACCTTCTGCCGCACGCGGCCGGTCAGCGGGTCCAGCAGCTGCAGGCTTTCGACCTCGTCGTCGAAGAGTTCGATGCGCAGCGCCAGTTCGCTGTGCTCGGCCGGAAACACGTCGATGGTGTCGCCGCGCACGCGGAAACTGCCACGCGAAAAGTCGATCTCGTTGCGCTTGTATTGCATGCGAATCAACTGCTGGATCACGTCCCGCTGGCTCATCTTGTCGTGCACGCGCAGCGTCATCACCATCTTGTGATAGTCCGCCGGGCTGCCGATGCCGTAGATGGCGCTGACGCTGGCCACGATGATCACGTCGCGCCGTTCCAGCAGGCTCTTCGTGGCACTCAGGCGCATCTGCTCGATGTGCTCGTTGATCGCGCTGTCCTTCTCGATGAACAGGTCGCGCTGCGGCACGTAGGCCTCGGGCTGGTAGTAGTCGTAGTAGCTGACGAAGTACTCGACGGCGTTCTTCGGAAAGAAATCGCGGAACTCGCTGTACAGCTGCGCGGCCAGCGTCTTGTTGGGTGCGAAGACGATGGCCGGCCGGCCCATGCGGGCGATGACATTGGCCATCGTGAAGGTCTTGCCCGAACCGGTCACGCCCAGCAGGGTCTGGTACTGCAGGCCGTCCTGGATGCCTTCGACCAGCTTGTCGATGGCCGCCGGCTGGTCGCCGCCGGGCTCGAACTGCTGGAAAAGCTGGAAGGGCGAATCGGGAAAGCTCACGAACTCGCCCGGACCCAGGTCGGAAGGCGTGTCGGATGCAGAGGCAGCTTCAGCGAGCGCGTTCATGGGAATTCACCTGGAAGCGGACATTTAGAATCGGTCGACTCCGGCGCGCGCCTCGCGTGCACCGGACAACCCACGAGCGTAGCGCAGCCCGCCCGTCCTGTCCGTCACGGGCGGCACGCACGCCCGACACACCGCCCTCAGGAATACCGCCATGTCTTCAGCCTCCCTCTTCGCCGCCGTTGAAATGGCCCCGCGTGACCCCATCCTCGGCCTGAACGAGCAGTTCAACGCCGACACCAACCCGGCCAAGGTCAACCTGGGCGTGGGCGTGTATTTCGACGCCAACGGCAGGCTGCCGGTGCTGCGCTGCGTGGCCGCCGCCGAAAAGCAGTTGCTCGAGACACCCAAGGCCAAGGGCTATCTGCCCATCGATGGCATTGCCGCCTACGACAAGGCCGTGCAAGGCCTGGTCTTCGGTGCTGACACTGATGTCGTCAAGGCCGGCCGCGTCGCCACCATCCAGGCCCTGGGCGGCACGGGCGGCCTGAAGGTCGGTGCCGACTTCCTGAAGAAGCTGCGGCCGGGTTCCGACGTGGCGACGGTGCTGATCAGCGACCCGAGCTGGGAAAACCACCGCGCGCTCTTCCTGCAGGCCGGCTTCGACGTCCAGAGCTACCCCTACTACGACGCCGCCACCCGCGGCATCCGCTTCGACGCGATGCTGTCCACGCTGAAGGCCGCCGCGCCAGGCACCGTGGCGGTGCTGCACGCCTGCTGCCACAACCCGACGGGTTGCGACCTGTCGGCCGCACAGTGGGAACAGGTCGCCGCCACCTGTGCCGCTGCTGGCCTGGTGCCCTTCCTCGACATGGCCTACCAGGGCTTTGGCACCGGCATCGTCGAAGACGGCGCGGCCGTGCAGTGCTTCCGGGCCACCGGGATGCAGTTCTTTGTCTCCACCTCCTTCAGCAAGAGCTTCTCGCTCTACGGCGAGCGCGTCGGTGCACTCAGCGTGGTCTGCAGCAGCGCCGAGGAAGCCGGCCGCGTGCTGTCGCAGCTGAAGATCGTCATCCGCACCAACTACAGCAACCCGCCGACCTTCGGTGCCCAGATCGTGGCCACCGTGCTGACCACGCCGGCGCTGCGCGCGATGTGGGAAGAAGAACTGGGCGGCATGCGCGAGCGCATCAAGGCCATGCGCCACGCGCTGGTCGACAAGCTGGCGGCGGCCGGCGTGCAGGGCGACCTGTCCTACATCACCACGCAAGTGGGCATGTTCAGCTACTCGGGTTTGTCTAAAGAGCAGATGCAGCGCCTGCGCAGCGAATTCGGCATCTACGGCGTGGACAGCGGCCGCATCTGCGTGGCGGCGATCAACGGCGGCAATATCGAGGCGGTTGCGGCGGCCATTGCCCAAGTGATGTGATGCGGCGATGTGATGGGGTTATGTGATCGCTCGCGCCGTGATGTGACGGGCTGGCGCGAACAACACCGCCTCCGTCGCGCTGTTCGCAGCATCAGCGAACGGCGCACGGCGCAGGATTGCTGGTTCGGTCCTTCTAAATTGCTGCGGTGCAGCAAAAATAGCGCTACATTTGACGTAAGGACAGCAAGCAGCGCCAACGGGCGCTTCGGGTCTGAACGATCCCCAACGGAGACGGTCCATGCTTTACCAGATCTACGAAGCCCAGCGCGCCTTGATGGCACCCTTCTCGGAATTCGCCTCGGCCACTTCCAAGCTGTACAGCCACCCGCTGTCGGCCTTCTCGCACACGCCGATGGCGCAGCGCGTGTCGGCTGGCCTGGACCTGATGCACCGGCTGGCCAAGGAATACGAAAAGCCGCGCTTCGATATCAACTCGGCCCAGGTCGGCGGCGTCGACATCGCCGTGCAAGAGCAGGTGGCGCTGACCAAGCCCTTCTGCCGCCTGCTGCGCTTCAAGCGCTTCACCGACAACCCCAAGGCGCTGGACCTGATGAAGGGCCAGCCCACGGTGCTGGTCGTGGCACCCTTGTCGGGCCACCATTCCACCCTGCTGCGCGACACCGTCAAGGCCTTGCTGCAAGACCACAAGGTCTTCATCACCGACTGGACAGACGCCCGCATGGTGCCGCTTGCCCAAGGTGCGTTCCACCTCGACGACTACGTCGAGTATGTGCAGGACTTCATCCGCTTCATCGGTCCGAATGTGCATGTCATCAGCGTCTGCCAGCCGACGGTGCCGGTGCTGGCCGCGGTGTCGCTGATGGCCAGCCGTGGTGAGACCACGCCGCTGACGATGACCATGATGGGCGGCCCGATCGACGCCCGCTTGAGCCCCACGTCGGTCAACAACCTGGCCACCAACAAGCCGTATTCCTGGTTCGAGAACAACGTGATCTTCCGCGTGCCGCAGAACTTCCCCGGCGCCGGCCGCTCCGTCTACCCGGGCTTCCTGCAGCACACCGGGTTCGTGGCCATGAACCCCGACCGCCATGCCACCAGCCACTACGACTACTTCCAGGACCTGATCAAGGGCGACGACGAAAGCGCCGATTCGCACCGCCAGTTCTACGACGAATACAACGCCGTGCTGGACATGCCCGCCGAGTACTACCTGGACACCATCAAGACCGTGTTCCAGGACTTCGCGCTGGTCAACGGCACCTGGGTTGTCAAGGGCGAGCCGGTGCGGCCACAGGACATCACCGGCACCGCGCTGCTGACCATCGAAGGCGAACTGGACGACATCTCGGGCGCCGGCCAGACCCAGGCCGCGCACAGCCTGTGTGAAGGCATCCCGGCTTCACGCGCTTTCCACTACGACGCAGTGGGTGCGGGCCACTACGGCATCTTCTCGGGCCGCCGCTGGCGCGAGAAGGTTTATCCGGAAGTCAAGGCCTTCATCCAGCAATTCAATGTCGGCCAGCAAGCCGTGGCCGACAACGTCACGTCCATCACGGCACCCGTCAAAGCGGCACCCAAGGCGCGCGGCCGATAATCCGGGCGGTGACCGCCACCGCCCTTGCCCCGACCGAACGCGCCGCCCTCGCCGAAGCGCTGAACGACGCCCTGCCGCAGACCCAGTGCACGCGCTGCGGCTACCCCGACTGCCACAGCTATGCGGTGGCCATGGCGGCGGGCGAAGTGGCCATCAACCGCTGCCCGCCCGGCGGTGCCGAGGGCATCGTCAGGCTGGCCGCTCTCACCGGCTGCCCGGTTCAGGCCCTGGACCCCGCGCACGGCAGCGAAGGCCCGCGCGCCGTGGCCCTGATCGACGAGGACTGGTGCATCGGCTGCACCCTGTGCATCAAGGCTTGCCCGGTGGACTGCATCGTCGGCGCATCGAAGGTCATGCACACCATCGTCGGCGCACAGTGCACGGGCTGCGAACTGTGCGTGCCGGTCTGCCCGGTGGACTGCATTGCGATGGTGCCGGTGACCGCGCCGAAAACCGGCTGGGACGCCTGGAGCGCGCCACAGGCCGCCGAGGCCCGCGGGCGCTACGCCTTCCACCGCATCCGCATCGAACGCGACGGGCGTGAGAACGACGAACGCCTGGCCGCCAAGGCACAGGCCAAGCTGGCCGATCTGGCCGGCCACAGCCAGCACACCGACCCCGACACGCTGGCCGCCAAGCGCGCAGTCATCGAGGCCGCCTTGCAGCGCGCCGCCGCGCGCAAGGCCGCCGACCTGAACGCCCCTGCGAAAGACAGCGATGAAGGCTGAAGCCATCGAGCATTTCTTCGCCACGCTGGCCGCCGCCAACCCCCGTCCGCAAACCGAATTGCAATACACCAGCGTCTTCGAACTGCTGGCCGCCGTGCTGCTGTCGGCGCAGGCCACCGACGTCGGCGTCAACAAGGCCACCAAACGTTTGTTTGCGCTGGCACCCACGCCGCAGAAGATGCTCGACCTGGGTGTCGAGAACGTGACGGAACTGATCCGCACCATCGGCCTGTTCCGCAACAAGGCGACGAACCTGGTTGCCACCTGCCGCATCCTGGTGGACCAGCACGGCGGCCAGGTGCCGCGTTCACGCACGGCGCTGGAAGCCCTGCCCGGTGTGGGCCGCAAGACCGCCAACGTGGTGCTCAATGTGGCCTTCGGCGAGGCCACGATGGCCGTCGACACGCACGTCTTCCGGGTCAGCAACCGCACCGGCCTGGCGCCGGGGCGCAACCCGCTGGAAGTCGAGCTGAAGCTGCTGAAACGCATCCCGGCGAAGTACAGGGTGGACGCCCACCACTGGCTGATCCTGCACGGCCGCTACCTGTGCCTGGCACGCAGCCCGCGCTGCAACGAATGCGCCGTTCGCGCCTGGTGCGACGAAGGCGCTTCTACAATGAACCCGGTACGGGAGAAGCGCTGAATGGCCAAGCTCGAAGACCTCGCTGAACGGGTGGACCGCCTGGTGTTGCGGCACCAGGAACTCAAGCGCACCAGTGCGCTGATCGAACAACAACTCACGGCCGTTTCGGCCGAGCGCGACAGCCTGCGCTCGCGCCTGGCCGCCGCGCGCGCGCGCATCGACGCGCTGCTCGAACGCATTCCGGCCGACGGCGGGCCTGCAGCGCAAGGTGCACCCGGAAACACGCCATGAAGCAGGTCGAAGTCTCCATCCTCGGCCAGGTCTACATGCTGGGTTGCCCCGAAGGCGGCGAGGCCCTGCTGGACGCCGCCGTGGCCAGTGTGGACAAGGAAATGACCACCATCCGCGAGGCCGGCAAGGTCAAGGCGCGCGAACGCATCGCGGTGTTGGCGGCGCTGAATGTGGCCTACCAGTTGGCCGAGCGGGGCACCGCATCACAGGCCGCCGCCGCAACGCCCAGCCCCGGCAGCGCAGCCCCGGCAGCATCCGATGTCGACCTCGACGCGCTGCTGCGCCGCATCGACAACGCGCTGGGTGACGACGGCCAACTTTTGTGACTTGCGGCGCACTGCGCAGACGTCTTTGCAGGCCTAGAATGAAGTCGTCCGCTGTGAGTTGTTGAGCCTTTTATGTCCTTGAGCCGATGGTCTATGACCAAGGGCTTGGAACATCGCCTGGTTGGTGTGAGCGTCTCGCGTCAGATGAACCCGAAGCCAGGCTGACCTCGCCCACCTGAACTCCCCCTTGGTTCAGGCACCGGGTTCACGGCCCACGGCGGACACCCTTTCGTTGCACCCCTGCCCGCTGCCTCGCGGCCGCCCGTCGTTCTTCCGCTGCGCCCGCCATGACTGCTTACTGGCTGATGAAGAGTGAACCCGCCGAGGCGTCCATCGACGACCTGGCCCGCGCGCCGCAACAGACCTTGCCGTGGACCGGCGTGCGCAACCACCAGGCCCGCAATTTCATGCGCGACGCCATGCAGCCCGGTGATGGCGTCTTGTTCTACCACTCGTCGTGTCCGCAACCCGGTGTCGCCGGCCTGGCCCGCATCGCGGGTGGCCTGGCCACCGACGCCACGCAGTTCGACCCCGCCAGCCCTTACTTCGACGCCAAGTCCGACCCGGCCGCGCCGCGCTGGCTGCAGATCGATGTGCGCCTGGAACGCCAGACGCGCCTGCTGTCATTGGCCGAATTGCGCGCCGCGCCACAACTGGCCAGCCTGCAGGTGCTGCGCCGGGGCAACCGCTTGTCGATCACACCGGTGACGGCGGTTGAGTGGCAGGCGGTGCTGGCTTTGCTGGGCGACTGAGACGCCCGGCCGCTCAACGGCCGGTGGGTTCTGCGTCGAAGCGGATGGCCGCCAGCGTGACCTGGTTGCCGCCGCGGCGCTGGGCTTCGGCCAATGCAGCCGTGCAGGCTTCGATCAGCGCTTCATGCGTCTGCGCAGTGTGCGGGAAACTGGCCACGCCCACGGCCACGCTGAAGGCGAATTCTTGCCCCTCGTGCACCACGATCTGGGTCGCGCACTTGCGGCGCAGGCCTTCCATGCGGGCGTGCGCGGTGGCCAGACCCACGCCCGACAGCAGCACGGCGAAACGCCGCTCGCCATGGCGGCATGACGCGTCCATCGCCCGGGTGCCACTGCGCAGCAAACGGCCCACCGCTTCCAGAAGGCTGCGTTCACCGGCGTCACCCAGCGCTTGCACCTTGGCCGGCGGCGGGTCGATCTCGATGAAGACGATGGCGAACTCCCGGTGCTCACGGGTCGACAGATCGACTTCGCGGCGCAACTGGTCTTCAAAGTGGGCGCGCCGGTACAGGCCGGTGATGGGGTCGCGCAGGGCCTGGTCCGACAGTTCAAGGCGCAACGCTTCATTGGCGCGCTGCTGCTGTTCGATCTGCTCCAGCGCCAGCCGCAACTGCCCGTCGCGCTGGTGTTTGGCGGCCAGGTCGGTCCAGACCGTGGACAGGAAGCGCCGGCCCGCAGCGTCGGCGGGGCTGACCACACGCAGCACCGAAAACTCGTGCCGGCTGCCAGCCCATTCGAAACGCTGCTCGGTCGTCAACGGTGCGCCTTGCGCCATGGCCGTCTGCTCGGCCGCGCGCATGGCTGCGGCCAAGACCGGCTCGAAGATTTCCGCATCGGTGCGGCCCAGCACCTCATCGGCGGGCCGCCGCAGGAAAGCCGCCATGGCGTCGTTGACATGCACGTAACGCTGGGCCTGCGTGTCCTTCACGGCCAGCAGATCACCGCTGCCTTGCAGCACGGCGGGCAACAACGTGGCCATCAGCGTTTGCATTTCAGCACCGGCCAAGGGCGGCATGTTGGCGCGTTCAGGCAGGGAATCTGGCGGGGGGGTCGTGGCTGGCTCGCTCTGCACCGAAGGGTCCTCTCGGAGACTGCACCATTCTGCGGCCGACGCCCTATCTTGGTGGCGCGACCGGGCGTTATCAAGCGTCTTCGGCCGTTTCGGCCCCAATTTGACCCCGTGTTTGCGGGGTGGGCAGTCCCGCAGGCACGGGCATGGTTTCTGCTAACCCTGACGGTGTGGCGCGACGACGCGCCGCGTCCAGGCGCAGGCCGTTGAAGCGGCCGCACCCCGTGCACAGCGACGTGCGCAGACCCTGCCCCGACCCAGCCGGCCTGTCCGGCGTCGGGTGCCCTGCCTGTCCGCACGGAGGAAACGCCATGAAAAAGTCACGTTTGGTTCTGATCGGCAACGGCATGGCCGGGGTCCGTGCGCTGGAAGAACTGCTGAAGATCGCGCCCGATCTTTACGACATCACCGTCTTCGGCGCCGAACCGCACCCGAACTACAACCGCATCTTGCTGAGCCCGGTGCTGGCCGGCGAGCAGACGATTGAGCAGATCGTGCTGAACCCGCTGAGCTGGTACGCCGACCAGGGCATCACGCTGCACCTGAACAAGAACGTCACCGAAATCGATCGCGTGAAGCGCCGTGTCGTGGCCCGTGACGGCATCGGCGGCGAGACATCGGCCGAATACGACCGCCTGCTGATCGCCACCGGTTCCACGCCTTTCATCCTGCCGGTGCCGGGCAAGGACCTGCAGGGCGTGATCGCCTACCGCGACATCGCCGACACGCTGACGATGATCGACACGGCCGCGAAATTCAAACATGCCGTCGTCATCGGCGGCGGCCTGCTGGGGCTGGAAGCGGCCAACGGCTTGATGCTGCGCGGCATGCAAGTCACCGTGGTGCACATCCAGCCGTGGCTGATGGAGCGCCAGCTCGACGAAGTGGCCGGCAAACTGCTGCAGAAATCACTGGAAGAGCGCGGCCTGACATTCCGCATGGGTGCGCAAACGGAGGCGCTGATTCCCGACACGGCAGGGCGGGTGATGACGGTGCGTTTCAAGGACGGCCAGGAAGTCCCGGCCGACCTGGTGGTGATGGCCGCCGGCATACGCCCGAACACCGCGCTGGCTGAGCAGGCCGGCCTGCATTGCAACCGCGGCATCGTGGTCAACGACACGCTGCAGACCATCACCGACCCGCGCATTTACGCGGTGGGCGAATGCGCCGCCCACCGCGGCATTGCCTACGGCTTGGTGGCGCCGCTCTTCGAACAAGGCAAGGTGTGCGCGACGCACCTGGCGCAATTCGGCATCGGGCGCTATGGGGGCAGCCTGACCAGCACGAAATTGAAAGTCACGGGCATCGACCTGTTCAGCGCGGGGGACTTCACCGGTGGCGAAGGCACCGAGGAAATCGTGCTGTCGGACCCCTACGCCGGCGTCTACAAGAAGTTGGTCATCCAGGGCGACAAACTGATCGGTGCCTGCCTGTACGGCGACACGGTGGACGGCAGCTGGTACTTCAAACTGCTGCGCGAGGGCCGCAGCATCAACGACATCCGCGACAAGCTGATGTTTGGCGAAAGCAACATCGGCGACGTCGGCCACCAGGGCCACAGCAAAGCGGCGGCCATGGCCGACAGCGACGAAGTCTGCGGCTGCAATGGTGTGACCAAAGGCAGCATCTGCAAGGCCATCAAGGAAAAAGGCCTGTTCACGCTGGACGAGGTGCGCAAGCACACCAAGGCCAGCGCCAGTTGCGGTGCCTGCACGGGCCTGGTCGAGCAATTGCTGATGTTCACCGCCGGTGGTGACTATTCGAAAGCGCCCACGAAGACGGCGATGTGCGGCTGCACCGATGCCAGCCACGAAGACACACGCGAGGCCATCCGCAAAGCGCATTTGCTGACGATAGACAGCGTGTACCGCCACCTCGGCTGGCGCACGCCCAACGGTTGCAGCAGTTGCCGCCCGGCGGTGAATTACTACCTGATCAGCAGTTGGCCGAAAGAGGCGCTGGACGATCCGCAAAGCCGTTACATCAACGAACGCAGCCACGCCAACATCCAGAAAGACGGCAGCTATTCCGTCATTCCGCGCATGTGGGGCGGCGAAACCACATCCAGCGAATTGCGCCGCATCGCCGACGCGGTGGACAAGTACAACATTCCCACGGTGAAGGTCACCGGCGGGCAGCGCATCGACCTGCTGGGCGTGAAGAAAGAAGACCTGCAGGCGGTGTGGCAGGACATCGGCATGCCGAGCGGCCACGCCTACGCCAAGGCGCTGCGCACGGTGAAGACCTGCGTGGGTTCCGAGTGGTGCCGCTTCGGCACGCAGGACAGCACGCAGATGGGCAAAGACCTGGAGCGCGCGATGTGGCGCATGTACGCGCCGCACAAGGTGAAGTTCGC
The DNA here is from genome assembly GCA_031383435.1 of Betaproteobacteria bacterium. Lineage (GTDB taxonomy): Bacteria > Pseudomonadota > Gammaproteobacteria > Burkholderiales > Burkholderiaceae_C > Rubrivivax. Next base: position 2,852 of record JANMZP010000092.1, on the reverse strand, counting down.
GGTCAGCGGCTGCCCGCGCAATTGCGCCGAGGCCGGCATCAAGGACGTCGGCATCATCGGCGTGGACAGCGGCTGGGAGATGGTTGTGGCCGGCAACGGCGGCATCAAGACCGAGGTGGCGCACTTCTTCACCAAGTTGAAGACGGCCGAAGAGGTGCTGGAATACACCGGGGCCTTCTGCCAGCTTTATCGCGAAGAAGGCTGGTACCTGGAACGCACGGTGCATTACGTCAACCGGGTGGGTCTGGACTACGTGAAGAAGAAAATTCTCGACGACCACGAAGGCCGCCAGGCGCTGTGGGCCAAACTGCAATTCAGTCTGGATGGCGAACCCGACCCGTGGTCCGAATTTGACAATGCCCGAGTGGACACGCGGCAGTTCAACCCGGTGGCGGCGGTGGGAGCGGTGTGATGGCGAACTGGACCCGCATCTGCAAGGTTGACGACATTCCCGTGTTGGGCGCGCGCCGCGTGGCCCGCACCAATGGCCCTGAGGTGGCCGTTTTTCGCAACGCAGACCAGGTTTTCGCCCGGCTCGACCGCTGCCCCCACAAGGGCGGCCCGCTGAGCCAGGGCATCGTCTTCGGCGCCAGCGTGGCCTGCCCTCTGCACAACTGGACCATCGGTCTGGCCACCGGTGAAGCCCGTGCGCCCGACGCAGGCTGCACGGCGCGCTTCAGCATCCAGGTGAACGACGGCGAGGTTTTCCTGGACACCGACGAACTGGCCACGCGCGCCCTGCACGGCGACACGGCTGCAGCGTGAAAGAGACCCGTTCCACCTGCCCCTACTGCGGCGTCGGCTGCGGCGTGCTGATCGAAAGCGACGGCACGCAGATCACCGGCGTGCGCGGCGACCCCGAGCACCCGGCGAATTTCGGTCGACTGTGCACCAAAGGCCAAACGCTGCACCTGACGGCCAGCGCGTCCATCACACTGCTCCAGCGCCTGCGCGCGCCCCAACTGCTGGGCGAGCCTGTGACCTGGGACATGGCGCTGGACACGGCGGCCGACCGCTTCTGCGCCATCACGCGCGAACACGGCCCCGACGCCATCGGTTTCTACATCTCGGGCCAATTGCTGACCGAGGATTACTACGTCTTCAACAAGCTGGCCAAGGGCCTGTTCGGCACCAACAACGTCGACACCAATTCGCGTTTGTGCATGAGCAGCGCCGTTGCGGGCTACAAGCTGACCCTGGGCGCCGACGCGCCACCGACCTGCTACGACGACGTCAACCACGCGCAGTTGCTGTTCATCACCGGCAGCAACGCGGCCTGGGCCCACCCGGTGCTGTACCGGCGCATCGAGGACGCGCGCAAGGCCAACCCGGCCATGAAGATCATCGTCGTCGACCCGCGCCGCACCGAGACCGCCGAGCAGGCCGACCTGCACCTGCCGCTGCTGCCCGGCACCGACGTGGCGCTGTTCAACGGCCTGCTGCACCTGCTGCTGTGGGACGGCCACATCGACACCGCCTACATCGCTGCGCACACCGAGGGTTTCGAGGCGCTGAAGGCCATCGTGCGCGACTGCACGCCCGCCGTGACGGCGCGCATCACCGGCTTGCAGGAAGAGGCCATCGTGCAGGCCGCGCGCTGGTGGGGTGAGTCGGCGGCCACGCTGTCGCTGTACTGCCAAGGTCTGAACCAGAGCAGCAGCGGCACAGCGAAGAACGCTGCGCTGATCAACCTGCACCTGGCCACGGGTCAGATCGGCAAACCCGGTGCCGGGCCGTTTTCGCTGACCGGCCAACCCAATGCCATGGGCGGGCGGGAAGTGGGCGGCATGGCCAACTTGCTGTCGGCCCACCGCGACCTGGGCAATGCCGAACACCGGGCCGAAGTGGCGCGTTTGTGGGGCTTGCCCGACGTACCGGCCAAGCCCGGCAAGACGGCCGTGGAGATGTTCCAGGCCGCTGCCGACGGCGAGATCAAGGCGCTGTGGATAGTCTGCACCAACCCCGCGCAAAGCCTGCCCGACCAGGCCACGGTGAAGCGCGCTCTGGAGCGCGCCGAATTTGTCGTGCTGCAGGAAGCCTTTGCCGGCACGGCCACCGGCCGCCACGCGCACCTGCTGCTGCCGGCCAGCAGCTGGGGCGAGAAAGAAGGCACCGTCACCAACAGCGAACGGCGGATCAGCCGCGTGCGCGCCGCGGTGCCGGCGCCGGGCCAGGCGCGGGCCGACTGGGCCATCGTCTGCGATTTCGCCCAGCGCGTTGAAGCACGCCTGCGGCCCGCAGCACCGACGCTGTTTCCGTATGCCGATGTCGAATCGATCTGGAATGAACACCGCGAAAGCACACGCGGCCGCGACCTCGACATCACCGGCCTGAGCTGGGCCAAGCTGGACGAGGGCCCGCAGTGCTGGCCCTACCCAGCAGGCGCAGCGCAGGGCCAGGAACGGCTGTACGCCGACGGCTTCTTCCCCACCGCCAACGGCCGCGCACGCTTCGCAGCAGCGGCCTACAAACCTGTCGCCGAACCGCGCGACGCGCGCTTCCCCTTCGCGCTGAACACCGGCCGCCTGCGCGACCAGTGGCACGGCATGTCGCGCACCGGCACGCTGGGCCGCCTGTTCGGCCACATGCCCGAACCGGGCGTCGACCTGCACCCGCAGGACCTCGCGCGCCTGCGCTTGGTCGATGGCGACCTCGTCACCGTGCGCTCGCGCCGCGGCAGCCTGGTGCTGCCGGCCCGAAGCACCGACACCGTGGCGCCGACGCAGGCCTACATCGCCATGCACTGGGGCAGCGAATTCCTGCGCGACGGCGTCAACACGCTGGCCTCACCCGTGCTGTGTCCGCAGTCCGGCCAGCCCGAGATGAAGCACGCCGCGGTGCAGATTGCACGT
>JANMZP010000291.1:0-6849 GCA_031383435.1 Betaproteobacteria bacterium | reverse complement strand
GCGCGGGTGTCCACGGCGTCGAAGCGCTGGCCGCTGCCGGCCAGGGCGTCAGCCCAGTCCAGATCGCCCTCGCCCGCCGCGTCGCCCACGGCCACCACGCCGCGCAAGACCGGGCAATCCGCGCGCACGGCGCTGATGTTGTGGATGGCGCTTTCGTCGGCCAGGGCCCAGACGGCGCGGCTGTCCTGCAAGCGGTAGACCAGGGCCTCGGGGCCGAACAGCATCGACAGCGGCATGGCCACCGCGCCCAGCTGGTACAGCGCCATGTGCGCCACCGCCGTCTCGGGCCGCTGCGGCATGACCAGCGCCACCACGTCACCGCGCTGCACACCCAGGCGGGGCAGCCCGTGGCTCAGGCGGTCGGCCTGCGCCTGCAACTGCGCGTACGTCAACTTGCCGCTGCGGCCGTCTTCGCGTTCCCAGGCGATGGCCACGCGGCGGGCGGTGGCCGGCCGGCCAGCCCACCGCGTGCAGCAGACCTGTGCGATGTTGAACTGCGCCGGCACCTGCCAGCGGAAGTCGGCGTGCAACGCGGCATGGCCGTCGGCTTGCGGGGCACCTTGTCGGTCGCCTTCTGGCTGGACAGGCGGCTGGCCCGGCGGCTGGTCTTGCGGTGTGCACGGCTTCATGCCAAGAGCTTAAGGGTGCCCCATGCCACCACCGCACCGGGCCCTACCCGCAGACGGCACCGTCAAGTTCAGATGTGATCGGCCGAAATCCAGCTACCGGCCCAGTCTGTGGGCCTCCTGCGCAAGAGAAGTAGCCCATGCAATTTGCCGAACTCTCGACCGTCAAGCACCGTATCCGCCTGGGCTCGCCTTTGCCGTTCAACGTGCGCGACGCCGACAAGACGCTGCTGTTGGCGCGCGGCCAACAGGTCGATTCGCACGACCAGCTCGCGGCGCTGTTCAAGCGCGGCGCGCTGGTCGACCTGGCCGAACTGCAATCGGCCCGCGACGAGATCCTGAAGGCCCCGCGCGCGGCCCTGCCGGGGCTGTGGTCGCGCTGCCTGACCCGCGTTTCGCAGACGCTGCTGTCGCCGCAAGGCGAAACCTTCACGGCGGTGCTGGACGAAGCGGCCGGCCCGGTGCAGGCGCTGATCGAGCGCGACCCCGACCTGGCGATCTTCCAGGTGCTGCGCCAGGGCAGCACGGCCGACGTGGCCTATGGTGCGCAGCGCTCGCTGCAGTCGGCCATCACCAGCTACCTGGTGGCCCAGCGCCTGGGCTGGGACAGCCCGCAGTGCGAACGCCTGTTCAAGGTGGCGCTGACGATGAACCTGTCGATGATGGAGCTGCAGGGCCAGTTGTCGCACCAGATGACGCCGCCCACGCCCGAACAACGCGGCGAACTGCGCAGCCATCCGATGCGCAGCGTGCGCATGCTGGAAAAGTCGGGCGTGACCGACGAAGCCTGGCTGCAGGCGGTGCTGCAACACCACGAACAGGAAGACGGCCTGGGCTACCCCAGCGGCACCACCGAAATCGGTGAGTTGGCTTCACTGGCACGGCGTGCCGACCTCTACACCAGCAAGCTGGCCAGCCGCTCGTCGCGCGACTCGATGGCCGCCGACATCGCCGGCCGCCACATGTTCATGCAAGACCCCGGGCACCCGATGACGGCCGCACTGGTCAAGGAATTCGGCATCTACCCGCCGGGTTGCTTCGTTCGCCTGGTCTCGGGTGAAACCGGCATCGTGGTGCAACGCGGCGGCACCATCACCGCCCCCGTGGTGGTCTGCCTGACCTCCGCCAGTGGCCTGCCCCTGGTTCAGCCCATGCGCCAGGAAACCACCGACAAGGCCCACGCCATCCACAGCGTGGTGGGTGAAAGCAGCGTGCAGCACAGGCTGCCGCTGGACCGCCTGGCGGCGCTGGTCACCGCGTGAACTGGTGCCCCCAAGCTCGCTGCCGCTCGCTAGCCCCCAGGGGGGCCGTCCGCTAGCGGTCCGGCGGAGCCGGTCCCGCAGCGGGAAGCTTTGTCAAGTCGGCAGCAACAAGCGCCCGGCTTCGATGACCAGTTGACGGTCGCAGCGCGCCGCAATCGTGCGGTCGTGGGTGACCAGCACCAGCGTCGTGCCGGCCTCGCGGTTGAGCTCGAACATCAGCGCCATCACGGTCTCGCCGGTGGCGAAGTCCAGGCTGCCGGTGGGCTCGTCGGCGAGAAGCAAGGCGGGCCGCACCACGAAGGCACGGGCCAGCGCCACGCGCTGCTGTTCACCGCCTGACAGCACCTTGGGGTAGTGGCCCAGCCGCTCGCCCAGGCCCACCCGCTGGAGCATGGCTGTGGCAGCGTCGCGCGCGTCTTTGCGGCCCATCAGTTCCAGCGGCAGCATCACGTTTTCCAGCGCCGTCAAATTGCCCAGCAACTGGAAGCTCTGGAAGACAAAGCCCATCTGCTGCGCGCGCAGCCCGGCGCGGGCGTCTTCGTCCAGCTTGAAGAGGTCTTGCCCGGCCACGATGACCGTGCCGCTGCTGGGCACATCCAGCCCGGCCAGGATGGACAGCAGCGTGCTTTTGCCCGAACCCGAAGCGCCGACGATGGCCACCGAGGCCCGGGCCTGCAGCTGGAAAGAAATCTCGTGCAGTATGGTCAGGGTGCCGGTGGAATCCACCACCCGCTTGCTGACTTGCTGGACGTCCATGAGAGGTTCTGACATCGAGACCGTTTCTGTGTATGCGGGTTGTGCGCGGGCCGTCACGCGGCGCGCGGGTGCCGTGCACTTTAGCGTGCTGCTGCTGGCTGCCACGGCAGCGCTGGCGATGCCCGCAGCGGCCCAGGGCCCGTCGGCCAACCGGTCGCCAGCCACACGCCCGCCAGCCACCCCCACCCTGCTGGTGGTGGGCGACAGCCTGTCGGCCGAATACGGCCTGGCGCGCGGCGCGGGTTGGGTGGCGCTGCTGGAAGCCCGGCTGGTGCAGGAGCAGCGTCAGGTGAAGGTGGTCAACGCCAGCATCAGCGGCGACACCACCTCGGGCGGGCGCTCGCGCCTGCCCGCCTTGCTGGCGCAGCACAAACCGCAGACCGTGGTCATCGAACTGGGTGGCAACGACGCGCTGCGCGGCCTGCCCTTGCCCACCACGCAGGCCAACCTGGACGCCATGACGCGCGCCGCGCAGGCCGCCGGTGCCAAGGTGCTGATCGTCGGCATGGCCGTGCCGCCGAACTACGGCCGGCAATATGGCGAAGACTTCGCGCGGCTGTTCGCCAGCGTGGCCCGCGCCCGCCAGGCCGCCCTGGTGCCCTTCCTGCTCGCCGGTGTGGCCGATGTGCCCAACGCCGACGCGCTGTTCCAGCCCGACCGCATCCACCCCAAGGCCGCCGCCCACCCGCGCATGCTGGACAACGTCTGGCCGGCGCTGAAGCCGCTGCTGCCGCTGCCGCGTTAGGAGCGACAGCCGCCAGGGACCTGTCCAGCGCGTGGTGCGCAGACAGCCCCGAGTGGGCGGCCGCCGGCTATTTTTCGTTCTCGCGGTCGTTGGACCGGCGGTCACGCGGCCGCTCGGGTTCGGCTTCGCGCTGCCGCTGCACGGCCGGCTTGGGCACCGCTGCCGCGGGTGCAGGCGGCCCCACTTGCGCCGGGGTTGGCGCGGGCGGTGCAGCCCGGGGAGAGGGCGGCGGGGCGGGCTGCGCCGCGGGCGGCGGTGCAGGCTGAGGCGCAGGCTGCACCGCAGGCTGCGCGCGCGACACCGGCGGGCCGACCGGTCCAGCCGGCACCGCCACTGCGGCCGGTGTCGGTGTCGGGCCGCGCGGGTTGCGGTCTTCGCGCCCGTCACGCCCATCACGCCCATCACGGCCCTCGCGCTCCTCGCGCCCACCGGTCTGGCGCGGCGGCTCAACCCGTTGCGGCGGCAGCGGTGCGGTCTGCGGCAAGCCCGGGTTGCCCCGCACCACCGGCCCTTCGCGCTCAGGGCGCTGGTCCCGTTGATTGCGCTGATCGCGGTGATCTCGTTGATCCCGTTGATCACGCTGATCTCGGAAATCCCGTTGATCGCGAACCGGGTTGACGCGCTCGCGGTAGCCCGGGGTCACCCTGTGGTGCGGCACGTAGACATCGCGCGGCGCCAGCGGCAGCCAACCGATGGACGGCCCGGTGATACGCACGCCGATGCGCACGCCATTGCCCGGCCGGCCGCCGGCCCAGGCCACCAGGGCCGGTGCGTAGACCGGCCGCGCGACATAGGCGCCCGGCACCCAGCACCAGGCGTTGCGCCAATAGGCCCAGCGGCCGTAGTGGAAGGGCGCGAAGCCCCAACGGGCGTTGTCCACCCAGGTCCAGCCCCAGGGCTGCACCCAGGTCCAGCGGCCATCGCTGTAGGGTGCCCAACCCGCGGTCACGGTCAGCGGCAACCAGACCGCGCCGTATTCGGGGTGCTGCTCCCAGCGGCCGTTGCGGTCCAGCTCTTCCACGCCGGTCATTTCTGGCGACACATAGCGTGCCGACACGCTGCGCTCGTCTTCCTGGTCCACGCGCTGCCCCTCGCGCTGCACCGCTTCGGCATAGCGGTCGTTCACCGGCACGCCCATCTGGAAGCGCAAGGCCTGGGTGCGCCGCTCGCGGAACAGCGACACGCGCTGGCCGGTGGTGACCACGAAACCGGCCGGGTCGTTGATGCGCAAGTCGCCGCGCCAGCTGCTGGCCTGCGTGGTGTCGTCGGTGCGGTCGAGCCGGAAGTGGCCCGCGCTCAGCGGGGCCAGTTGCACCTCGGCGGTGACCAGCTCGATCTCGTCGGCGATCTCGCGCGAGCGCACCCGCAGCGCCACGCTGCCGCTGTGCAACTGGAAGGCCAGCCGTTCGTCGTCCAGGCGCAGCACCTCGAGTTCGGTGCTTGCGCCCAGGCGCAGCACGGTCGATCCGACGCGCAATTCAGCGCTGCCTCCGGCAGCGGTGCTGACGCGGTCTCCGCCGGTCAGTGGCTGGTTGCGCTCGGCTTCGGCCCAGCGGCCGGTTTCCTGGTCCCACCACGACACCGCGCCGCGCGCGTCGGCCAGCCGGCCGACGCGGCCGGGCGGGTCGGTCTGCGCCAGGCCCGCCAAGGCCCACAGGCCCAGGCACAAGGTCAACAACATCCGCGGCAGCCAAGCCGCCGAAGAAGGGCTGAACGAACGGTCGCGGAGGGTGTTCATGGCTGCCTAACGGCCGGCAGCCCGCCGTGGCCGACCCAAACCGCTGTAAAGGACTGTGTCGCCGTGTGACCTGCCTGCCCTGCGGCGCCGACGCGATGCCCGTTCAATCGTCGTCGGCGTGCGGGTCGATGTCGGGAAACAGCACGCTGGTGTAGCCGAACTTCGTCAGGTCGGTCATGCGCGTGGGGTACAGGCGGCCGATCAAATGGTCGCATTCGTGCTGCACCACGCGGGCGTGGAAGCCGTCTGCTTCGCGCTCGATGGCCTGGCCCTGGGCGTCGAAACCGCTGTAGCGGATGCGCGCCAGCCGCAGCACCGCACCGCGCAGCCCGGGCACCGACAGGCAGCCCTCCCAGCCTTCGACCTGCTCGTCACCCAGCGCGGTGATCACCGGATTGATCAGCACCGTGGGCGGCACCGGTGGGGCTTCCGGATAACGCACGTTCTTGCTGTAGCCGAAGATGACCACTTGCAGGTCGACGCCGATCTGCGGTGCGGCCAGGCCGGCACCTTGCGCGGCGGCCATGGTCTCGAACATGTCGTCGATCAGCGCCTGCAAGGCAGGCGTGCCGAACTGTTCGGTGGGCAAGGGTGGCGCCACGCGCAGCAAGCGCGGGTCGCCCATCTTCAGGATTTCTCTGACGGTCATCTCAGGCTCACTTCAGGTTCAAGGTCGTTTCAAGGGTCGCGGTCTGCAGCATCTGCAGCATCTGCAGCACCTGGTCCACCCGCTCGGTCGGGCTGCCGTGCACGCGCAGGCAGGCCACGCCCCTCTCGTGCAGGCGGGCCAGCGTCCAGGCCTGCTGGGCTTTGCGGAAACCATCGTCGCGGCGGCAGCCGTCCTGCACGAAATCGAAATCGGCATCGCACAGCACCACGGCGTCGTAGGTGCGGCGGGCCATCTCGTGCAGTTCGGGCGGCGCGTGCCCGTGGTCGTGCAGACAGTACTGCAGCGTGGTCAGCGGCGTGGTGTCGCAGATCAGCCAACGGCCCGGGGTGTCGATGAAGGCGGCCGCCTCGTCTTCCCATTCGATCTGCCGACGGGCCACGGCCACCAGTTCGTCCACCGACAGCGTCTCGCGCAGTGCTTCCCAGCGCTGGCGGCCGTATTCGGGCACCCAGGCGGTGTGCAGGTGCTCGGCCAGTGCGCGGGCCAGCGTGGTCTTGCCGGTGGATTCACCACCCAGCAAAGCCAGGCGGCGCACGGGCGACGGGTAGGGGGAGGTCATGGTTTCAAGCCGCTTGCGGGGGTTCGGCGGGGTCAGCGGGTTCGTCGCATGGAGCGGCCAGCAATGCGCGCAAGCCGCTCTCGTCCAGCACGGGAACGCCCAGTTCGCGCGCCTTGTCGAGTTTGCTGCCAGCCTCTTCGCCGGCCACCACGCAGTGGGTCTTCTTCGACACCGAACCGGCCACCTTGCCACCGGCCGCTTCGATCAGCGCCTTGGCTTCGTCGCGCGTCAGCAGTGGCAGCGTGCCGGTCAGCACCAGCGTCTTGCCGGCCAGCGGCTTGGGGGTGGTGTCGGCCCTGCCGTCGTGCTCGGGCCAATGGATGTGGATGCCCTCGGGGTCGCGCAACCGGTTCACGACTTCCAGGTTGTGCGGCTGTTCGAAGAAGGTCTTGATGCTGAGCGCCACCACCGGGCCCACGTCGTTGACTGCCAGCAGTTGTTCCACGCTGGCCGCGACGATGCGGTCCAGCCCACCGAAGTGCCGGGCCAGGTC